>JAKBLT010000039.1:0-9786 GCA_021831925.1 Thermoplasmata archaeon
GAGAATAAGCTATATTGGCGCCTATCGATCCAGACTGAGTTGTCTGCAGAACTATGACACTGCTGTCAGGGGCAACCCATGTGTGCATTTTGAACGGCAATAGCATTGGAACAACGCTTCCTCCAGTTCCAGGACCAAAAACACCTGCTTTTGCGGCCAGTGCTCCAGTCACCAGGAACTGTGGGGAGAAGGTTCCCGGAATTCCTGTTTGCCCGTTCGGTCCTATCGAGACTACGGAATCACCATAAAAATAATCATAGTGAAGCCTGCCTATGATGTAAGAAGCCCCCGGAACAGGCATAGAGAGTATATCTGATCCAATGCGTGAAGTTATGCTGCTGCCCAGATAACCGGGCGTTGCGTCAAGCATTGATGTTATATTAAATGCAGATGCCCATGGAATAAAAATGGATACGGACTTGTACTCATATCTTGCGAGACCAGGATAGAAGCCCATGTATGGAGTTTCGATCTGCAATGAAAAGTTCCCCGCAAATCCTGTTTCATTTATCCCAGATATCTGTATGATCGCCTGCACAAAGAATGCAGGTGTTCCCAGGCTCGAAGCCAAGAAGAAGGCCTGCTGTATTGACGCATTAAAGCTGCTGAAGATTGTTCCATCCGCAAGATATGAGGTTGCGTTGATGTTTGAAAGGTTCACTATATCGGTAACCCCGTCCAGAACGCCCGACATAATTGTGAAGTTGTCGTTTATCACAAATGATGTGAAATTATAAGCGTTAATAGTGCCCCATCCATTCAGGAGGCTGTAACCGTATCTATCCGTGTACAGCGTGTTCTGGCCGAATAGCACTGGCCTGTAAGGCCTGTCCGCTAAGGAGGTATTATAGGCTGAAGATCCGTAATGACCGATGCCCGGTGTGTACAAGATAGGATTATACTCTGCATTGCCAATGCTGTAAAGAGTCGGATCCAGGAATCCCAGTGGTGGCGTGCCCTGTCTCTCTATTGAATGATCAATTTCCGCTATTACACCACCCAGCAGAGGAGAGGCTATGCTGGTGCCGGCAACAGCCTCGAAGGGGTAACCCTGAGAAGCGTTGGTTGCATCATAAGTGAACCCGCTCACAGTGATTGTCATTATTGTATTGTTTGCAAGGGCAGAAATATCTGGGACTCCTCTTCCCTGTCCCTGTATTAGAGAGTTGGCGGAGGAATTCGCCTGCCAGTCTGGTTCCGGAAACACGCTGGATATTCCGGAAGTTGTTCCAACCACGGTTGAAAGATTTGTGATTGATCCGGGTTCATACCAGTTTGTCTCAGATGAAATCTGAAGGGACTTGTTGAGTGTTACAGAAACACCGCCGACAGCCACCATGCCAAAGTTATTGTAGGCCATTGAAGCGGGAAAGCTTACATTGGATCCTATGTACTCTGAGCTTGAAGAACTGTCTGCATCGTCACCGCTGGAAGCAAGAACTGTTATTCCTCTGGCATTCGCCTCCTGAAGATCGTTATACCATATTGTGCAGTTGCCGTCTGTGCCTCCCCATGAGTTGGATATTACGGAAACATTGTCAAGTGCTGAATATGCGGGAAGTGGGTTCAGGATGGAGCTGAAGGCATCGACGAGGTTCACGGTGGATGAATTGTTTCCGTATACGTTGTAGATTGAGGATCCGGGAGCAGTGCTTCCAAGCATTTCCAGGTCCAGGGTGTTCTCTATATATGCTCCGGTCGAGTCATATGAAGCCCTGATACCGGGAAGAGGAGCACCGTTGATTGGGTATGCGTAGATCTTGCTATGCGGTTCGCCGGGGGGGAGTGTTTCGTTATAGTAAGAGTATATATCTGAAGGCACGAACGGCCCCACGTATGTATTTTGTGAGATTAACCCTCCAGTTGATGTTATTTGTTTTGTAGATCCGGTATATTCACCACTCCAGAGTATGGTCGCCTCCACCATGTTTGTTGGATATCCGAATTGGTCAAACAGCGTATTTTCCTGCATTGCTATCTGCATATCAGATCCGTAAAGATACTGAGCACCAGTTGAGTTAACCGGGATCGGGTAACCGTTCACCGTGACATTTTGTCCGGGGACAGGCAATACCTGTTCCTTTTGAAGAGCAAGTGGTGAGTATTCATTCATCAGTACCGAATAGTTGGACAATCCCGCGATGCCAGACACAGAACCAGCTATTTCAGCAGGCAGGGCCGGGACCCCCGTTGGGCCAAAATAAGATCCGATAGGGGAATTCAGGCTTGATAAAGAAATTCCGAATATGTTATTTATCTGGCTGGAGGAGGCAGTGAACGAAATCTCCATCCTGTCAGAGAATTCGGTCAAGTCCGTAACTCCGTTCTGGTGCAGATATGCTGCCAGATCCTTATATACAGGCATAGAACCACCGAACATTAAGTCGAACTGTTCTCTCGTGAGATATTTATGATACAATGGAGATGAGGGATTGTTTAAAGCAGAAAGAAATTGATTGAGCAAAGTCTCATTGCTCGGTTTGAGTCCTATTACAACATTCACTGTACCATTGTATTGATGACCTGTGCCATTCAAATTAACAAGAGGAGCTATGCACCCTTTTGCATAATCAGTAATTTTCTGCAAAGGTCCGAAAAAGTTTGTACCCGTATACTGATTGAATGTGCCTCCTGATGCTTTTATACTAAGGCCCGCAGAATCCTGAGCTGAGATTGCTCCTACTATTGCCGTGGCTGACATTAGCACAACCACGATATATGATAAAATGACCTTTTTTTTAAAGAAGTGTTGCAATTGACAGCTTTTAGTTAGTGAAACTTAGTTCAAATATATTTCCAGGTTACTTTCAAATGAACAATCTTTGCATATTACCTCAAAATAAGACTTGGACCCCTTTCTAATCCAACTAGGATTATATAATATCATGCGCCCTGTAAGCTTCTATTTTCTCGCATTGAGAAAGAGAACTAAAGATGGCCATAGCCTCTTCTGAAAAATTACATCTTTCCATTTAAAGGAGTTTTGCAAGTTCCGATGAATTCAAGGAATTCATTCCCTGATAGGATTCAGGAAAATTTCCATCGTTTGTTATAAAGTAATCAGCTTATTGATATATTGAAGTGGCCAATACCAGCAGTCGTGAAGCCTCATTCCTGTCCTTGACCGGATAACCGCAGCAAAAGCAGCTATTTCAATGAATAACTGCACAACTTAAAGGCCCTAAATTCAATGCTTTTCTTATCTCTACCGGTATGGTGATTGATCTTTAGAAGTAATTTTGCTCAATTTAAGCAAAATGTTCTTACCATCATTTAATGAATTTCTTACTTTCATTATTTTACATCTGCTAAACAGTATCAATAACCCTTGACTAAAGGCTTTTTTACTGCCTGGATGACTCAATGGTGAGGATTTTTCGAATATCCTATAACTATGGAGACATGTGAAGTAATATGATGTTTCTTCAATCATTGAGATAACATAAGTTCAAGATTAACATTCAAACAATTGAACATTGATCCTTTTTACGTTTCCGAACATATAAACTCGCTTTGAGTAGGTTTGAGATTGGTATGTAGAATAAACAAGGATTACGATCCTTCTCGTTTCGTGTCCCTTGTTTTCTATTCATTTTAGAAAATTCCGGAATGACAAAGAGTAATATTTTCCGTTAACTAAGGCCAGAAGGTTAGACTTGCATTTATTCGTATGGCTAGATTAACGTTGCCATCAAAGCCATCATCATTGGGATATTTGTTTTGCCATGTTCCTTTGGGAATCTAAACAATCCATCATCGCATTTTATCATTCCAGGGAACTGTTGAAACATAGAATGGTCGTATTCTTTGAACAGATCAAGTTTCATTCCACTTTCGGAAATTCCATTCAGAACATCACTTAATCTAACCATGAACTGATAATTTGGTAGGGCGTCATATTCAGTTCCACCCACGTAATCCAGGCCCTTATATTCGTTTGGGCTCTCTTTGAAATAGTCGAATTTTACAACTAAATCCCCATCATGATCAGAATCAAAAAGATGGGTAAAGGGGTGTTGGTCATAGAGAAAGAGTTTTCCTCCCTTATGGAGAAGATTGGAGGCAGACTTGATAAGCTGCTTGATTTCTGGAAACCAGACAAGAACCCCTTTGCTAATGTATATCAGATCAAACTTCTTGTAATATTCGTGCGGAATATCTAAGACGTTACTCTCGACAAACTCTACCTTGATACCGGAATCTGCTGATAGACGCCTCGCCTCACTTATAGCTGCACCGGAGAAATCAAAACCTACACACTTTGCACCTAAATTAGCAAGAGAAAGTGTATCTTGACCACAATTGCAGCAGAGATGACCTACCTTTTTTTCTCGAAGATCTGGTAGAAGTTTTAATTCAAAATGATCGAGGGTGCTTCCGCCCCGTTGAAAAAATTTGGCTTCTTCTTTTCTGTGACTAACATGTATGGGTGTGACTTCATTCCATGCTTCCCTGTTCTTATCGATAAATTCATCCTGTTTCAGCTTTATCAACTTATTAATAGGATGTGGAGTAATAAATATTCCCGCTTATAGTTTATTTTAATGGTTTGTATAGAAAATGAAACTCAATAGAGAGCGAAGTTTATGGTGTTTTATGTAACTTTGGACACCTATAGGCGCGAGATAAACCTCATAGTCCAGAATCGATACTTCTGTTGAGTCGAAATGGAGATACAAACAAGAATTAAAGATGTGCATAGCCACAGGGAGCTAAGATAAGCGACTCAAGACGAGCCAATAAGACTTCATGGAAACTCATAACAACACATATGATGGATTATGCCTCAAAGCCGAGCACACATTTATCAGTTTCCTCCAAGTCAGATAACGGAAATTAAAATCTACTTCAAAAGCACAGAAATCATTTGAAGTTCCGATCTGAGTATATACAGTATTGTTTAAAATAAGGTAAATTCTGAATATGTGAAGCTCGAAATGCGGAGAGCCGGATTCGAACCGGCGAACCCCTACGGGAATGGACCCTAAATCCATCACCTTTGACCTGGCTCGGCAATCTCCGCCCGGTAATAAGGGATTAACCGGCAATATATGAAAGATACTAAATTTTGTTGAAGGATGAGAAAATGATCTTTCTCTCAATTTGAATTTGGGGAGAAAATAGGACTAACTTTCCAAGCAATATTTTCAGTGAATAATCGTAAATAACGGTAAATAAGGTTTGAAAGTAAATTTGTAAGGAGATTTTGTGATGGTTTGTCCAAATTGATCTTTTTAAGACTCTAGCAATTCTTTGAAATTTCTATTCTCTCTTTCTTCCGAACCGGTATTTTCGAATACCTTTAGCCACAAAGAGTAATCCAAACACAAAAGAAACAATCCCCATCAGAACCCACGGAATGAGAATTTCATACGTTCTTACAACTAAAGGAAATCCGGGATAAAAGCCGGGTGTAAGATTGGCGAGTGGATTTACGTAGGTGAAACTCCAATAAAAGTAAAGCTGCTCAAAAGCAGAGATTTGCCTTATTCCCAGGATGAAGAATATAACTCCTAGTAGCAGAAGAATTATGCCTACCTTTATCTGAGTTTTCCGGTTCTGGAATGAAGAAGTTAATCTGTAAAATATTCTGGGGCTGTGGTAATTAATCGTCACTTTTTCTGCTAATTGCATTCTCACACCATAGTTATGCAATTTTATCTTCATCGTGTATATCAATATTATTGTATAAAAGAAAATTGAATCGATTCTTAAGGCAATTTATTGATGATGATCGTAAGTAATGGCAAAAACGTTTGAATTTAAATTTACGATTAGATTTCGCACTAAATTGCCACTTTACAAAGAAAATACCTTACAATAGGTCATTTTCTTCAAAATCAAGTATAAGGATATTCGAAGGCGTCGATATGAAGACTGGCCTTCCTTCTACATAATATGGCCTATACTCAACAATTCGATTTATCTCAATTCTGTAAATCAGATTATAACTGCTCTCATATGGAATATAAGAAATATTTAAGGCATATGAAGAATTAGAACAAGGATTGGTTGGATCAGTTGTGAAACTGATAGGTGGGTAAGAATTTCATTAATTTTCCATTCTTACGATTCATACAAGTGGACGACGAGATAATCAGGAGAAGCCAAATTATCCATGAAAAATACAATCTGAAACCACGGGATTCGATTAATCTGTATTGTGCAATCGAACGAAATATTTCTGAAATTATATCAGGTAACACAGATTCTGATGATCTAAAAGAGATCTAAAGGTTACCTGCCAAACTATGAAGCGGTTTGACCTAAATCCATCACCCTTGACCTAGCTCGAAGCCCCCGCTTTGTTCTAGGGTTATATTTGTTTGATATTTTAAAAGTCTACATTTTTCCTTTAACGAAGAACTTTATCCTTTCCACGAATTGAATGACCGGATATGAAGGCAAATGAGGATAGAAAATAAATTCAGTTAATAATTTTATTTAAGTTTATTTGATGGATAGAAGGGGAAATTCCGTGAACTTCTCAATAGTATGTCTTAAAACGTGAAATTACTCAACATATAATTATTGCCCTTTTGCTTTTATCTATTTTGAATGTGAAGGAGTAAAGCCGCATTTATGCTGAGGGTATTTTATGATGGGGTTAAATTTTTATACAGTCATGGATTGTTATTTCAGATGATCCAGAAGAGTAACAGGAAGATCGTATTCTCTGTCATCGCTGTGATCATAGTTGCGGTACCGATCTCCTTATACGAAGGTCAAATCCTTTACAACTTTACACCCGTTAATGTCAATTCAGGCTCATCTGATGCATCGTATTCATGGACACACAGCTTCACACCTCCAGCTAATTACAACTACACATATTGTTGTCTTGCTCCTGTGTTAAATACAACAAGCATAATATCTGATAACAGTCATCTAAACTCAAGCTTTTCTTTCTCATTGTGGACTGATTCTTTTTTTAACCGACTATTAGGACCGAGTGTATGTTATAATTTCTATTTGTTAATGTCAGGCAACTTTACTTCAAACCTTCATCCGTCATCAATATCAGTGACCACTAATGGAACAATGCCATCGAAAGCGTTAAATCTTTCAATGTGGTTTTATAGAGCGAACTTTCCTCCCCCGAAGTATTCCAAGGACTGGGCAAAAGTTACCCTTACAAGCTCGCCCTTATATAATTTTCAAAAAAACGATACTTATGGAAATGTGACTTTTACAGGGTCCAGTCCATCATCCTGGTACTTACAAGATGATCCGATTCTCAATCTAACAAATGATTACGCACTTACTAATGACACCGGGCTCGGGAAAAATACCACCTATTATTTCTCGTTTATAACTCAAGTAGATTATAGTATATTACATCCAATTCTCATCTCGCCCTTCTATCTCTACCAACCTTACACATTTAACTTCATGATTGCTCTTAAAGGACTTTCTAAACCTGTTACCAACCAGATCTCAATGACCTTGGAGGATATACCTGCATGAGTATTGTGTCTGCCTCTATCGATTCTCTCTCCTTTCCACGAATTGATTGACCGGAAATACAGGCATATGAGGGTTGAAAATAAATACAGTTAATAATTTTATTTAAGATTATTTATGGAAGGAAGGGAAAATTCCGTAAACTTCTCAATAGTTTGTCCCACCAGGTTAAATTACGGTTTAAATACCAAATGGGTATTATTTCATATGGCAGCAAAAGAAAAAGCCAAGACAGAGGAGTCTCAACCTCAAAAGGAATTGAGGCAAGAGAACCGAAAGGAGTGGAGCACCATTGAGCCAAAGTTGATAGAGATGGCACACAAACTTGAAGACTCTAAGCTAATAGAGTCAAAGGACTATGTTTAGATGAGAGGCAAGATATCGGACCTCGCTAAGCATTTTGATATACAGTAATTTTTTTGGACGTTGGACATAAAACTCAACTTAGAATGTCTCTATGAATACACCAGAAGCTCACCATAACACTTTGGAAGTATGAATAATATAGTTTATCATTAAGATTCCCAACAAATCTAATCTATCCCCTCTAATTCGAACAAGTCAGTCAAAAGGGCTTTCTGTGTCTCGTATGACAATATATGCCTTCCTTCCTACGAAGGCTTTCGGAATACTTACATAGGCGCCATTTCCGCATTTTTTGATTTCACTTTCATAAATTTTCTCTATGTGGTAGTCGTAGAGATAGAAACCTTTTCTACTAATGCTCAAACTTCTTCTGGGTTTTGGCATATCTATCAAGCTTGTAATACATATAATACGAATATGAAAGTTAAATTTTATGGAGGCCACTCAATATTTTGTCTAAACGCAGTAAATGAGTGTTTACATAACAAATGTGAATTATTATTCATGGACAAAGAACAGCTTTAAAGGGGGAAACCAAATCAAACACAACTTATGGATAGGGTATAAATGTATGTTATACATATAACATATATATGGAAAAGAAGACAACAGTTGGACCAAAGTGCCAGATATTCATACCAAAAGATATCAGAGATAAAATTGGAATCAAGGAATATTCAGAGGTAATTGTAGATACCGTTGATGATTCAGTTATAATAAAAAAGCTCAAACCTGCTTCTGTGACATATGTGGATTATTATTGCGCAACTTATTCAAAGAAGCTTACCAAAAGAGCGGATATCAAGAAGATAACCGAGGAACAATATGAAAGGAACATTCTACAATGATTCCAATGTATTCCTATATCCAGTTCTTTACAATGATATAAAAGAATCTGAAACGGCCAGGGAAATCCTAGCGGAGATTGGGGGAAAAAATATTCAAACTTATACATCAACCTTAACTTGGAATTAGGTCAGTTATGTAGTAGAAAGGACCTTTGGGAAAACAGATTCATTTGAGGTGGGTAAGAGATTCCTTAATTTTCCATTATTAAGATTTATACCGGTAGATGATGAGATAATTAGGAGGAGCCAGGTTATCCGGGAAAAATATAATTTGAAACCACGAGATTCAATTCACCTTTCATGCGCAATTGAACAACTGACGATGCAGACTTTGATGGAATCAAGGAAATTACAAGGATACCAATTAAACAGTAAAACTGTTTGACCCCAAATCCATCGCCTTTAACGTAGCTCGAAACCTCCGCTTTGTTACAGGAGGCACATTTGTTTGATATTATAAAAGTCTACATTTTCCTATGAACGAGGATTTTTGTCTTTTCCACGAATAGAATGACCGGATATAAAGGCAAATAAGAATGGGGATTTCCTAAAGTCCAATATATCTCATAGATACAGGTATAAAGAGCGGTACGAATCAAACATTGGTTTGATGTGTTTTTCATTGACACATACTAAATTTTGAGAGACTCTTTCCTCTCAGTTTATCCGTGGACAGTTCTATCTGGCGGAGCCTTCTTTAACAGATCAGAGCAATCCTTATAATCGGGGTGTTATCAACTTAATTCAAGAGTTTTACCGTCTACAAAAACTTTAATGGCCGAGAACCCGCCTGCACTTATTTCGACCTGATGTTTTTCGGTGTTACCCACGTCGAAATGATACTTCTTGGGTACAGGGGAATAGTGGAACTCGTCTGTTACTTTTTCCCCATCCAGTTCTATTGTGAGATGTTTCATGAACAAGCTCCATTTGACTGCAAAACGATGTTTTTCTACATCTCCTATTTCGAACGTAGCTTTAGCCATTATCTCATCTCTTGTTGACTTTGTTGAAAGCGTCGAAGTATTAATAAAGATCATCCTCAACAATAAATTGCATTCTTCCATAGAATCCGGAATGCGACTGATTAAGTAGTTTAGAGATCCAA
>JAKBLT010000040.1:0-9698 GCA_021831925.1 Thermoplasmata archaeon
CTCCAATTCATTTGCTGGTGCCTTAGGATCACCGATGAATTTATGGAAACCCGGTCTCTTGATGGAGTTCTCTATTAGACTCAAAACAACGTCTGAAAACGACAGCTTATTCTTTTTGACTTTGGCCAGTGCTTCATATGCTGCGCTAGATATTCTCACAGGTTTTGTCATAATACGACTACGAAGAAAGACTAGTACTTTTCCAATAGAACGTTGTTACATAAGTTATGAATGCCATCTTTTAGGTTCTACGAGAAATCGATTTCGTCTACGTTGCGGGATGTCAGAGTACAGTTGCATCCGGGTGTCAAATTACCTTTTTTCAGGCATGATGCCTTGGATCATATCATCTTAGCATACTGACCTGCTTCCTGAGATCTGGGGCTAAGGAAAAGGATATAATAGCTTTCGACAGCTATAAGTGTATGATGGGCGATAATCAGACTCTTTTGCAAAGTCTCGTTGGAAAAACATGTATTGTTACTGGGGGAACCTCTGGAATAGGAAAAGAGACGGTAACTGGGCTCGCCAGACTTCATGCGGACGTTACGATAATAGGACGATCTAAAGAAAAGTGCGAAGCCGTCACAAATGAAATTATCTCATCTACGAATAACAAAAACATACGCTATCTATTGGCAGATCTTTCCTCAATGTATGCTGTTAGGAGATTGGCGGACAGTATTGTTGCAAGTAACAGCCCAATTGACATCTTGATTAATGACGCAGGAGGAATATTCAGCAGGTATGCGTTAACAGAAGATGGTTTCGAAAGCACCATTGCACTGAACTACCTATCACCTTTTCTGCTTACCCGCCTCCTGTTGTCCAATATCAGAAAGTCGGGTTCTACAAAAATCATCAACGTTGGTTCATCTGTTCACAAAAGCGGAAGATCCGGGTTTGATTTCAAGTTTCCTGGGAAATATAGAGCGATGAAGGCCTATGCAACATCTAAGCTTATGATAACAATGTTTACTTATTCGCTCGCCAGAAGGTTAAAGGGGACCGGTAATTCATCGATCCTTGTAGAACCTGGTTTTGTTTCTACGAATCTGGGCAGAAACAGCGGAAGCAGTCTTCTCTCGGCATCTTTCAGGGTGATGAAACCTTTCCAGATAAGTGCCCATGAAGCCGCCAAGACACTTGTTTATCTCTCAACTTATGAAACAAGCGAGGATCTGAACGGGAATTGCTATTCTAGACTTAAACCCATTCAGACGTCGCCGATTTCTTATGATGAAAAACTCCAGGAAAATCTTTGGTCCATGACGTCAAGTGCATTGGGATTACCCACCGATATATCATAATATCAGGAAAATTGTATAAGACTTCTCGAAATATTGAAGTCGGCTAAAAGGGTTGTTTCCACGTCGCAATTATATCCTGTCAAGTGCGGCAAAAATGCAAAAACTTTCATTTAAATGCATATCAGAAGAAACAAAGCATTCGTGAATACGCAATACAAATGTTCCAGTATTAACTTAAGTTCATATTGAGCATGCAATTACGAATCGATAATGTCTGAACTGAAACCTGGGAGACCATATCCTCTCGGCGCCACTATTACAGATGAGGGTGTCAATTTTGCAGTTTTTTCAGAAAACGCGGAACAGATAAATCTTGAACTGTTCAAATCTGTCTACGACTCAACCCCGTATGAAGTAATTGAACTGGAAGAGAAATCCGCACATGTATGGCATGTGCTTGTGCCTGGCTTAAAGAGTGGGTCCCTATACGGATACAGGGCATTTGGAGCTTACAAGCCAGAAAAGGGATTAAGATTCAACAAAAACAAGCTTCTTATTGATCCTTATGCCAAATCTATCGGTGGGAAGATCAACTGGAGTGATGCCATTTTTGGATACAAGATGGGGGATCAGCTGGAAGATCTTTCTTTCAGCGATGTGGAGGATACTTCAAACATTCCGAAATGTGCAGTTGTTGATGATGCATTTGAGTGGGATGATGTTCAGAGACCAAATACCCCCTGGTCAGAAACAATTATTTATGAAACACACGTGAAAGGCTTAACTTTCTTGAAGGAGGCTCTGCCAGGAGAACTGAGGGGCACATATCTGGGCCTGAGCTCTGAGAAGATGATCGATTATTTTCATGACCTGGGAATAACTGCGGTTGAGATTATGCCTGTACAGCATAGAATTGATAACAAGATGCTGGTGGACAGCGGTCTCAACAATTACTGGGGATATAATACAATCGGTTTTTTTGCCCCGGATATAAGATTTTCTTCGCAGGACACATCTTTGAGGCAGGTTACAGAGTTCAAGCAGATGGTAAAGAACCTCCATGGGAGCGGCATAGAAGTCATTATGGATGTCGTCTACAATCATACAGCAGAGGGTAATCACTTAGGCCCGACTATTTCGTTCAGGGGGCTTGATAATTCAGTCTACTATCGACTGAATGAGGAAAACCCTAGGTTTTACAATGACTTCACCGGAACAGGCAATAGCCTTAACGTCAGGCATCCTCAGGTCCTGCAGCTCATAATGGACAGCCTGCGCTACTGGGTGACAGAGATGCACGTTGACGGCTTCAGGTTTGATCTTGCTTCCACCCTTGCAAGACAGTTTTATGCCGTAGATCGATTATCAGCTTTCTTTGACGTGATTCATCAGGATCCTGTTATTTCGAAGGTCAAGCTGATAGCTGAACCATGGGATGTTGGACCCGGTGGTTACCAGGTCGGTAATTTTCCGGTAAAATGGGCGGAATGGAATGGTAAATACAGGGATTGTGTCCGCAGATTCTGGCGAGGGGATGATGGCCTGACCGGGGAATTTGCAACGCGACTTTCAGGATCGCCGGACCTTTATGAGAATTCTGACAGGAAGCCACACGCCAGCATCAATTATGTTACTTCGCATGATGGTTTCACTATTCTTGATCTTGTGTCTTATGTGAACAAGCATAATGAAATGAACCATGAAAACAACTCAGACGGAACAAACGAGAATTACAGTGAAAATTTCGGTGTCGAAGGCGAAACGGGCGATCCGGAGATCACACGGAAAAGGATCAAAAGAATCAAGAACCTTCTTACCACGCTCATGGTATCACAGGGGGCACCGATGATATTAGGAGGAGACGAAATTTTAAGAACACAGAAGGGAAATAACAATGCCTACTGCCAGGACAGCGAACTTAACTGGTATAACTGGTCTAATAAGGGCAATGCTGAGGAGATCAGGTCTTTCCTGAAAAGGTTAATATCTCTCAGGATGACGACCCCCTGTTTGAGAAGAAAAGAGTTCTTCTCGGGTGATATTATAGCGGAAACTGGAACTAAGGATGTGCACTGGTTCAATCCCAGTGGTAAAGTGGTAGGTTATTCTGAATGGACTGATCCAAATTTCAAGGCTTTATCGGTGTATATCTCAGGACTTGACTCTGAATCACATCCAGACAAAGCAGTCTCGCCCAGCATACTTTTATTCTTTAATGCCAGTAAAAATTGGGTTGACTTTTCAATTTCGGAGGCTATTCAAGATAAATGGGAGATGATCATCAATTCTTTTGATGCACTGGATTCACTCCCAAGGAAATTTGGGGATAGGCGAATAACTTTGCCTCCGGATTCGTCGGCGGTTTTAAGGTCTATTTTATGATTGAAGCGTTAATACAGACCCTGGCTCCGCTATAATTCTCGGATTGGTATTTGATCCCCCGTATTTTTCGGAGGATGTATTGAGTATCACACTGCCTGATACTTCAATAGGTACAGATCCAAAATTGTGAAGTACACCAAGCCGAGTCTTTGGATAGAATATTCTTATGATATTTCCATCTGATGAAACTTTCCATCCAAGCCTGTCTGATCTCTGTATGAAATCTTTTCTAGCCTGGATAAGATCCCTGTAGAGTGCGAGGATGCAGCGGTTTTGCGTGTTATCTTTCCATTGAAGCTTGGATTCAAGGAAGGCATCAATGCTGCTGGGATCTCTAATCTTGTCCGGCCAGTCGAAGTCCTTGAATTCCCTTTTTCTGCCCATGTTGACATTCTCTGCAAATTTTCTATCGTCTGTCTGCATAAAAAACCAGAAAGGAGAGGTTTCCCCGTATTCCTCTCCCATGAAGATCATCGGTGTAAATGGTGCCAAAAGGAAAACTGATGCTCCAAGTTTCAGATTCTCGAACGAAACCAGGGACGCAATTCTTTCTCCAAGAGCTCGGTTGCCTATCTGATCATGATTCTGCAGGGCAACCACGAGAGAAGATGGCTTCTCTCCAGAGAAGTCAGTACCACGAACAGCCTTCAGATAGTTTGAATATTTTCCGTCATAAAGGTAGCCATGTTCCAGTACATATGCAATGTCTGATAGATTGCCGTAATCCAGGTAGTAACCCGTTCTTTCCCCAGTTGTGTATGAATGGAAGGCGTGATGTAAGTCGTCTGCCCATTCTGCATCGAATCCAAGACCACATTTTTCTGCTGGCCTTATGATCGAGGCATCATTCTTGTCAGATTCTGCTATCATCACTACCTTTCTGCCCAGTCTGGATGAAAGAGACTGTACGTGGGCAGTGACTTCCGAAAGAAAGTGTCTGGGTGAAGAATCATATATGTTCTGGGTGGAGTCCATCCTGAACCCATCGAAGTGAAAATCCTCAATCCAGTAGCTTAAGTTTGCAAGAAGCATTTCCCTCACGCCTCCTGAATATGCCCCATCCAGATTGACTGCCTGGCCCCAGGGGGTTGAATATTTGTTTGAGAAGTATGGCGCAAAAGACGGGAAAACATTCCCGATCGGCCCAAGGTGATTATAGACAATATCAAGGAAACAGGACAGTCCCAGCATATGACACTTATCGATGAAATGGGCAAGATCTGAAGGTGTGCCGTATGAGTAAGAAGGTGCAAAAGGAAAGACACCATCATAGCCCCAGTTCCTTGATCCGTAGGACTGGGAAAGCGGCATGATCTCAAGTGCAGTGACTCCAAGATCCTTCAAGTATTGCAGCTTATTCTCTGCCCCCCTATAAGTCCCCTCAGGAGAGAAGGTCCCGATGTGCATTTCGTAAATGATATGATCATCAACCGGATGATCTTCCCACCTGGCGGCTGACCATTTGCATTTAGAGGTGTTAACAAGCATCGATGGCCCTGCCACACCTGTTGGCTGGAACCTTGACAGCGGATCTGCAAGAATTGTTCCATCGATATCGAGCGTATATAGATCACCATCAACGCTTTCATCAAGCTTGAGGAAGAAGTATTCTCCTTTTTTATCCATTTCAGTTTCTCTTCCTTTGACTGGTTTATAGAGAATTTGGTCACGTAATGGTGCCCAGACGGTAATGTTGAAGTTTTCTCCATCGAAATATGCTCCTAGATTTCTATGATCCTTCATTCTATGTTGCCACCAGAACCGCGAATGGATATTCATTCAATACATCTTCAAGGAGGAAACTGGAAACGCTTTCCCCAGTGATCAGGTTCCTGATATTCCCCTTTAGGCCTGGCAAGCCTCTTACACTGGTCCCATTCCAGAATTCCGGCTTGTATGTATGGTCTGAAATCATTGAATCAAGATGCCTGCCCACCAATATTATAATATGACTGTTTTCAAGCGAATAAAAGAAACCAAAGATTTTGTCTCTATTTTTCCCGGTAAATTGAAGGGGGACATACCTGCCCTTATAAAGATGAGCCAAGAAGTCCGACCTAACTGAAAGCAGCCTCGAGGTTAGCCAAATCTTCAGATCGCCGCTAAGAACGCTTTCCTCATTTAAGGACGGTCTCTTCAATGATAATCCTTGTAGCCTTTTAAACAAATATTTGAAATTGACTGGTCTCCTGTTGTCAGGGTCCACGAATGAGAGATTCATGGATTCACTACCCTGATATGTATCAGGTACCCCAGGAACCATGAACTTGAGAACTGTCTGAGAAAGGCTGTTCAAGCCTCCAAGGAATCGAATCTTATGCAACAGATCCTTCCAGTGATCCTCAATCTCAACAACAGACCTTCCAGCAAACTCCAGGCATTTTTGTTCGTAATGAGTAGAAGGATATTCCCAGTTCGTATTTTCCCCCGATTCCCTCAGCGCCTTTATAATGTAGGATCCTAGCCGGTCCTTGTATTCATGGCTGGATACATCTAGAGTGCCTAGTATGACCTGAAGAATCCTGTACTTGTCATATTGCTCTATTTCAGAGACTCCCCCAAAGCGATTCAGGAGATCTTCCCATTCAGGTAATAGGTCACTTAGCGCATTGAACCGGGCAACTGCATCCTCGCCGAATTTGGTGTCGTGTGTTGATAGTGTAACCATAGGTTTCTTCCCGGATTGCTGAATGTTTGCAAAGAAGGTATGTACTTCGGCGTCGCTGTAGGGTTGCTCAAACGGCATGGCTCCCACAAGGCATGTGGAAAGTAAAGCAGAGTACCTGTAAAAAAAGCAATCTTCCATCGATTTGGCCATGACTGCTCCCGTGAATTGTTCCAACCTTCCTATTACGTTGCAGAATTTACGCTCCAAGCTCGCATGCTTAACAAAAAGCCTGATGCCTGCCAATTCTTGCGAAAGTTCCGGAAAGTATTTGTCTGCTTTGTCTACTGCGTGAAGCCACTTTTCACTCTCCACCATTTTGTAGTTTGAATATGTCCTGTATTGTTCTAAGGATGCTATAGTTGCGGTCAGTGCCTCCGATATCCCCTGTATTGATAAACCAGCTGCTTTTATCGATAAGAGACTATCCTGGATAAGCCGGGAATACTTTTTTATGTCTGAATGAAAGAGATGCCTTGAAGTTTCAATCTTTAAGTCTATTCTGTATTTTTCACCTTCGTATTTTTTCCCTCCGTTTCTTCCGAAGAGATCCTTTAATGCCTCCAATGAACCTAGATCAACGAAGACAGAATTGATTCTGGACCTTGCAGCATAACCCGTATCTCCCTCTACCGGCCAGTCATTTCTTATTTTTTCATTTCTGGCAAGTATCTTTTCGACCCAGATTGGCAGCTTACCGCAAAGCCTCCGTAGCCTTCTCAGATAAGTGAGCGGATCATATAGTCCGTCGACATGATCAACCCTTATGCCCTGAATAAAACCCCTAGAAATCAGGTCTTTTACTTTTGAGTGAAAGAGATCGAAGTTTTTCCTTCTTTCCGTGCGGATAGCAATCAGATCATTTACAGCAAAGAATCTGCGATAGTTGATAATCCTTGATGCCTCCTTCCAGTGTGTCAGGACATAGTTTTGTTCTGCGAGGCACTCTTCAATTTTTACGGTATCACTGCACGAAGTGGATGCGGGGAGTTTAATTCTGCCATTGTCTACAAGCACTGATCCGCCGAAAATTTTGATCCTGTCTCGTTCCTGGAAAGGGTAAAAATCAAGTAGGGGTAATATAAGCTTTCCTGGATATTCTGAGTCGTCAAGATCGATATCGAATAAGTATCGGTATTGAGACTTCCTGCCATATTCAAGGTAATCCAGCATGAACCTGTTAAGGATCGACATATGGTTTGGAACAATATCCAGGATCAAACCGATTCCCGATCGTGAGCATGCAAGAGCCAATGATTCAAAGCCTTTCTCGCCGCCAAGAACTGAACTTATCGAAGTGAAATCATGAGTATTGTAGAAGTGAGTGCTTCCCTCAGCGGCTTCCATTATCGGCGACAAATAAATATGGGATATGCCGAGCTTCTTGAAGTAGGGCAGTTCTTCTTCTAGATCAGAAAATGTGAATCCTGAATTCAACTGCACCCTGTATGTTGAGCTTGGAAGACTTTTCATTTCGCAAAATTATTTAAAAATGAGGTCCAGCCGATCTAATCCCTATTTTGAAAAGTTCTCTTGGGGCCAGGTTTTCTTCCTGGTCCACGTTGTCCGCCTCTTGGCCCCCTTTTATGCATTTTCGCGTGTCCGGATAGAACATTTATAGTTTCCTCAATTGTCATGCTTGGCTTAATGGCATCAGCAAGCTCTTTCCTGCCTATAGAGACAAGCCAGTTAGAGATATGACCTTCTTTAATGTGATAAAGGACGGCATATGGGTCTTCTATTCTCAGCCTTTCGAGTTCTTTCTCAAGTTCTTCCAGATTTTCTGCCTTTCCTATTACCATATCGTAACGCTTAAAGTAAAAAGGCGAAGTCATATTTATCTATGACATAATAGATATTATAGTTTCCGAATTTTAGTTATATGCTGAGATTTCGAAAATAATTAAATTAAGCCAAAAATCAAGCATTTTTAGTGTAGAACAGATTGAGAATATATCACAGTTAATAGGACAATGTTCTCTGCATTAAGAAGAACTATACCATGTCACAACAAGTAACTTTGTCAATTTAGAATGTAGTAAATTATACCTTTATTTGCTCAAGATCACCAATATGAGTGACGTTCGAATTAACCTGAACGAATTTTGTATTCCTGTTTCCAGATGATTCTGGCATTAAGTTTTCAGGAAAATATAAAAATTCGAGGGATGTCCCTCGAACATCTTCGCCTTCCGGTAATAGAGATTGAATGTATAGAAGCAGAAGGAGTAAATTTTTTAAAATGATGAAAACCATGTTAATTGAAAATTCCTCTGGTAGCCTCAAATACGGTCTCTTATCATTTAAATCCCGACATTAGGACTCTATTTCTTTCTCCAGATATATAAGAATATTATTATCGAACCTATTACAGCGACGGGCAATATTATTTCTTCCAGTATAATAGAAATATTCACGCCTTTGTGTAAAACTAGTCTCGAAAAGGTAATATTCTTGAAGAGGTTAGATCCATTCACCGTTACCTGACCCGTCGCACATGCAGAAGTGTAGTTAGATGATGTGCGTATTCCATAATGATAGGTGCCATTAGGCATCACAAAACTCACTGAATTACCGCTAACATTACTTGTTGTATCGTTAAAAGAGAGGAGCCATGGTGTCCCGGCTGGCAACCCTATTTCAGTGAACAAGACCTTGTAAGCAACGATGTTGAAGACTATATTCTTGAACACAGAAGTCCCGTTGACTGTAAATGTACCGGTTGGCTGCTCAGGATAATAGGACCTGTTGGTAGAAGTTGCCTCATATCTGTAGGTACCATTCGGGAGATGAAACTGAAGATCTAATCCGAAGGTAAGTGCCTGGGGTCCACCAGTAACGTTGACTGTCCAAGCCCATCCCAATGAGGTCCCGTTTAACCTGACACCGATTTCTGTGAAAGTCACACTATATACTCTGAAAAATGTGATATTGAGTATCTTTGACGCCCCGTTTACCGAAAAAACCCCTCCGTCTGCTGCATAGTTAGAACTGCTGCTGCCTACAAAGAAACTATAAGATCCGTTTGCAAGGGAAGTTTCAATATATGTGGAGTTGGAACTCATTTTTTCGTTGTTGGAAAGATTAATGTACCAAGTCACGGAGTGTGGAAGACCTACTTCGGTGAAATTGACTGAATACTTGACAGAGGTGGCTTGAATATAATTCTGATTGTAGTACCCTGACCGTATGCCGACAAGATTATGTGAATTATCTGCGTAATTGCTAACGGGATCTGCATGACCGGAAGTGTAGGTTTGTGAAACCATATCACCTTCGAGGTAATGACCTTCGCCTGCAATAGAAGAAGAGTGCTCAACAGTAATAGAAGCCACTGAAAAGATCACCATGATAGAGATAATCAATGCAATGATTGTGACCACTATACGATAGGAGAAATT
>JAKBLT010000041.1:0-9539 GCA_021831925.1 Thermoplasmata archaeon
TAGAGGAGCCAAAGGTAGTTTTGCTGCTTTTTGGTTCGGGAAAGGTCGTATGCACCGGTGCCAAGGAAGAGAGCGAGATTGAGCAGGCAGTCATAAAGGTCAAGAAAGAGCTTCAGAAAGTCGGCCTGATCTGATAAGGTCATATATTAAGCATATTTTCCTTCAGTATTTCCCGAAGATAGGATGTAGCGTATATCCCCTTTCCCAGATTGAAAGTGAACATGCCGTCCAAGAAACTGAAATCATTTGGCTTGGCTGATATAATCCTCTGCGATCCGGATGAACCCATGTTCTTGTGATTTCTGACACGAAAGGCAGTTTTGTCTATGCCTTCATTTTCCATTATGTCTCTGATCCCATCCTGCTTTATTACAGAATCATCTGTATTATAACCTATGAGAGGGAGTGTTATCCTAACACGATCTTCAATTATCTTCTTCCTGATAATTTGTAAATTTAATTCATTAACCTTCATCGGTTCAGATACCGGATTGAAGTACTGATCAACTTCAACAAAATAATCGCCGCCATGAGGTTCCGTTAAATTATGATCCTCCTGTATCCTCTTTGAAAGGATAAGATTGAACAGATATGACTGATAAGCATGAATGAACATCATCTGCAGTGTTCTCGGGAGCTTTTCTATTGCTCCCTCGAATTCTCCGGTTTCAAAGACATGCTGTATGAGTAAATGCTCATAGTTCAAATGTTTCGGGAAGTCTTTAAGCGCCCTTTCGAAATCTCCGGTCTGCAGGAGATCGATCCTGAATGGTTCGGTATCGAAATTCGGATCGCACAGGTATTCCATGACAGCCTGCCTGAAGTCGCCCTTAAGAATCTCCTTCCCAACAAGGTGGGTGATGGGTCTCTTTGAACCGAATCTCTGGTATCCGAAAAAATTAGGGAATCCACCTAGGAGGTTCATTTCATCATTCAGTTCTTTGACCCTCGACTCCTCAGTCAACCTGGATGTGTTAATGTAAAACCTGTTTCCTGTTAAATCGCCAAGCGAAAGCATTCTGTCAGACCTGAAAGTTTCGATGACTTCGGCATCCCTGATGTTATCAAGGTTCGGGTACCCCTGATAATTGAGGCAAAAATATTGCATGGTTATGCCATTTCTGTCTTTAGTACCGGCAAAGGTGATTCTTTTATCGTTGATCTGAAGCATCCTGCTTATATAAGTCACGAACCGGTTTGTTTCCCAGTTCCTTAGCCTGACCTTGATTATCAGGTACTTTCCGGCGTCATTCCTTGGAATCTGGACCGGTATTTCCTCAACAATAAAGTCTTCGGGTTTTGCCTTGAAGGTGCCTTCTGCAGCTTTCCCTTTTGTAAGGTAAGAAAGCATGCCAGCTTCTCTGTCATTATTCATAAATTTTAATTGTTCTGTAGAGGTTGTCTCTCTCAACGGGAATTCTTCCGATTGCCTTTATGGATTCAATTATTGTATCCTTCCGGAGGTTGCCGACCTGTTTACCCGTTGCAGGGATAACTTTCTCATCATAAATAGTGCCGCCCCAGTCGTTCGCGCCATACAGGATCGCAATCTGGCCCATTTCGACTCCATTTGTGAGCCAGGACGTCTGTATTACAGGAAGCTGGGAATTAAAAACTACCCTTGCTATAGCTATGTTCCTTATCACATCAAGGCCCCCGGTTCTTTCTGTCACCACACCCTCCTTCTCAAGCTGAGTATTACCTGGCTCAAAATTCCATGGTGTGAATGAAAGGAAACCATGGTATTTCTGCTGAAGTTTCAGTATGCTAAGAAGATGTTTTGCCTTGTCAAGGCTTGTCTCTACATGACCGAACATCATGGTTGCCGATGTCCGGATTCCAAGACGATGGGCAGTCTCCATGATAGAAAGCCATTCTTCGCCGGAATTCACGGGACGGCCCAGCTTCTTCCTGACCTCAGAATCAAGTATTTCACCACCTGCACCAGGAATTGTCTCAAGGCCTGATTTTCTGAGTTCAATAAGCAGATCCTCCACGGAAAGTTTTGCTTTCTTTGATATGAATGATATTTCTGATGTTGAAAGTCCGTGAATTCCAAGATTGGGGAATTCTTTCCTTATTCTCCTGAAAAGTGAGGTGTAATAGTCAAGATTGAGGCTTGGATTAACTCCACCCTGAATCAGCAGTTGCCTGATCCCGTATGGTTCATAATATTTTGCTATCTCTTCTATCACCCTGTCCTCTGTAAAGGTATAAGCATCTCCTTCCGGGCCTGTGCGGTAGAATGCGCAGAATTTGCATCTAACATTGCAGATATTTGTATAATTGAGTATCAGGTTGGACACAAAAGAAACATAATTTGACGAAACGTTGTCTGCCATCTTTCCAGCGAGACCACCGAGCCAGTTTATATCGGCTGTATCATAGAGAAAAACGATGTCCTCAGGCGACAGGATCTGCCTTTGTTCTATCTTTTCCTCAATCTCATTATAGAGAGAGGCATTAGACAACATGATTCGATATTGCTGAAAAGTTAATAATCTTTATAGATTATCAGAAAACAGGTAATTCTTATTAGATTTAAATCGATGACTATATCGTGAAGACACAGCTAACATCCAGCGAAAGTTACTGGTATGAATATATTACAGATGGCGGGTTAATAAATAAAAGTGAAGCTAAAGAAATCATGGAGACAATGGGCTTTCACTCCAGGACAAGGCTGGCGGATTCACTTGCATCATACCAGGCGGGTGATACTGTTGGATATGCCGTTTCATATAACATCAATTATTCAAATTATTGCTCCGCGTCCTGTCCAATATGTGCTTTCTACGTGCCTGCGAAATTAAAGGGAAGAACAGATAAGGGCTATGAGCTCACAGAGGAACAGGTTCGTGCAGAGGCAAGAAAGGCAAAGGAACTCCAGTGCACAGAGGTTCATGTTGTTGGCGGTTTCAATCCTTACCTTGAACTGGAATACTACGAGAGAATTTTCAGGGCAATCAAGGAGGAGATCCCTACTGCAACGCTTAAGACCCTTACAATTCCGGAAATTGATTTTATCGCAAGAACAACTGGCAATTCCATAAAGGAAGTAGTAACCAGGTTGATGGAGGCTGGTGCCGATGCACATACAGGAGGAGGAGCCGAGATATTTGATCCTGAAGTCAGGAAAGTAATCACGACGAAGGAGAAGATATCTGGTGAAAAATGGCTTGAGGACGCGAAGGAAATACACGCACTTGGTTTCCGGGGCAACTCCACAATAACATATGGCCACGTCGAGAATTATGATCACATAATAGATCATTTTATCAAACTGCGGGATTGCGAGATTGAACAGCCAGGGATTATATCAATTATACCCCTGAAATTCAGCCCTGAAAATACACCACTTTTAAGATCAGGAAAAGTCAGTCATGAAGCTTCTGGAGAGAAAGATCTCGATGTGATTTCACTGGCGAGGATCATCGCCGGAACAGCAATCAAAAACATCAGCGTCTATTGGGTCGCACTCGGAAAACTGGTTTCTCAGGTCGCGCTGAGATCCGGGGGCAACGACCTTGTGGGAACTGCATTCAGCGAAAAGATCTTTGGGGCAACAGACAGGAAGGAGAAAACGTTTTCCGAGGAACTTGATTCCATGATACTGGGAGCCGGGAAAATCCCTGCACAGAGAGATACTTTCTATAACATAATACGGTACACCTGATATTTTATCCACGGAAATTCCTGCCGGCGATTAGTACTGAAAGTCCACCGATCACCGCAACGCTCGCAGCGTACAGATATGAATATTCTGGAGATATCAGGTAAAGAAGACCCACTATAATATTGCCGGAAAACATACCAATACTCCTGAAAAATGAAAGCTTGCCCATTGCAGATCCTGCCTTTGATCCACGAACTATCCTGGAAACAATTGATGGCTCAAATGTCTCTATAGCTGATGTACCCAGACCGAGGATCATTGCTGAAAGATAGAAGTATTCAAAAGGGGCATGCAGAAACAGGATCAGGAATATACCAAGGGCTGCAAATCCGGAGAGGACATAACCAAACAGCCCCAGAATCGGGATTTCTCTTTTCGCCCGGATTCTGCTGTAAATAAAGCCTCCAGCTGCAGATGTTCCCATGAAGATTGGATATACAAGGAGGCCGTAAAGGATAGAGGATGAATCCTGTGCGGCCGTTAGTATTGGGAACCCAACGCTGTAATAGCTGAAACCGAAAAGCGCAGTTGCGAAGAGTATACTGAAATATGTTTGTCCGGCAGACTTTTCAACCGGTCTGCTCTCATCCACTGTCTCCCTTTTTGTTTTCCTTGTAAGAGAAATCAGAACGGTCGAAACTATCAGCGGTATAATAGAGACAAGAAAGATCAAGGAAAATGGAATACCGACGGAATACATTGTAATGAGAAAGAGAGAAGCTATAACTCCACCCCCGACGTCCAGGCCATGCAGTAGGCCGAATGCATTTGTTCTTTCCTCTCTGCTTGTTGATTCTATCATGAGTATCCTTCTAGGCGGAGAACGGAAATTCCTTGACCACCATCCTGATACGTATAAAGAACCGGCGGCCGCGTAATTCCTTAAGATTCCTGTGAACGAAAGAATCGGAATCAGTGAATTTCCAATTATGGAAAGTTTTTTTGGATCAAACCTGTCGGCCAGCTTCCCTCCTATGTAAGAGAAGACTGAACCGATGCCATAACTGAATGCCTCAATCAATGCGAATACCCATATTGGGGCATGCAGAACAAGAACAAGAAAGACGGAAAGACCACCTACAACTATCTGGTAACCCATGTCCGCAAAGAAGGCTGAAAATGAAAGAAGATATACGTTAACATGAAAGCGCATTGCCATTGGGACAGAATTTTCGTATCTTTTAAAACACTGCCGATCCCTATGTATTTTATAAAGCCACCTGTCAAGATTCATAGAATTGTGAGGAGTAATGACCCGTACTCCCTTGCAAGAATTCCCTGTTTTATTGAAATCAATGGAAGGTTCTTTGATACAATCACCTAAAAATATGAAAATTGAAAACTAAGTGTTAAGGTTAACAGAAACTGATATCCGGTTCCAATCATAAATTTTTGACCATTTATAATTATATATGCTCCGATTAGCAAAAATACCTGGAATTATAATACTCAGAAACTTGCGGTCATTTCACCCAAAGTCAGGTTAGAGTCTGGAGGAATACTTATTCCTGAAAACGCTAGTCCAAGTGATGTGCAGGATGAATGAAAACCATTAAATGTCAGTTCTCCCCCTGCCAGGATCCCTTCCATTGAGTACCAGTTCAATGTAATATTAATTCTGCTGCCCCAAGATGCGGCGAATAAACAGGAGTTGTGTAAATTGTAGGTCTCAGTAAAGTTATGTGGCTCCGGAGTAATTGTAGTATTTACCGGATTATTAGGGTTCCCCTGAGATAAAGTTATATTTGCTATATTATTGAATTCCGCATTGAATCCTAAGTCCACATTCTGCTTTTGTGACAATCTGTTGTTTATAGATATTATTTCAGTGAAGCTGCCTGGATTCATGATGTATTGAACATTGACTACGAAAGAAGTAAAATTAACGCATTCAGAAGCATTCACAGAGGATTTGCTATAGAATGCCCTGTCACAAACAGTCACAAACTGGCCAGGTGCGGGGTAAAAATGCAGAAACATGCCCTGCCCACTGTTTGAACTGTAAAGGATTGCCGTCGCTGATCCGGTGATATTGACAGACGCATTTCCGGATTTCAGGATTCCTGCATTAAAGTTAATCGGTGAAAATGGAGGAGAAGGAGATCCTTGACCATGGATCTGGGTTTCTCTGATAATCAACACTCCGGCCGCAATAATAATTAGAGAGATTGCAACTGCAATAATTGCCTTGGTATTCGTGTTCATATATGTTTCTCCTTCATGTCTGTGGAACCCCTCCACTTGAAATGCACATTCCCGTATAAGACCACGTGGCTTGCGCGTTGGAATTATATGGCCCGGTCAGGAGTTCCATGTAATCTCCACCAGGTGCTATAGTGATCATTTCATAAACTATAAGATTCTGGGCCTGGATCTGCTGCCATGAGAGCGCTCCGTTGTTCTGGTATGAGTCAAAAAATTGGATACCATACGCCGAATAACTATTAGAAACAAGATAATGTCCAAACTCCGGTAAATTGCTGCAATTATGCGAATAAACAAAACTTCCGGATCTAATAAAACTCGCCTGGCCGAATGAGATATTGAATAATATATACATCCCCGTTACTGGTGGTATAACATAATCTATCCCTAACCCATTTAAAGGGGTGAAAATATATGTCACGCTGCCACCGCTGTAGTTATCCATAACCCCCACGGTATTCTGGACATTGTCATCGATCCTGTTGACATGATAAGATACCGGGACCTCCTGTAAAAATTTATTACTGTTTAAGGCAAAAACTGAGAAATGAAATCCAAGAGAAAACTGCCCGCTTAAAAGTAAGACGTTGTTTCCGCCATTGAAGGTAAAACAATAACCATTCAGTGAGTAAGTCGTAATGTTTTGGTCGGAAGCATTGCTGAGTGAATTATCAGATTTGGAATTCTGTGAGCCATACGAATGGATCAAGACCGAGAAACCTAGAATGATAATGGCTGATACGGCAAATACCATGATCTTCTTGGTAAATTGAAGTTTTTCAGGCATTTAAGATGCAAATGATATACGATATAAGTAATTTGTGAAATTATACATTATCAAAGTTTTATTCCACATCACACATAAGCGAAACCTGATGCAATCCATATGTAAGGATGTTACTTACTCTTTATGAAAGTGGTCAAATAAATGACAAGTTCTAAATCGTTATTTGATCTGAAGCGATTGTTCGTGGGAACTGATGCAGGGCTAAATCTCAAAGAGCCTGCGAATCCCAAAAATAGTGACTAGGCGACGATAAACTTCCCTTCATCCTTCCTTATTAGGCCAGAATATATCCCCCATTCAATGAGCATAACTTCTATATCATGGTGTCCGGTCGGAGAATTGAATGTCTGCACACCTCGTGACTCCAACTCCTCCAGAAGCTGATCAATATCAAATTCCCTGAGTTCTATGGCAGTCTTGAAAGGCTCCACGGTTTTAAGCGACTCCTTGATAATTTCCTTTCTTCTCTTGATGCTTGAAGATATTAATTCCTTCCCTAATACTGTGGACGAAAGGTCACCAGACTCAAGGTTTACAAAACCTATTCTTGCTGCTGTGAACACAATCGGCATGAGTTCGTCCAGATCGACTTCCATCTCTTTTTCCAGCTGGTACAAATCGGCCTTTCCCTCAAAAATATTGTTCAATACATAAAGGAGACCTATAAGATCGGCCATTCTTGATTGCGGGTCTACTACTTCAGTCAATTTTATATCTCCATGCATATGAATGACTTTGGGCTTGAATTCTCAAAATTTCCTGTGGGATAAGACCAAACCTAAATCTATGCTTTTTCTGCCTTGAATCAAACATGCCGTATAACATCGCAAATTCTTTTTACCTATAATTTGTACGGGATTTAAGCATTTCCTATTTCCTCCTGCTATGATTCGGGAAAAGATTGCAACTATTAAAAGCAAAAAGTTCAACTTTTGTTTGATTATTTCTCGACAGGTATAATGTGTTATATTTTCGCAGAGGGTCAATTTATTTAAACAGGACAATTTACGGGATTGACTGGTTTGTCATCGCTCCTTCACTCGTATACATTGCAACGACGTTGCACCTTTCAGTGATAGAGATCGGTTTGATTACAACCGGATTTTACATTGGCCTCGTACCTTCCCAATTGATCAGTGGAGTCCTTTCAAGAAAATTCGGAAGTGGATTAATTTCATTTATCGGCATGTTCTTGCTTGGATTTTTTACTTTCTTGACTGCATACTCTCACAATTTTTATGAAATTTTCGGTTTCAGGATTGCCTGCGGCATAGGTTCATCCCTTTTTTCTTCACCTGCGCTTTCGAGGCTTTCTGAGTTCATGACAAGGGATGCAAGCGGAAATGGCGTCGGGTTATACAATTCATTTTTCAACGTTGGTGCAGCTATTGGTTTTGGCGGTTTGGCCTTCGCAGATGCATATATTGGCTGGAGGGTCTCCATAGAAATGCTGGGGTTTATCACAATGGGAGCTGCACTGCTCCTTATTCCACATAAAGGTGAAAAAGGAATTCCAGCAAATAATGAAGGGATTGTTCCATCATCGGAAAAATCCAATGCTTCTGTATTAATAGTTATATCAGTTTCACTTGTACTCGCATCGATAACCGAAGCTGTTGTGGGGCAGCTTTTTGTATATTATTCCGTGGTGGATCTTAAGGTTGATCTTTACATTGCGAGCACCGCGCTTTCCGCATACTGGATAGCCGGTATATTTGGAGCTTTATTGTTTGGCAGGTTGAGTCACTTATTTTTCAAACGGAAGATAAATTTCGTCGCTCCTGTTTTATTACTTGCACTTTCATATATTGTTGTATCCTTCATTGAGGGCGACCTGGAGCTCTTTCTTCTTTCGATTACCATGGGATTCCTTAGTAATGGTATACTTTCAATATTATATTTGTCGGTTATAAGAATGACGCACAACTCCAATACGACGCCGATATACTTGGGTATCAACAATTTCATCCAGAAGATAATTGCACTTGGAGCGCCATCGTTGTTCGCCATTCTTTCGGTCTTATATTCGTTCAGGATTTCATGGATAACACTGGCATTGATAGGGATAGCCCCGGCCTTGGTATTACTTTTAACAAGAAAAATTCCAAGTTTAGAAATCTTCAATGTTTAATATGATTTGCCTGAGCAAATAGTCATATTTGTCTGGTTTGATGTCTTCATGAAGTATTTAACAATGGCGATAAATAAAGTTAATATCAGCATTAACGGAATAATACCGCATGGAATAGTTCATTATGGACAAACAATCGGGAAAAATCTAAGGATTTAGCTGCACTATATCCAGTTTTTATAGACATAACAAATGAAATTAATAATTAAGTGCAAAAAATATCAGATTTGTCTCAAACTTCAGATGTCACTTAATTGAAAAAAGTCTTATATGTTACCTCATATCCTTATATTTAAGTGTTCGCTCTAAAATTATGACTGAAAATTCTCAAACTCAAAATGTTTTAATTGAAAAGCAGGAAAAATTTAATGAATTGAACGACTGGAAGAGATACCTTGGAGCCCTCGGCTCGATGCTAAAATCAAGAATGTTCACTCAGAGGCCATTTTTTCTGGCACATGCGATGACATTCGGTTGTAACTCTAGGTGTAAAACATGCACTTACTGGAAAAATATCTACAGAATGAAGGAAGATATGAAAACTGAGGAAGTTTACCAGTTACTCGATGAGGCGTATGAAGCGGGCATGAGAGGATACTACATGTTCGGGGGGGAGCCGCTTATCAGACCGGATATTGACAAGATAACAGATTACGCAAAGAATAAAGGTTTTATAACAGTCATGAACACAAATGGATCACTGCTGGAAGAGAAGGGAAAAAAGTTGAAGAACCTTGACT
>JAKBLT010000004.1:0-41117 GCA_021831925.1 Thermoplasmata archaeon
ACAAGAAGCATACATTTCAATCGGTATTCCTGGCTGAAAATTTCTTTAACATCCTTATAGCCGTAACGATAATCGATAGGAGAAATTTCCACGATGTGTATTGTTATGATGCGTTAATATTTTTTCTCAGTACCTATTTTCATTTTTATCTCTACAAGATAAATCTGAGAAATGAACGTGAAATTAATTTTCACATTCCCAGTGTAAAAGAAATTCATGACGAAAGAGAGACCGCATAAGATGCATAGTCAATGAGAAAAGAATAGACAGTTATTGTATTCGTTAAACTGAACGTAATAGAATTCCCCGAAATAATGGCCGAAATCGGGAGAGTTGGAAAATTCCAGCTTGTCAGCGAGTTAATATATTGAACTGATGAAGAACTGTTAACATACTGGTGATAAAAAACATCATCCCATTGACCAATGTCTTGAGATCTAAAAGTATAACTAAAATTGTATAAGTGAATACTCAGTATGTTTGCTGTCACGCTCTGGTTACTCGGTCCGATTAGTGAAACTGTCGTTCCTGAGGTAACTGCCATTGAATCATACTGGAGGCTTTGTGCATCGAAAGTAATTGCAGAAGCTGAGGACAAGGTGACATTGCTACTACCAGCAAAGTTTACCATGTTCATGTTGAGGCCGAGGTATCCGCTGGTTAGATTGAACTCAAAAGGCAGAATAGTCTGGGCCGTTGGAGGCTGTCCACTCTGAGTGTTGATAACGGATCCATCCTGCATTGTTATCTGGTCGCTGTTTGAAAATCCGTTTGAGGCACCCAAGGAAAGTGAGCCGGATGCATTAAACTCACAGTTCAGTCCAAGTTTTGAGTTCTTTATCTTCCATCCATGAGAAAGATTTGTGTTTCCCTCGATTATACTTACGGAATCTGTTTGAATATTAGTAAGATAGACATTACCTGTGGCAGTATCATAAGTCATTGAATTGAAACCGGCCCCCAGTCCATATCCAATATTAAGGGTGGTAATAAGAGGAGTATTGGAGGCATTGACTCCGTCAAAAACTGAAACAGTTCCGCTATAACTGGAAACATAAATATACCTGTTAGCCGGATCATAAAGAATAGCGTCTGGACAGTATCCTACATTGAGTTTCTGCACTAAGTTGGATGTTGTGCTGTTATAAACATACGTAGTATGGAAACCATCACTTAATGGTATAAGCGCATAATACCCGAACCCTGAAACATAGTTGGCAGTCGAATAAACCATTCCATTAGCTGAGTCGAAAACCATGTTCCAAGGAGAGGTTAGCTGATAGTACGCTACAAGTTGGTAGGTTACGCCATTCAGAGTCCAGATATGCTGTCCACCAGCAACATAGATCAGTCCATTTGACGGATCATATGTCAATGCTGATGGAATAGTGCCAAAAGTAAGTGCATAGTTTAAGGGTCCATCAATTTTTATAAAGCTACTCGCATTATATACGTTTATTCCAACGCTTCCTGTTATTTCATTGCAAAATGAGACTAACGCAGCGCCAGTAGATTGATCGTAGGTAATATCATAAAAAATATAGCCATTTTCCGAAAGGGTCTGCGTAACCTGATTAGTAATTGTGCTTATGGCCATTAACTCACCAGATCCACTCGAAGTATAAAGGGTGAGCAGGAGTTCCTGTGTCGAACTATCGTAAGCTATCGCATATGGATGTGCATTTAGCTGTATGGTTGCAATTGGTGTTCCGCTTACTCCTGTAAGTACAGATATCGAGCCCTGACCCGGAATGCCGGAATAATAATTGATAACATAAAGCAGGCCGTTTGTTGAATCATATACTATGCCATCAGGATTATCTCCAACCTGGATTGAGCCAACCACCTTGTTAACCGAGCTGCTGATCTTATTCTGGTGGCCTTCCAACTGTATGTTCAATGAAATCCCATAAGACATTGAATAATTGGGCGTATCAGATTGTAACCCAATCGTAGTTGGCGTATTAGGTGCAAAGAAAGATCCCTTGATACCCATGGGAACACTTCGGGAATAGGCAGAAGAATTTAGGAAAGCTGAGTTTGACAGATGAGTCTGAATGGATGTAATAGTTGACAAAGAATTGGATTCGTAATTATACAGATTTGAATTACTTGAAGCAGGAACATAGACAACAATGAATGACGTAACTGTAACAACAACAAGGGCAAATACAAGAATGTATCCTATGATCTCGGCAACGGCATTGTCTTTCTTCTTTCTATCATTAACAATCTTCAATTCCTATACCCCCAATAAACCAATGTTATACGAAATAATAGATATGAATGTAACCTGTAAAGAATAATTCAGTGATATTGAAAGAATGTTTCCATTGAGAGTGACAGTGAAAGGTAGGCCGCTGAAAGACCAGTCCGCAGGTGCAACTGCCGCGTTTTGCCCGGAGTACTGGTTATAGAGATTGTTGTTAAGAGAGAGGGCAAATGGCGTATTCAAGGAAAGATTGAAGTATTCCAGAAAAACATTTGTAACCTCTGCAGGATACTGATTCCCATAAACGTCAGAAATCAGGAACTTGCTCCCTCTCGAATATGTATTATTTACTTCGGAAGTAATCTGCATTTTCAGGTCAGTAGGAGATAAGGAGGAGACTGTTGCATCGGATGAGCCTGATGGTAAGGTGAGATAAGATGAGGTATACGAAAGGTAAATATTGCCACTTGAGTTTAGTATACTTAGAGGCAAGCCAGACAGCACCTTCGTTTGATTACTATTTGTAAAATTCTCAATAAGCGCACCGCCTTCGGAAATGAAACTGACAGGTGAGATGAAGCTGGTCTGTCCGGTGGTATAAATACTTCCACCGATTTTGGCATTTTCGCTCTGAACGATTCCAACCCTCCCATTTAATATAGTGAACCCACCATCGATAACTGAGACCTTATTGAAGGTAAAATCTGGTATATAGACATAACCATTTTCAGAATCAAAAAGAGGGAGTTGTGGTCCTGAACCAATCCAAATCGTAGAAAAATATGTGTTGTTTGTGGCATCTATTATTGTTACGTTATTTGTTTCTGAATTTGCAATGTATAAAAGGTTGTTAGCAGGGTCAAACACAGATCCGACAGGATACGATCCAACTTCTAACCTAGGTATTTTTGCATACGGGGAGAAACTTGTTGGAGTAGAACCTGGTATGTATATGTATACAAATCCGCTTGATCCTCCATTTGTCACATAAAGATAACCGTTATAGGCATCAAAAGTTGCATCGGCAGGATATTTTGTAGTAAGACCGGGCAATGACTGCCCAGCAAATACGTTATTTATCGAATAAAGATAATATGATCCTGAATGCTTCATTAATGCATATGACTCATTTGTAGCAGGATCCAAAAATACACCGCATGGCGTTCCTGCGGTTGGTGTGCCGACTGGGGTGGGGCCCGTGGCAGAGATGTTAAATATTACAAATGATGATGATTCCTCAGCGGAGACGTAAACCGTGTTCGTTGAGGGATTATAAGAGATACCGTATGGAGTTACAGATGAAAAGATATTCCCGAGTTTAATGGTTGAGAGTAGATTGGTGCCCTTAATCAAAGCGATTGTGTTCTGATGCGATTCCACGACATAGACGGTGCCGTTGTTTTGGTTTACGGTTAAATTAGTCGGATATGACGAAGACCCTAAATTAACTGAGCCGACCAATGCACCGGTTATAGGTGATACAATTGACACCGAGCCCGTATTATAATCTGTAAAGTAGACGAGATTTGATACAGGATCGTAAACTCCAGAATACGGGCCGTTGAAGAAATCATCTCTTATGATTTGAGTTCCTGTTACAAGAGGTTGCGAATTAAGAATGATAGCAGTCTCTATATTCTGGTTCGAGTTGGTTATGTAGTAAGAAGGCTGAGAAACAATCCCTTTAGCAGCAAACACTATGTTCCCCGCAACCTTCGATACAGGAGTGCCTGAACATGTAATGTTAAAACTAGTTCCAGAACTCACAGAATTAAAGACCATATCTTCAGATGGAGGAGAGGATGATGATCCAGAAGAATATAGCGATGCAGATGAGCCCAATACCATCTCTGTTGTCATTGAGGTGTCCTGAGTGATCGAGGTCGGGTTAATTATGTACTTTTCACTTGAATTAGTATAGAACTGGCAGTCTGATACAATAGGCGTAGTACCTGCAGAACTGCTGAAAGTTGAACCGGCAATTCCGGATGATGGATATAATAGGTTTGTTGATCCAAGGGAATAAATCACGCTCTGGTTTGTAATATTATAGGTAAAATAAAGAATTTCATTGGAGCCCACAATTGCACTGTTTAGAACTACCTCAGGAGGCTTCTTCCCAGCAACATTAAGTTCACTATCGTAACTTAGAACGCTATTAGAAACTGAATTATCTAAATAGTTATAACCATAATTCTTATAAAAAGAACTAAAGTCAAGAGATACAGAATAACTTGAAAGTGTGTTTGGATTGATTACAAGATATGATGGATTCCCGGGAAAAAATCCAGTTTTTGGCTGCTCAAGACCTATTATACAGCCATTATTATTATCATATATCAGTGAGGTTATTATTAAGCCGGGATTTACATTTGCAGTTCTAACATATGATCCACCCTGTAATTGAAACTCAGTCAGGTTATTAGTAACGATACCTGAAGACGAATAATGGTAAGCAACGTATATATTATTATTTGCAACTAATAGGGCGGTGACATTGAATGCCACATCATTGGTATTCTTAACTTCAATAGTCTCGATCACAGAATTAGTCGAAGTTGATATTATAGAAATAGGCAAATAATAACAAGAATTTTTTGTTGCATGGTTTATTGCAGTTACAGTGTAGTTATCCGCAACGGCCAGGTCATTACCATCCAAGGCTATAAATTTCGGATTCGGGCCAGCATAAAAATATCCTGTTAAGGTACCTGATGTTGCTTTAAATTCAACTATATTCTGTGTTGAATAACCAGCAACATAAACTGTATTTGCAGGTTGGTAGTAAACTGCTGCATCAGGTGATAAAAAATTCTCACGCGGGAATGTTTCAAGTAGTTTGTTCAAAATCGCTGAAGTAGGATGTTGAGACACATAGGAAAATGATTCGCCTATTCCATAACTTAAAGATCCTGATAATCCAGAATCTGAGTAAGTCACAGAGGTCTGCTTCGACGGGGATAATATCCCGCCCTGTATTCCAAGCGGAATATACTGATTTATAACGGACCCAGAAGCATATTGCGCACTCGAAATTGCGCTATTAAGATCCGACATCGCAGCCATCGACTGAGATTGATAATTCGTCTCAGCACTCGACTGAGTGGAAGGTATGTAGTATGAAGAAACTGTAGTAAAAATAGATATGAAAATTGCAAAGACGAGAACTGCCCCTATAACCTCAGAAACACCTGAATCTTTTTTGTTTGATGGAATTTTCATATTAGCTCCTAAATATTTAACAGTGAATATACTTTATATTCTATTGACAGTGAGTTCACCTGCAGTGAATTTCCAAGCATTCCAATTTTAAGCAATTCATTGTTGTAAGTTACAGAGAGATTATTATCAATGAACCATGTATGATTTGATCCAACAGCCTGGCCATTCCCATATATTTCGTATAAGGAGTTATTGAAGCCTTCTCCCAAAGGCCCGGAAATTACATAGCTGAATGAGCTGATGTTTATGGACGAAACATCAGCAGTATAGGGAACAAATGAAGGTGAAAGCAGGCTCAGAACTTCACCTTTATAATATGTTGTGGTTTGAACATTAGATGCCACCAGTTTTACTATGCTTGAACCAATCGCCGAATCTGTCTGGTTTTTACCAATAATTGAAACTGCGTTCACAGAAATACCCACTCCACTATTAGACTCGGTCAAATTAACAGGAAGAATAGATCTAATGACATTCTCGTTTCCATATGAAAGAACCGTTGATCCATCTGCTAGGTAAATCGTGCCGGCGTTGGTATTGCCAATATTAAGCACAGAATCCAGAGATCCATATATTTTATAGTTTTCAGTAAAATGCAGTATGCTAGTGTTGGTGGATGATGTATTTGCATTTGCAAATATAACTGAAGGCATTACTCCATTTGCCGGATAGTCCCTGATTATTATTCCATTCCAGTATGTATCATAACTAGAACCAAGTGCGTCTCCAACTAACCCAATATAACTACCAAGCGGGCTGTACGACTCTCCTCCAGCACTGTCTTGGTAAGTGCTGCTGAGAGGATTAATGTTAACTCCAAGGTTTGAATATACGTTCAGGTTAGTGTTTTGATAGTCTGCTATCTTCCCATTTGCAATAATAACACTGAAGAGGTACCACTTATGGCTTGACAGGGTGGCATGATCTATCGGTGCATTCCAGGAAGTCCATGAGGAAGTTGCTGCCAAACCCAGGTCGCTGCAACCAGATCGCGAATCCAGCCTCGACATCTGACCATGTCCAGATGCGCTGCTTGAAAAAAAGAAATCTCCGAGGCCCGTAGTATAGACATAATATTGAATAATATAATCGGAAGATTGATTATAGCTTGCATTTGTATCGAGATAATCCCCATTTGCACTGGCAGCATAAAAAGCTTCAATCCCGCCGGGAGAACCGGATGGCGCGGTTGATATTAATCCAGAAGCACCTACAACGTTCCATTTCGAAAGCGATGAACCAGAATAATAATCAACGAATACGCTGGATCCATCATCGTATTCGCCATAGACCGAGGACAACGACGGATTCTCACCGGTCCTGAAATTATTCATCATATCCATGTATTTCGGCAGAAGGACCATGTATATTTTCTCGCTTGCAAGTGCTGGCATTCCATACATTGAAAGCCAGTAAACTGAAGAAGATGAAGTATTGGTATTACCTGACTGAAGCCAGGATGGTATTACCGTTCCGTTCTGGTATGTAAAAATAATGTTCTGTAGGGAACCAGCCTCATATTTGCTGTAAAGTGCATTATTTACAGAAATATTCTGCTGGTAAGTATGAGGCTCAGCTTGATCCTGAGTGTTAGTTATTGTGATTGGTACAGTGGCAATTTTGTCTAAAGAGACTTTACCCAATGTAACACTTGGCACTAAACCACCAGCTGGGAATACTGGATGATAATAAGTTATAGGGTAGTTAGACCATAGTGCCGTATATGCATCACCCCCATCCTGGAAATAATCCATTTCTATTGGGTAAGTGCCATTTTTAGCATTAAATTGTCCTTTATATATGGTAAAACCCTGGGGGAAATACTTGTTAATTAAGTTGTTAGGATTGGAATTTACCCCAAGCCAGTTCACTCCATTCATGAAACCGCTGAAAGAATTATAGCCAACAGCCATTCCATCATCTGTTGCACCGTGAATAACGGTTGATGTTGAATTAATTTCAGCAAAACCAAGCATTTTGATCAGAAAAGAGTTTTTAGGGGTTGTAACGGGAGGATTGGGGTAGCTTTTTCCACCAGTGTATCCGTACTGATAATTTATAATAACATTATTTTTGTTATTTCCATTTACTGAACATTTAACTCCAACCAAACTAGTATTGAAGGGTAAAGTATTAGAATTGAAGGAAGCTGTTTTTTCTGTTATTGAAGTATCATTTGCCATATTTGCGTTATACAGATCATTTTGATAACCTTGACTATCAAAATTACCAGAACTGTCATAATAAATCTGGTATTCCAGTCCTGGGCTGAGAACGTTTGCTATGTCGTTATATTCCCCATAAAGGGGAGAGCACTGCGGAGCTTCGCCCGTCTGATACTTGTTCATAATGTTAATATCTACAGGCAGGAATACCATGTCAGCGGTTATTGTTGTACCGGATGAAACACCATTGAGTTTCAGCCAATAAATACTTGAAGATGCGGTACTTGAAGCATTATTCTCCAGCCAAGAAGGGATCACAGTACCGTTTTGGTACATGAATAATATATTCGTAAGGTTTGCGCTTTCGTACGCTGAATATGCGTTACTATCGATTGAAAGTTCAATGTTGAAGAATTTAGGTTCGTTTGCAGGTACATAGATGGAAATCGGCAAAACAGCTATCTCGTTAGGATTAAGTGTTTCGCCAAGGCTAGAATTAGCAAGTGTAACGTTGAAGGTATAATTAAGATAGCCTAAGAACAAGGAAGTATTATTTTGATATGAAATCGATGATGACGACGGCTGTGAAAAAGGAGGGACACCTGAATAACCAAGAGGGACAACCTGCGAAACGTATGAGCCCACATGTTGTGCATTATTTATGCTCTGCGTCAAACCGATAAATCCATTTTCTCTGTCGGTAATGGATGAGCTAGCGTTAGTCTGCTCCGTTGATGGGACATAATACAAAATGTAAGCAGTTAGAAAAGCGAAAAGTATAACCGTTAGCAAAAGCGCACCTATTACAACACCCACTGCCTTATCCTTTCCTTTTGGGATTACTGCGCCTTTCACAAAGAGGATAAGTAATACAGGAATTTATACATTGTCGATTTTTATTTAAAGAAATTGCATAGAATTTCGACCAGTAAGACAACGCTGTGAACATAATTCAGTAAAAACAACGATCCTAAAAACAAATGATCAAATATTTGATTCTTTGAAGTAATCAAGTCTTTAAATTTCATTTCGAAAATGTAGTTGAAAAATATCTATGGGAAGGCAGATATTTTAGAGATCATATGTAATTGTATTGCTTATGGTTGATGGATAACCATGTTAAATTTTATTATTCATACTTTCTTTCTTTGATAGTATAGTACTGTTATAACCGCGAGGCCTATTACACCAATTCCTACCAGCGTACCAATAACTATGAAAGTGTCATATTTAGGTGTAGTGGAAGGTGGAGGTGGCGGAATAACAGTTACCTTGAGTGCAAATGTTGTTGATGTGGATACGTTTGCACCATTCACAACTATCTTGCCAAATTGCGGTGATACTGTGTATCCGGTAACGTTTAGAACCTTATATGTGTAAGTACCATTTGTAAGCGTGATGTTAATGTTGGATGATTTATTGGAAGAGTAGGTCACATTATTAATAGAAACCTCCCAGGTGGTATTCTTGGGTAATCCTTTCTCAGAGAATTGCAGATCGTAAAGCACTTTGCTAAACTGCACTGCAATGTTCTGTGGTTGCCCACTGACGGTTATTGAACCACTTATTGGGCTCGGGGAAAATGTTTTGTTATCTGAACTAACCTGAAATGAATAGGTACCATTAACCAAGTCAAAACTTATAGAACTTGACGACGTGTTTGAAGAGAAAGTTTGGCCAGTGCTTGAAAGAAGCGTTACGTTCCAAGTATTCCCTGACGGAAGACCGTTTTCTGTAAAAGTTACAGTGTATTTGAAAATCTCGTACGCTACGTTTATAGTGACATTGGATCCATCGATGCTAACCGTGCCAGTGCCAGGAATCGCAACGTAGAAGTCCGATTCTAAAAGAGTGAAAGAGTATGTACCATTTACAAGCGACATATTATTGTATGAAGTAGTAGTTGAATAAGCTGCGAGGGCGCCTGTGATATTTCCTAAAAGTACAGTAAATGGAATACCTGCTGGAAGTGCACCTATTTGCTTGAATGATAATTCATAGATCGTCGAAACAAAGCCGATATTAATAGTGATATTCTCGCCGGAGACCGTGATTATTCCATTTGAGTTTACTGGAATATTGTAACCTTGCTGTATTAACTGGTAAGCATAGGTACCATTTGGTAAAACGATTGAAATACTTGTACTATTAGTTGCAAATACCTGATTATCAATCAACACAGACCATGCTGTTTTTACCGGAAGATTTTTCTCCTGGAATGTGACATGATAGTCAAATTTTTCATACGTAACACTTACGCTGACATTGGATTTCGATACTGAAATCACACCTATTGCATTTATTGGGACATAGCTGCCAGCTGATGATATATGATAGATATAAGTTCCACCCGGTAAAGAGAAAGAAAGCACCCCCAGCGTAGTTTGCGAATAAATACCATCTATGGTCGCCGACCACATCGCACCGGTTGGTAAACCCGCCTCTGTTAAAGTCACTGAATACAGATCTGATTTGAATGTGACATTGTGTTGAATGGAGGATGATTGAGTCCCGTTAACTGTGAATAAGGAAAACGATGGTGAATTTAAATAACCGCTTGTCGAAACCGCTGAATATCTGTATGTTCCGTTTGTCAGTTCTATATTAATCAGACCAGTATTAAGACTGTACTGGACTATGTTACCGTTAGGATATGTTAGAAGGAGATTCCAGCTGAAACCTTGCGGAAGACCCCTCTCGCTGAAGGTAACAGGATATTCGTTGCTGATAAATCTACTCGTGAAAGACAATGGTTTGGTTGTTGAAATATAGATATAACCAGAACTGTTAGCGAACGGATCCATATTGCTGGAAGGTTCCAACACCCTGTAGAAGTATGTGCCATTTGGCAAAGCGATTGAAAGGTTATTGAAACTGGTAGAATACAGGAAAGAATTGTTGGATGAATCGTTAATAACAACTGACCACATCGTTCCATGAACAAGACCGACCTCCGTGAAATTAACGTAACCGAAGGCGGGAGCGAAATGAATCGAATAATTATAAAACTGGCTTGTAGCTGTATCAACGGTCAAATAAAAGGATGAGAGATTTGGATGGAAACCGGAGCTATCAAGGATCCTGATGTAATATGTCCCATTAGGGACATAAAATATTATCAGTGCCGAGTCTGTAATTTGGGATGTTGCATTAACATTATTAGTAGAAAGTGCCACGTCCCAGGTTGTTCCGGGTGCCAGCCCATATTCATATAAATCGATTGCGGCTAATCTCCCACTACCCTTTGCTAAAGTAACACCACTAGATAAAGAATAACCAATATGTTCGATTTCCGGCGCATTTAATGTAATTGTACCGGTTTCATTCACTGTCTGGAATCCCGTATTGTTAGAGGTGTAGTAAGTATAGTCACCATAAGGCAGCCAGAATGTAATTTTGTCGCTGTCTGTGCCTTGGACGAAATGGTGTCCTGTTGAATTAATCACAGTAACTGACCAATAGTCCCCGAAAGATGAGGAAGGCGTGGTTGTGTTTGAAAATAGACCCTTTTCCTTGAAAGCTAGATAAGTATAACCAGAAGTGTAAAAGACATCTATAATGTAAAAACCGTTTGATACGTTTACGTATCCAGAACCAGGCAAAATCGAAAACCCTGGTATCTGCGATGCAACAAATCTGTAATTACCGTTGGTGACATTGAAAAACAACTGCGGCTGGTTCGAGTAATCCGTGAAATTAACGTCTTTGGTATTATTTTTTAGATTTACAGACCAGAGAGGTGTTGCAGAACTGGATCCACTAACCGAATATGGTAACCCGTGTTCAAGAAATTCAACACCATTAAAATCTGGAATGAATGTGATATTCACATAGGTATATTTCTTTATGACAGTTACTATTCCGGATCCCCCTGACAAATTAAAAGTGTTGATCGTTGAAGCAGAATATGTATAATTCCCGCTTGGAACATTAAAGTTAAGTGAGCTGTTAAAAGAGACCTCAGAAACGTTGAGCCCAAGAGAAGTATTTTTAAGTGTAACTCTCCATTGGGTCTGTGTTAAAGAAGAATGTTGCGGAAGTCCATGCTCAAAAAACGTAACACTTTCAAAGTCATTTGTGAATTGAACAGGAATATTAACGCTGGAACCATCTATGGTTATGCTTCCTGATGATGGATCAGGCAGAAAAACTGACTCGGAGTGGATGACATATGTATAAGTTCCGTCAGGTTCCGTTAACGAAATCGTAGAGCTGTTACTATAGACATCCATGCCATTAAAACTAATACTCCATTCCGTCGAAGATCCAGTTGAAGGGAGGCCCTCCTCAGAAAAAGTTATCCCATAAGTCGTCGATGAATACGTAATATCAATCAAAACGTTTGAGGAAGTTACATTAAATGTTCCAGATGATGGTGTTGCAGAAAAATTTGAAACAGCCTTTATCACATAACTTACGTTAGAAGCAGGATGCATGTAGAATGCTACGGTATTTGTGGATGATTCATGCATTTCTCCGGAAATATTTACACCCCAGAGAAAACCGTAAACACCATTCTGCGAATTTAAAGGTAAACCCGTTTCAACAAATTGAATCAAATAAATAGAAGACGTATTTGCAGATGGTTTAACAGATATCTTTCCGACATTAGAACTGCTAGGCATGTTGGCGAAAAATGCAAATGAAGAGACTATCATAAATGTAGCGATTATCAGTGCCATTAATTTAGCCTTGTGATTGAATCCAAACTTTCTAAACATAGAACTTACCCATAAACAGTTATTAAATAATTAATCTTTGCTAAGTTTAAATATCGCCACTGGGACAAAAGAACTTTTCCTCTTCTGGTCTTTGAGATAGGCAGTTACGTTTAACTAATTTGGTATTTCAGTCATCTATGGGGATAGATTCATACTAAAATTTCCTTCTATTGACTAATTGAATCAGAAAATGCCAAAGTCCGATTAAGTCTGCTACCTTATATGTTGTACCATTCCGCTTAAATACCTTTTAATAATCCCATAGTGTAAATGGACGCATTCTTCATTGTTATTTTAATAGGTTCTATCTTTTCGGTTATATCTGCAATTTTTTATTTTGTAAATTCATTCAGATCAGTTAAATTTAAGCCAGAAATCAACACAAAACAGCAAGACACAAAGGATGTTACAATAGTCATACCGGTTTTCAATGAAGACGTAAATTTATTCACAAAAGTTGTAGAGGCATCCACGAAACAGGGTTCAGATGTTATAGTTGTTGGAGATGGCTGCAATGCACCATATGCAGAGATTGCAAAAAAGTACTCTGCAAGATTTCTTTCTACACCGACAAGAGGTGGAAAGCGTAAAGCACTGAATCTTGCCATGAATTATGTAGAAACAAAATTTGTCATGTTTGTCGACAGCGATACAATAATACCGTATGGTGCTGTCGGGGACCTTCTTTCAACTTTCACGGACAAAATTGGAGGTGTTGGGGCTAATTTAAAGATAATGGAAGACGGCCGTCCTCTTTCCTACGCTTCGGAATTTGTCGAAAGAAGCAGGGAAGTCATCCTGAAGGCGATGAACAAAAGCGGAAACGTCATGATATTGGATGGTGGTTGTGCCGTCTATAGAACGGACCTCGTAAAGCCTTTTATTCTTTCTACTGAATTTAGCGACTACAAGGTTTTTGGCAGAAAAAGTGTTGTGGGCGATGACAGACAGCTGACCAGTTACATAATTAAAAGCGGCTATAGGGCGGTTAAGAACTATTCAGTTCAGGTGCAGACCCCGTCTCAGAAAACTTTGAAATCCTATTACAGGCAGCAGGTCAGATGGGCAAGAAATGGATGGTATTACTTCTTCAAGGACCTGTTTGGCGGTACTTCCAGGAAGGCTGGTCCGTTTTACACGTTTGAAATGCTCTATGTGTATCTTTTGCCATTGATTTTCATTGGACTTGGCGCATCTGAACTATACCTGTTTCTTTTTGCGCACCATTTTTCATACGCCAGATTTACTTTTGAGCATGCTTTTGAGTTTTTCTTAGTTCAAGTGTTCACATTCAGGTTTATCCGTATTACCAGACTGGCTTCGATGCTGGTCAACTTTTTCGGAATCTCAGTGTTTGGGGCTGCAATATCGAATAACATGTCAAGAAACAAGATGAAAACGTTTGCCTACGGTGCCATAGGTCTGCTTATTATGTTTGTTGCATCTATTCACGGCCTTCTGACGATATGGAAACAGGGTTCCTGGTTAACAAGGTAAACCTGACAAATTTAATATTCTCTTTTCGATTGTGTTGTTTGCTAAAATGACTGACAATGATCCTGATTATGAGTATACGGAAGATTTCAAGGGAACCTCTGACGAGGAACTTGACCAGTTTGCTGTTGGGACTGGTGCAACGATTAAAGTTTTTGGTATGGGTGGAGGGGGCTCAAATTCAATAAACCGCCTTTACAGAGAGAAAATACCAGGAATCGATCTGATCGCATGTAATACCGACTCGAATCATCTGCTCCGCATAAAGGCCAAAAACAAGATACTTCTCGGCGAAAATCTCACAAGAGGGCAGGGGGCCGGAGGCGATCCGAGGATTGGAGAGGAAGCAGCAAGGGAATCTGAAAAGATGTTTGTAAGTTTCATGAAGGGTGCTGAGATCGTGTTTATCACCGCGGGATTGGGAGGCGGTACCGGCACTGGATCCGCTCCATACGCAGCCAAGATAGCAAAGGAACAGGGAGCACTTACCTTTGGTGTGGTCACTCTACCATTCGAGGGAGAGGGGATCAGAAGAATGAGGAAGGCTGTCTGGGGACTGAAAAGGCTGATTCCAGCATGTGATTGCGTTATTGTCATAACGAACGAAACATTGCTCACGATTGCCCCTGATCTTCCTGTGGACAAGTCTTTCAGGGCTGCTGACGAGGTGATAGTGAAGGCAATAAAGGCAATAACTGAGATACTTTCGTATACCAGGCTGATCAACTTGGACATGAAAGACCTCGAGGAGGTTGTCAAGAATTCAGGCGCCGCTGTTATCGGAATCGGATATGGAACCGGCGAATACGGTGAGAGAGTCAGACAGGCCGTGAAGGATGCGCTTGCCTCACCCTTCCTTGATCTTGACCTGAGTACAGCGACCGGTGTACTGATCAATATATCTGCTTCAGACCCTACAATAGATGAAACCAATATTGCAACAGAGGAAGTACGGAAACTAATATCAGATAAGGCCAAGATAATTATGGGAACCGGAATCGACAAATCGCTTGATAAAAAAATACAGGTCACCCTTATTGTTACAGGATTAAAGCTTCCGTCGTCCATCCTGGATCTTGAGGGAACAGAAGAGGGTGGAATAGATTTTATTTCCTGAAGTCTTAGATTATTTGCTTAGAAAATTAAAAAATGTTTTTTAAAGAATACATGATTACGATTAAGATTGATGTTATCGGGTTGTGGTTTCTAAAGTGAAAAGTTTTCAGCTATCGGATAGCGATCTAATGAATGTAAGGGAAATGGCCCGGCAGATCAGGATAAATTCTGTGAAGATGGTATATGAGGCGGGCAGTGGCCATCCAGGAGGCTCCCTCAGTGCTGCTGACATATTGGCAGTTCTTTATTTCAGAGCCCTGAATATCGATCCTCTGGACCCTGAGAATCCTGATAGAGATAGATTCATACTGAGTAAGGGGCACGCCTCGCCAGGTATGTATTCAACGCTTGCCCTGCGTGGTTTTTTCCCCGTTGAATTGCTCAAGGACTTCAGAAAACTGACTTCAAAATTAGAAGGTCATGTTCATCGCGGGGTTCCGGGAATAGAATCATCAACAGGTTCACTTGGTCAGGGGCTGGGTATAGGAGTGGGAATGGCACTTGCCGCCAAGCTCGACAAGAAGAAATATCATACGTTTGTTATGATTGGTGATGGCGAACTTGAAGAGGGAAGTATCTGGGAGTCACTGATGGCTGGGTTTAAATTTAAGCTGAATAACCTTATTGTTATACTTGACAGGAACGGTGTTCAACTTGATGGGAAAACAAACGATATAATGCCTTTGCATGACATACCTGCGATGGTAAGCAGTTTTGGATGGCATGTGATCGAAATAGACGGCCATGACTACAATCAGATCCTCTCGGCACTTGAGCAGGCCAAGGGATCAAATGATCTGCCGACGTTCATAGTGGCGCATACCGTAAAGGGAAAAGGCGTCAGTTACATGGAAGGGAATTACAAGTACCATGGATCACCGCCTGCCAGCAAGGAGGAATTTGATACTGCAATGAAGGAACTGGGGGCTGATGCTCAATGATAGGAAAACCCGAATCCCTCAGGGAAGCTTATGGCGCAGAACTGGTCGAAATAGGCAAAAGAGACAGCAATATGGTCGTTCTGGATGCCGATCTCTCATCTTCAACGAAGACGGGAATGTTTGGGAAGGTATTTCCAGAGAGATTCTTTAATATGGGGATTGCTGAACAGTCTATGGTTAGTACAGCCGCAGGGCTTGCGCTATCTGGAAAGAAGGTTTTCGTTTCCACATTCGCCGTATTTCTTATGAGGACATACGAACAGATAAGGCAGAGTGTCTGCTACAACAATATTGATGTAAATTTTGTCACAACTCACGCTGGAATTACCGTTGGGGAGGATGGTGCAACTCACCAGATTGTTGAGGATGTTGGCATAATGTCTGGATTACCTCACATGTCTGTCATAGTACCGGTTGACTCCGTAGAAACAAGAAGCGTCATAAGATATGTTCACGATGCCACAACCACACCATATTATGTTCGCCTTTCAAGAGAGAAATTTCCTGTCCTGAACGATCCGGACTACGAATACCGGCCAAGAAAATCCGTAATATTCAAGGATGGCTCGGATATGGCCATCATCGCCTGCGGATCAATGGTATCATTATCCCTGCAGGCTGCTGAGGAACTTAAGAAGAAGGGGATTGATGCAAGAGTTATCAACATGTCATCAATAAAACCAATGGACAGAGACGCTGTCATAAAAGCGGCAACGGAGACTGGCCGTATTCTCACTGCTGAAGAGCATTCTATCTACAACGGTCTAGGTAGCAGGGTATGCGAGGTTGTCAGTGAAAATCATCCATGTCCTGTGCTGAGGGTGGGAATGCACGACACATTCGGGAAATCCGGAAAATCATGGGAACTTTTCGATTACTTTCATATGGGTGTTAATGATCTCGTAAAACAGTCTGAAATACTATTCAGGGAGGAGACTAAATATGAAAATATTTCTTGATACCGCAAATGTTGAGGAGATTCGTCAGGGCATAGAATGGGGCCTTGTTGATGGTGTGACCACGAATCCATCTCTTATGGAAAAGGAAAAGGTCAATAATTTCCCAGCTGTGGTGAAAAATATTCTCGCAGTTACGAAAGGTCCTGTAAGTATTGAGGTTGTCGCAACAGATTATGCAGGAATGATTGAGCAGGCACACAAGATCAGGGCCCTTGGAGATAATGCAGTTGTGAAGATACCTATGACCCTTGACGGTCTGAAGGCAATAAAGACACTTTCTTCAGAGGGGATTCCAGTCAATTGTACACTGATTTTCAGCCCTATTCAGGCTCTGTTTGCAGCAAAAGCCGGTGCAAGATATGTTTCGCCTTTTGTCGGCCGCCTGGATGACATCGCCGAGGATGGAATGTTTCTCATCGAGCAAATAAAGTCAATATTCACAAACTATTCCATAGACACTGAAATACTCGTAGCATCTGTCAGAAATCCAATGCACGTTGTCAGGGCAGCAATAATTGGTGCGGATATAGCGACGATCCCGTTTGATGTTCTGAAAAAACTTCCCATGCACCCGAAAACGGACGAGGGCCTGAGCAGGTTCCTGTCTGACTGGAAAAAGATCTTTCCAGACGGGAAATTCCCTCTCTGAACCTCATAGATTAGTCAGTTTTTAAGTAAACAGCAAAAGGCCGGTAGGATCTTTTCGCTTCCATTACTGAAAGATCCGCCAAGCATTATAATTTTTTAGTTTACCAGGTAGTATCAGTATAACCTTATCGTTTCAAGGTTCCTCAAAGCATGAGACTCAATGTTGAATTTGGATTTTATGAGCCTTGCGAACTCCTGGGCCTTTTCGCCATCACCATGATTGACAAGAACAATTCTTGGTTTTGGCTGCATCGATGCAATGTAAGCTATAAGCTGTCGCTTGTCAGAATGCCCTGAGAACCCCTCGGCTGTTTCAACATTCATCTTCATCTGGTACTTCACAGGCTTACCGTTGTCTGATAATGTTATTTCGGTTGCGCCCCTCTGGATGCGTCTCCCCATTGTGCCGTCTGCCTGATAACCTACGAAAACAAGGGAATGCTTGGGTGAATCACACCATGTCTTCAGGTATTCCATTACGGGACCGCCGTTCATCATTCCTGCGGTTGCAAGTACAATCCTGCTGTCCACCGAGTCACATATCTCCTGTCTCTGTTCTCTCGTTTCAACCTTTGCAAATATATCACTGAGAAAAGGATTCTCCTTCTTCACCATTATCTTTTCCCTGAGATCCTTGTTCAGGTATTCAGGATAGGCCGCATGGATTGCTGTGGCCTCCATTATCATACCATCCAGATACACCTTTGTTTTTGGGATCTTTCCCTCCCGCATCATCTGTTCGAGAACGAGCATGACCTCCTGGCTTCTTCCAACTGCGAATACCGGTATAAGTACGGATCCACCCCTCTCAAATGTTCTGTTGACTATATCCGTGAGGATCTGAGCTGCCTCTGGTCTCGAATGCTGGAAATCCTCCCTGCCCGCATATGTTGATTCAGTCATGAACGTTTCAGCTCTCGGGAACTTGTTGTTTGCAGGATTGAATAACCATGACTTTTCAAATTTGACATCGCCGCTGAGCACAATGTTATAAAGACCCTCGCCTATGTGTAAATGCACGGAGCTGGAGCCAAGGATGTGACCTGCGTTATAGAAGGTCAATCTTGTATCCGAGGTGACATCGGTTGTTTCATTATACCTAAGAGCGATGGTGTGCTTTGCCATCTCTCTTATATGCTTGGATTCATAGCCACCCTTATGTCCTTCGGCGTGCGCAACCTTTATGAAATCATTCTGCAAAAGAACCGCCAGATCCCGGGTTGGCGCTGTCATGTATACCGGGCCATCATACCCGTACTTGAACAGGATTGGTAAAAGGCCTGAATGGTCCAGGTGAGCATGGGTCAGAATGACTGCATCGATTGCAGAAAAAGGTTGTATTTCCGGAAGGTATAGATACGGCGCACCAGCCCATGGATGATCTATTGCCTCGTTTGTGTTCAGCATGCCGCAATCCACGAGTATCCTTGAATTGTTTGTCGAGATCAGGGAAGCACTCCTTCCAACCTCCCTGTGACCGCCAAGCGCTGTTAACCGCACCCAGGTTTCCCCAGGCATCGGTGGTATGTTCAATTTTTCCCCGAGCTTGTGCAGAAAGAGCTTTCTCTCCTGTTTTGTCTCCCGAAGGAGTTCGCGCATCTCTTTTACTGTTCTTGAATACATAGGCGGAGCCCTGACTATTCTAGGTGACCAGTTTGTTTTGGTCTTGATCTGCGTAATATAGTCAGAAACCCTTGCCGTAATTACTGATGGTTCATCGGCCTCAATCACGACCTCGCCCGTATCAGATTCGAAATAAATGTCCTGCAGGCCTGCCTCTGATGGAATTATTCTTTTTATTTCCTCGGTTGCCTCTTCTTCCGAGCTCATTATTGATGGATCCGGACGAATTGCGATTCTTCTCCTAAGCTCCTGTGCGATAGTCCTTGCTATGTCGTCCCTCTTTGAAAACAGATCCTGATCCTTTGTATACACGACGATAGTCGGCCCCTCGTAGTCGACCTCCGTTATCTTGTTATCCGGATATATCCGGTTGAATATCGATTTTGCTTCCTCTAGATAATCTCTAACTGCCATTCAAAAAAACACCCATGGTATGGTAATAAAAAAAAATTAAAATTTCAACTTCATCTTCTTGATTCTGTCCATGACGTCCTCTTCAGGGACATCTTTGTAACCGGACTTCTGGTCAATGACTGCAACATCAATCATACCACCGGATGCAGAATCCCTCTGTTTTGAAGCTGATATGGATTTGATTACAAGATCTATACCCTCATCGATCTTCATGTCCTTGGTATATTCTGTTTCAAGGACACCGTATACAAATGGTGAACCAGAACCAGTACTGACATATGTGTCCTCTACCGCCCCACCGGCAGCATCTATTGAGAAGATGTGTGGGCTGGTATCATAACCGGCCACAATGAGCTGGACCATATAAGGGTAATACTTTGACTGGTTCAGTATATTCGACAGGAGTGTGGCTGCTGCCTCGATTGGCATCCCAAATTTTCTTTGCAATCTGTATAGCTCGAGCTCAGCCCTCATGTATCTTACAAGAACCTGAGCATCTCCTACCAGACCAGCAATAGTCATAGCTGCATAGGTGTCAAGCTTGTGCAGCTTGCGCCCATCCTTGTGAGCAATAAAGTGATCTGCAGTAACTCGTCGATCCGTTGCCAGTACAACTGCATCCTTGACAATTACAGCTACAGTTGTAGTCCCAGTGCTTAAAACTTCGTTCATATATAACACCCTAAAAGTCTGATTGCTCATTGAATAATAGTATTAAATTGTTTGCTGAATTTTTTGAAACAAAGACTCCTGGTACTTGAAAACCAATCTGGTAATTTCTACAATATGCTTGTTGTAAGGCAGATATACCTCTATTCTCGATAAAATTTATTTACCATTAAAACCCTACAGTTAAGATGATTGATCAGGTTCCGGTTTCCATTGACGTTAAAAAGTTACATTCTTATAATCTCAAAAGAAATCTGAAATATTTCCTGTTTGCAGTTCCCGCTATAGTTTACGTCCTCATTCTGTCCATATACCCTGCGATCAATATCATATATGACAGTTTCAGGAATTCCAGTGGTTTTACCCTTCATAACTATACAGCCCTGCCGAGTATAGGTCTTTACTCTGCCCTGGCCAATACAGCAATTGTAAGCATTGGCGCACTGTTGATTCAGCTTTTCTTTGCACTTATGATTGCCATGATCATGATTAAGAAATTCAAGGGAAACCGGCTCTTTTCAACAATTGTAATAATACCGTTCGGCATTTCCACTGTAGTAGCCGGATTTATTTTTTCAAACATATTTACCGGAAGAGGTGGATTTGCAAGTTCATTTTTGAATATATTTGGTTTTCATGTTGACTGGATCAGGACCAGTTTTGACAAATTATTTGTTGTTATGTTCTCAGACTTCTGGAAAAACACCCCTCTTATAGCATTAATTTTACTTGGTGGATTATCATCAATTAACCCAAATCTCTATGAAGCCGCAGCAGTCGATGGTGCAGGCGCATTTCGAAGGTTCCTTCACATCACTCTTCCAAATATCGCGCCGCTTATGGCTATAGCCTTACTCATCAGAGGCGTGAGTGAGTTCAATATTTTTGCGCTTCCCCAGGTATTGATAGGTGACAATCCTCCCCTTATGAACACTTTAATCTACTACAACTATAACATAGTCGCAAATAGAACTATATCCTATTCGCTTTCTGTAATTTTACTGGTTATTATACTGGCCTATGCAGCTGTTGTATTAAAATTAGGAGGTGGACCGAAGTATGCAAAGTAGGAACAGTTATGCTGTATATATAGGAGCAATAATCCTCGCCGTAATATTTTTCTATCCTTTGTGGGTTCTAGTCCTTTACTCATTTGAACCAACATCGTTTACAGTCGGAACACTATATCCCTCACAAATACCTTTCGCTTTAACACTGCATAACCTGTATTCATCTTTCGCCGAGGTAGGGCCATTTATCACTGCATCCATGATCAGAAGTTTTGAGGTTGCCTTTATGGTGGGAGGAATTGGGCTGGCACTAGGTATACCTGCTGGTTATGGACTTTCAAAGTTGACAGCCAGGATATCAAACAAGATCATTGTGCTACTTTTCATAATTAACATGATGCCGGGCCTCGTTATTGCCATTCCAATATCTGTGGATTTCCTGAAGATAGGGTTGGCTGGTTCAGATTATTTTACAATGGTTGGTGTTGCGCTGGCACAGGAACTGGTAGTGCTGCCCCTGACTGTGTTCATCATACTCGGCGGATTCAGGTCTCTTCCAAAGGAAATAGAAAACCAGGCCAGGGTTGATGGAGCTGGCTTCGGCTCTGCTATGTTCCGGCTCCTGTTACCGATGAATAAGATAGCTATATTTGTGGCATTTCTGCTATCATGGATGACTTCTTGGGATGAATTTACTTATGCTGTAATTATTGCGCCAATTGCACCAACTGATTCAACATTTCCAGTGACGCTTTATAACTATGTAGCGAGGGGCTTTCCTATTGAATCGTCAGTTTTCGCTCTGGTCGCTTCGATACCGGTGATTATACTTGCAGTTGTGATAATGAAATACCTTAAAGGAGAATATTTGACAGGAGGTCTTGTAGGATGAGCACTAAATTAAAACTTGAACAAATTTACAAATTGTATGGCAAGAAAGTTGTATTGAACGGTCTGGAACTGGAAGTAGAAGAAGGTGAGTTTCTTGTTGTTCTTGGACCATCCGGAATGGGAAAAAGCACCCTTTTGAGAGTTATAGTCGGAATTGAGGACCTTAGCTACGGAAAAATAATACTTGACGGAAAAGATATCAGCGCCCTGCCACCAAACAAGAGGGATATTGCAATGGTTTTTCAGAACTATGCTCTCTATCCCACTATGTCCGTATACAATAACATCGCATTTCCACTTAAAATGGCGCATAAAAAATCGGCGGAAGTAAAGAAAAAGGTAGAGGAAATAGCAGCTACCCTGAATATTACTGATATACTAAACAGCAGCGTAAACCAGATTAGCGGCGGGCAAAAGCAGAGAGTGGCTCTCGCGAGGTCACTGGTAAGAAACCCTAAGATGTTCTTGCTTGATGAACCTTTGAGCAACCTGGATGCAAGGGTAAGATATACTGCCAGAACTGAACTGAAAAAGTTGCAGAAAGAACTTGGCTTTACTTTCGTATATGTCACACACGATCAGACAGAAGCCTCAACGCTTGCGGATAGAGTAGCTGTGCTGCGTAATGGGAAACTTGAGCAGATTGACAAATATGAAAAGATACTTAACGAACCAAAATCGAGGTGGCTCGGTGATTTCATGGGTGATGTTCCAATGAATTTCGTTCCCGGTACGATACTTGGAAGCAACAATACTGAGATTGGATTCAGGGATTCATGGATTGAAGAAGGAAATGGCCCATATGCTGCAACCGTAGATTACACTCAGGTAATTGATGACGTATACCGTGCATTCTGCCACCTTGATATCAGTAAATCAGATTTACATAAAGATGCAGAAAATAAGGATGATGAATCGTCGCAATCGATTATCCTCAGGGTAAAGGACAGGTATCAGCCGGGTGATCAGATAAAATTCTCTCTACTGAAATATAATGTTTATAGTGAAGGGATTCTGAAAGAAGTCGTAAAAGAAAATTAGAAGTATTTATTAAAATTTTAAAAAAATAAAATTATAATGGAATAATTTTAAGTTACAACTGGCTGATAGTAACCCATTGTATAATTCATTGCAACCTCTGGGCCGTATGCTGATGTCGTATTTAGATAGTTGAACAATGCAGCATTCTCGCTGCTAAGTATGTGTGGAATCTGACTGTATGAGCCATGGTCCTCAATTATAGAAGTCCATGCTGCATCCATGTAGAATTGCCACTGTGATAGCCATGCAACTGGATCTCGTATGAAGACTCCCGTGCTAAGCGCGTTGAATGATGCGTTGAGAACAGTATCAGAACTGTTGTAAGGCTTCATTGCAAGTGTTGTCAGATTAACAGATCCTGGCCACTGGTAGTCCATTATTGTGTATGTGTTGGAAGCGAGTCCAGTGTATGTGTCCCAATATGATGCCGGGTAATCAGGGGAGAAATACGCACTAAGATTGTAGAGGTATTCCATTGCAGCGATATCTCCAGTATCATTGAAAACCATCGGGTTCCCGCCAAACTGAACCATCCACTGATATAACTCAGTAGGTGTGCTTGCTCCGCCATGGCCCTGGAAGTTAACCATTCCGACCCCATAGTAATTATAGAGGGTCTTTGCATCGCTCATGAGCTGGGCGTCAGTTGTTGGGGGGCTCGAAATGCCCGCCTTCTGCATCGCTGTATAGTTGATCCAGACAAGTGGTATGTTCACAAGCTGAGTCATGAAATATATACCATGAAAGACCTTTACCTCATAGTTATTCAATCCAGTAACACTTGAAATCGTTCCGGCACCTGCAGTTATTGTTGGCGCCATGCTTGTGAGGTTAGCCAGATATCCATCAAAGAACAGAGTACCGACGTCAATGTTGTCGATCGTTGTAACAATATTCTCGTGTGATTTTGCAGCCAACTGCGTCTGGAACTCAGATACTATCTTAGAAGCTGAAATGAAACTCGTTTTCACAACAATGTTTGGATACATGCTCATGAATGTGCTCATCTCGCTGCTCACATAGTTATAGTCAGATTCTGTCAGACTTGTGTAATAGTAAACTGTAACTGATGCGTTGGATGCCTTATAAATTGTAGGTATCGTTGTTGACGGGGTTGTATTGAATGCTCCTGTATCAACAGGTATAAATCCTGTAGCCGATCCAAAGCTCTTCTGCACAGCAGGATTGAGCAAAAACGCTATTAGTTGTGCTGATGCCATCGGCGTTGAGCCGTTTGCCATCTCAGCCACTACGCATCCACCGAGTAGGTGATCCGCGTTCGCCGGACCTGCTGGTCCCGAATACACAAATATTGTCTGCGCCGCCGGTTTGGGGTGGAACAAGTTGTTATAATCCAGGCCGATAAATGAACCGACCAAAATTATAACCACCACAACCGCAATCACGGCGATCAATACGCCATGTCCTTTTGGTTTTGTTGGTATATTAGGTGTTTCCATGGTTTACAGTTTAAAACATTCTATTTAAGAATTTGCCTTAAAACATTTGTATATTAAATTTCTGATAATAATTGTTACATTTATTCAAAAAATTGACATGTTTCCGCCAAAAATTAAGATATATTATTATATCGTGTTTCGTTACAGGGCATCCTCTTATCAATAGATAAGGATTCCAGTCTATCAGCATGCTCGTAACTTTTAATACCGATTCTACTTAACAACCTACTGTTCATTCTTATTTCATTTACTGAATCCATATCTTGTTTCCAATCATGCCTGAAACCCAGCAATCCCTCCATTATGAGCTGTATGAATAGAGAACTCGACCATACCTGTGCAAATTGACCAGTAGGATAAAAGAAATCAGGGTCATATGTTTCGTTTATTCTCCCCGGATCAGCACTTTTGAATGAGTACTTTATGAAAGTAATAAGCATCTTTTCACCAAGATTCCTGTTTCCGTTGTTATAGGCAGATAAACCTATCCACCCATTCATTAGCGGCCAGATCTGACCTGTGTGATATCCTCCATCGTATAACGTATCATTTAAGGACATTGATCTTACGCCATTAGCGGTCATCAAATTGTCTTGAGACAGATACCTCAGTAATTTTTTGATCCTTGATAAGCGAAAGTATATACCTGGAATTGCCAGCAGCGGAGTCTTGATATATCTCCTTTCTGAATCTGTGAAGGAATCAAGACCAAATTTTCCGGAAAGATATCTTGATTGATATGAATCGTAAACTGCCTGGAATCTGCCATCATGGTCTTTGATAATTGCGTCATGTACCCTGACTGCTTCAAGATACCATGCATTAATGTCAACGCATTTTCCATTTCTTTTGGTGGCCCAGGTTTCCGGCCATCCAATAAGACCGGAGCTGAAATTATTTTCGAGGAGGTAATCTGTCCCGGTAGACAATGATGTTATAAAGGAATACACTTTTCTTATTTCCTCTTCAACGACAGGTTTAGCAGAAAGTTCATTCCTATACCCCTGTGCTATCATCCAGAGCAGGGAGCTGTCAATTGACATGTACTTAGTATTGATCCTCTCGATTCCAGAGACATCATAATTCTGGTTCAATGAATCCATGGCATCTACAATTGGAATTTCATGTGGTATCCTTCCATTTGCTGAATTTCTGTAAAGAAGATCAAGGTGGGAATCTGCCTCGGTTGTCAGGCCTATCAGATATGCTGCAAATGATGCCCAGAGACCATCACGTCCAAAGAACCAGGAAAATCTTGGAAAGCCTGCGTAGAAACCATTACCCGCCTCTGTTTCAGAATATGACTCGAGCAAACTTATTTTCGCCCAGAGAAACGCCTTGTCCAATCCTGGTGTGCTTGATTCTAATATGCAGTTTTCAGTCACCTTTGAGAAGTAGTCTCTTGTATCCTTGAATGCAACCTCTGTATCTGGAATAGGGTCTTCGCCGATTACTACTGTGGATAGATCTGCAATTTTTCCAGATATAATTACATTATTTGTATAATGATCATATCTGATCTCTGATTGCATGAATCCGGAAAGGTGAATAATCGTCTTTGTAAACTCGCTCTCTATTATTGCCTCATTTTTGGTTCTGTGTATAAATTGATAACCTGAGGGTGATTTATTCAAGGGCCACATTTTTAGATGGGAAATTTTTAAAGACAGTTCAATCTTGCAGGGATCATGAGGATATAATACAATAACAAGCGACTTGCTGTCTGGCGGAATGAAATCGATTCTTGAAAGACTGCTATATTTTCTATAAATATAGTAAGGACGCCTGACATATTTTTTGCAGATACTGCTTTTTTTTACCTGTTTGAGGTTTATTGATGAAAAATGCTGGAGACCACCGACCCAGAACCCAGTCCTGTTCCTGCCTGAAGCCCCTGCGTTCAGGTTGCCGTCCTGACGGATTATCAGATGAGCTTTTTTACCCTTTACAAGTGAGAAATATGACAGGTTCATGTTTGATCTATCATTATCCTTAACCCACGCATCCAGCACCTTATTATTTGCCTTTAAGGATAGATCAGAACAATAATTCATTTCCTCTACAATCATGAATGAATATAGTTTAAGCATTCATAAAATTGTGTTGATGTAATGTTATTAAGCACAATAGACATCTATTAAGGTGTTTATACCGAGATATTTCAAGCCGATATCTGATGAGGATTCGCTGAATGTTATTAGAAATCATAGCTTTGGCTTACTATTAAGTTACATTAACGACGAAATTTACGTCACTCCTTTACCTTTTCTTCTAGAAAATGAAGGAAAGGGGATGGTATTATATGCACACCTCGCAAGGATCAATGAACACTCAAAGTATCTTGAAGGATCCAGGGTAACGGTTATCTTTCAGGGTCCACATCATTATATCTCCCCGCGTTGGTATATGGACCCAAGATCCGTACCCACATGGAATTATGTGATAGTAAGGGTGAATGGCATATCGGAAACTGTCGACCATGCTGTCCTGCTAACAATAATAAAGAAACTTTCCGATTTGCATGATCCGGAATGGTCCAGTTTAAAGAAGGAGAATGAGTCATATTATCAGAAGATGGCATCCGAGATCGTCGGTATAAAGATAAAGATAGATAAAATTGAAGGAAAGTTCAAGCTCAGCCAGAATCACCCCCGGGACGATATTGAAAGCGTTATAGCGCATCTTTCTGAACTGGACCTTGACGCAGTTGAAATGGCTGAGATGATGAAGACAATGCTTGTTGGAAGAAACAAAACCTAACCGGTCGATTTCCTGGATCTGCTGAAAAATCTTGTGATTGCAAAATAAATTACGCCAAATATGAGCAGAGCAAACAGTGGATTAATCTTAAGTACCGGCACAGAGGTAATAAACAGGTAAATAAGATATGAGAAAACAACTGCACCAAGCCCGATCCCAAGGGAAAAGTTGTTGAGCCTACCTATCTCCCTTCTCCATTCATCCTCATCATAGCCGTCCCTCTTCAGGACCTCAGTCAGAGAATTTGCGGTTTCAAATGACATCATGCCTATCAGGCCAAATTCTGCAAGGAAAACAGTATCGATAAGAAATGAAAGGTCAGCAGGTGGCATTCCTATCGCAATAGGTATGTATCTGGCAGCGTAGCCTTTGCTGAATATTATCAGTAGAATAACTGGAAGGAATGCAAGAAATTTGAGAGGATTCTTTCGTCCCGGTTTAATTGCATATACAATAGAACCAAGAGCAAAGGCTATTTCCAGTACACCGAAAATAAGTACGAGAGAAGTACCACCGACAGAGGATATGAATAATCCTGGCAGTATAAGAAGTATAACACCAAACAGCAAAGAAACAGTAGACCTCATATTCACCTCAAAGTGCCTGTGAGCCTTGATATGATCTTACCGTACCCGGTTATTTCTGGATCCCATGGAATGATCTTTGAAAAACCTGAGAATCTTGCGTACAATTTTCTTCTTGCTTTACTGTTATAGCTTTCATTATAGATGGATGAGATTGAATATGGAGACATTTTCCCATATATTCCGTATGGAAGCACATCGATAACGATGAGCCTGGATGAAACACCCCTTATCTGTCTGCAAATCAGTGAAAGTGTATCAGCGTTTGTCTCAGTTATGCTTGTAAAAAGAAAGGTCGTTGGAACAGTCTCGCGTGCTATTGCGAAAAACTCCCTGTCTTTATTGTAAGAAGAGAGGATCTGCTTCATCGGTTCGACAAGGAGTGCACTTCTTCTCAGTCTTATATACTGCTCCATCCCGGATCCAGGCACAACTATGCTTTTCCTTGCATTCTTATCCTTCTGCATGACCCAGAAACCTACATTGTGCTGGTAGTTTAATAGAAGGCTTGCAAATGAAAGTATTAATCTGATCGAGCTCTCGAGTGGATTGTCCTCCTTTGTACCCTGCCGCATCGTGTGTCCCCTGTCAAGTGCAAACATAATAGTGTGAAGACCCTCCCTCTCATACTGGTTTACAAGTGGTGCACTAGCTGTTGGTCTGCGGGCTGTCGCTTTCCAGTTTATGGTTCTGTATGGATCTCCGGGGACATATGACCTTATTGTGTCAAAATCGGTGGATGCTGGCCCGATCCTGGATCTTGCACTTCTTGGATTCAGCAGACTTGCTCTTATCCTAAGGCCGCGTTTCCTCAGAATCTCAACCTTCGGTATGACATCTATAGTTACATTCACATTTATCTTTCCTGTTTTTGTATTCAGGATTCCCATTGTTGGATTATATGTGTATTTTATCTCAGAGAATGAAAATTTGCCTCTCCTTGCAGCCTGAATTTTATATGATAGATCATAAACCCTCGATCGGAGACCCTTGAAAACAACCCTGACATTTGAGCCATCAACAGGCTTAAAGTGCTCAAAGTATGGAAGTTCGAATAGAAAAATGCCTGCCCCCCTGTTCAGGATTATACGTGCCTTTACCTCAACGATGTCGTCCACCTTGACCTTTTTGGGCATATCTATCTCGACATCGACCCGCCCCTCCTCGTCTGATATGAACATAATGCCCACAAACAGGATTGGAAAGATAACAAGCAGGGTGGCTGGGAGTGAGCCGGAAAGGAATGCGACTATACCAAAAGCTGCCGCAATAGCCAGAAAACCGAGCAATCCCTTAGTCCAGAGTTTTTCCATTTGATCAACTACTTGGGCACCGAAAGCTTCTCAAGATATTCGTCCACGATAGCTCCTGTGCTGATCTCATCCAGGGATATCTCTGGCTTCAGGACTACCCTGTGTGCAAGTGTTTCCCTGATTACAGATTTGACGTCGTCTGGCGTTACGAAATCTCTCTTCTCTATAACCGCCTTGGCCCGGCTCATCCTTAAAAGAGATATCAGACCCCTGGGGCTTGGCCCAGCTGAAACACGATCGTCCTTTCTTATAACAGTGAACGATGTTATATAAGATAGAACTTCATCGCTGACTGATACTTTTGTCTCCATGATTTTCTGTATGTTGATAATTGTCTCTGGGTCCAGTACCTGAGAAGCAGTTGCGCTCGGATCATCTGACTGCCACGAAACCCTCCTTCTGAGAAGATCACCCTCGTTTTCAGGATATCCTATCGACAGTCTTATCATAAATCTGTCCATTTGAGCTTCAGGTAAAGGATATGTTCCCTCAAATTCTATCGGGTTCTGGGTTGCCAGTACTATGAATGGTTTTGGAAGCTTGTAGGTTTCCCCCTCGATAGTGACCTGTTTTTCTTCCATGGCCTCAAGGAGAGCGGCCTGAGTTTTGGGCGGTGCTCTGTTGATTTCATCTGCCAGGATAAGATTCGCAAATATCGGTCCCTTGATTGTTTCAAAGGTTCCACTTTCCTGCCTCCATATCTTTGTGCCGGTTATATCACTTGGAAGCAGATCTGGGGTGAACTGAATCCTGTGATAACTCAGTCCAAGTACCCTGGAAAAGAGCTTCGCAAGAAATGTCTTACCAACTCCCGGATTGTCCTCCATCAGAACATGTCCAGAGGCGGAAATCGCCGCGAGGATCCTGTCTACTACAGCCTGCTTGCCAAGGAAATATTTTCTAATTTCTTCGCTTGCGTTACCAATTTTCTCAATGACCGGCTTCAACTCTGGAGCGGGTTCTGCTGTTGTTTCCATTTTACATTTTCCTCCTGACTTGATATCTTTGATATAACACTCTTAACGGCATCCTTTCTGATTGACATATCATACTCTATTAATTTTCTTGCATTTAGGAGGTTGTAATCCTCCCAAGATGGTTTGGTGTATGTAGTTATCGGTGCAAGTATGTGCTCTATTTCATTTAAATTCTTCTCTCCGCGGGAGAGTATGGTGGTAAGCGCAATTAACAGAGATGTTGATGTTCCTTTCAAAATAAACTGCTTTATAGAATCTATTAAATAATTCATCTCCGGATTGACAACGACCTCGTCAGAATATTCAAATTTTTTATATGATCTATATGTAATTCTCTCAACAAACCTTGAAGTGAGGACATAGAGCTTCATCACGAGGTAAATTATAGCCAGAGCAACAATGACAAGGAAGGCTATAATTAAAATATTGTTATAATAGGAAGGTTTGGGAATTGCAATTATTGAGTATGCAAATGCAATCGCTGCTGCTATAGATATCCATCGACCGCCATGGAATTTCAGGTACCTGGCAAATGAACTGATATTCTCCTTCTTTGATGAATAGAAGAATGTCCATGTTGATACAAGGAATCCTGCGAAAGATACAGCGACAAAAACGGGAGCAATATAAACCACATACGGGAAACGATAGAAAAAGAGCGCCACAGATAGCGAAAAGACGAACTTGGAGGAATGGGTGAAGTATGAACCTGCGCCAACGTGCTTTCCATCATCTAATATTCTAACGCCAAAGATAGCAGTCGATATTGAAAACATCAAAAGCAGGATAGGAAGCAGAAAGGATCCAATATTCGTGTAATGGAAAAATGAGCCTATGAGTGAGAGGAAAAGTGTTAGCAGGAGGTATTCATATATTGTAACTGCCAGTATGACTTTAGCAAAGATTCCTGATATTATCAGTCCCGACATCTGAAAAATCCTGCCAACGTATGCAATGATCAGTGGAAAAAGCAAAAAACTCAGGATATCTGATACGAGATACAGCCGGGATACTGAAGAGATCAGATCCGGAAGGATTATTGTCAGCACAACGATTGAGATGGCGTACTTAGCGGTTATGGGAACTGCACTTCTTAATTTGCTGACCATCTTGAAGGTCAATCCTCTGAACAGATGATAATTTTTGCGTTCGGTACCGAGGATGCAAGGCTTCTTAAATATTTCTCGTAATCGGATCTGCATACTGGTTTGTGCCCGTAGAAAGAACGCTCAAAACTCTCAAGCACGATCTCAAGCTGCGTGGATACGGAAGGATCGGAACCCTTGATTATCTTCTCAATCAACTCCCTCGGCGTAGTACTATCTTTTACTGATCCGTTTTCGTCCATGAAATTCATATGGAAAAATTGCCTGATGTCATCCGAATAGTCCACTGCCCTGAACCATTTGATATCATCTGTTCTTCGATCGGCTGCCTTGACCATGGTACATCGGTCTGAGAACGTCAGGGAATATTCACCGTCGCTGTTCCTGCTCAGATTCATCGGTATAACAATTTCAGATTTTTCTTGAACCTTGACCGATAAAGGAATGTCAAGAGCCCAGATGAGTGGCAGGTCCTCCTTTATATCAGGCAAGATTAACTGCTTTCTGTCACCCCACCCCTGAATAGATGATACCTTCTCATGATTTTCAAGCGGAAGCTGTTGACCAGGATTCATGGTTTTATTATTATCTGGTGCGATTTCAGGCTGCAACTCAACTTCAAGGATTTCTTCTTCCTTCTTTTTCTCGGAAGAGTTAGATTTACGATTCTGCTGTCGAAGTACTGTCACAGCAAGAACCACAGATACAACTGCAATTATTGCAATTATAATATACGGGTTTAGAACAAACGGTATTATTTTCTGTATTGTGTTCCCGCCATTTGAAGAGCCGGTTCCGCTGCCCTTACCATTCCCTGCCCCTGGGCTACCTGTTCCACTTCCCTTTGACCCGCCTCCACCTCCCCCGAAAGGATTGAGAGAACTAAGGTTAAGGTTGAATTTTGGAAACGAAAAATTGAGAAAAGATAGATTTAACTTCGGGAAATTAAAAGAGGGAAAATGAAAATTACCGGTGAAGTTTAAAGAAAACGGCCAACCGGAAAAGCCACCGAATCCGCTAAAGCCGCCAAAACCGGAGCCTCCGTTGCCATTTCCTCCGTTGCCATTTCCTCCGTTGCCATTTCCTCCGTTGCCATTACTGCCAGTACCTCCGCTTCCCGGGCTGCCTGTGCCAGAATTTCCTGATCCTCCCGGTGTACTTGTGTTATTATTACCTGTCGTGATCTGTTGGAAAGACTGAACCGAGGAGGCAACGAGCCAGCCCAGCAAGATAATTATCACAACCAGAATGACCAGGCTTTTCTTCTGCATGCCAATTAAATATTATATCACTGTTAATAAGTATATCCCTGAGATTTAAATAGTCAAAAACTTAACAAGGATTGATTTATCAGTGTGAGCATTGCCGCAAGGATCTTATTGTATAATAATATCCTCCAGCAACTCTCTCAGCCCGCCCCCAACAAATCTATTCACCAGGGATGGTCTCGGTGTGAGATTTTTAATGGGTCCTCCAACTTTCAGCTTTGTCCTGATATAATTGACAGCATCCTCGACCCCTCCTATTTCGTCTATGAGATTGTTTTCTATAGCTTTCTTTGCAGAAAAAATGTCTCCGTTTATTATCTCTCCGATCTTATCGGAGCCAATTTTTCTTTTCGAGATTATCTCATTTCTAAACCCCTCGAAAACGTCCTGAAGCATCTCCGTCATATGCGCTTTCTGCTGAGCTGTCCTCTCCTCAAAAGGCGAGGTCATGCTTTTATACTCACCTATCTTTGCGATATCAACCTTGATTCCAAGTCGATCCAGGAACTGCTTGAAAGACGGGAGAATACTTATTATTCCAATTGAACCCACGAGTGATGTTCGCAATGCAAAAATTCTGTTTGTGGAGGCTGATATCCAGTAGGCACCGCTTGCACCCAATCCCGTAATAACAGAAATTACAGGTTTTTTCTCCGAAAGATTCTGAATTTTATGAGAGATAATCTCTGAAGCAGTTGCACCACCCCCTGAAGAATTTATTACAAGAAGCAGTGCTTTATACTTTTTCTTAGCGGATATATAATCCAGCATAGGAGAAATTCTAACAGCCAGTCTGTCGTTTATATTACCTGTAATGTCAATTCTTGCTATTGCCATAGCTACTGTAGAACTAGATTATTAATATCCTCTTTGCATTCTTATATGTGGACGGACAATTAGTGCGGCTTTCAGTTTCGGACATTGGGGGCATTGCATTGAAGTCTTTCTGTCCACGGTGTTTCTGGCTAAAGAAGAAGACAAAGAATCAGCTACCCTACAGGATTCCACCTCCTGGAATTTTTGCAAACATTGAGAATTACATGAAGAAGGTTGTAGATATCAGAATCATGAATCATACTGCTGGGAATTTTATAAAAGAGCTGGATGGAGCTGAAAAATTAGTAAAAAGTGATAATAAAACCTATGAGAAATTTTTCCCGGAACTCAACTGTTTTATTTCAGGAATGCCAGATTCGATTTTCTCCAATTCTGATAACAGTTTCTCTATTGCGGAATTCAAGACAGCAAGATTCATCTCTGCCCAAATGGATATGATCAATCAGTATGAATTACAGCTTCAGACTTATGCGATGTTAGTGCGGGATTACCAGATAAAGCCCATTAGCAGGTTGCTCCTCATCTATTTTGAACCTCATATTTCAGATTTGGACATTGAATCCAGGTCTCAGGAAGGTGATACAATTAATCTTGATTTCAGTCCGTTCGTGCATTCCGTCAAGCAAAATGACTTCGAGGTATATTCACTTATCAAAAGGGCAGTTTCAATAATTCAGAGCGATGAAGCACCTCAAGCGAGCCCATCCTGCAGAGATTGCGACTCGCTTAACAACATCATTAAGAATTTTTAGGAAGTTCGTCAATCGCCGAGTCATTAAGACTATATATTATGACCATATTTGCATTAGAATGTTAGGAATATATGACATTTCCGAAACAGAAAAGCAATTCGTCATTTCACGAAGGATTGGAACAAAAATACTTGAAAGCGATGTATATCAGAATTTACTTTCAAAGAATCAAGAACTTGCAGAAAGATTCTTCTCTTCGGTTGCGGAATCGATAAAACTTCTCGGTCCTGATGATATTGATATCGTGTCAGATCCGGATAAAACACTAAAGAAAATCACCTCCGAATTGGTTGATCAGGGGAAGTTCATAAAACTCAGTGAAAGATTCCCAGATTCATATCTTTACAGAAGTGATCCGAATGATGTCGCGAGATCGGAAAAGGATACATACATCTGCACGTCCGCCGATACTTCTAATGTTGGCCCTACCAACAACTGGATGAATTCAGATGCTGCAAAGGGAAAGTTATTTCCTCTTCTTCTTGACTCTTATCGCGGCAGGAAGATGTATGTTGTTCCCTACTGGCTTGGACCATATGGATCCGAATACGGACAGGCAGGAATTGAGGTTACTGATAGTCTATACGTAGTCGCAAATCTCATCATAATCACGAAAGCTGGGCTTCAGGCATCCTCTGAGATGGCGAGATCTGGCAGTTTTGTTTTCGGAATACATTCAATGAAAACCCTGGATCCAAAGAACAAATATATCTGCCATTTTCCTGAAGAGAATGAAGGTGACGGGCTTATTATAAGCGTAAACTCAAATTACGGAGGAAATGCGCTTCTCAGTAAGAAATGCCATGCACTCAGGATAGCATCAGCAAGGGCACGAAGAGAAGGCTGGCTCGCAGAGCATATGATGCTTATTGGTTTAAAAGCACCATCTGGAGAGGAAACCTTTGTGTCTGCCGCTTTTCCATCCGCAAGCGGTAAAACAAACCTGTCGATGCTTGACCCTCCAGATCCATTAAGAAAGGCTGGCTGGACAACATCCACGATCAGTGACGACATAATATGGATACATAACAGGAACGGTAGGATGCACGCAGTTAACCCTGAATCCGGTTTCTTCGGCGTAGCACCCCACACAAACATGGAAACAAATCCAAATGCAATGAAGACTATCTCAAAGAACACGATATTTACAAATGTTGGTTTGACCAGGGATGGGCAACCATTTTGGGAAGGACTATCTGAAATTCCGAATGGCGTTATTGACTGGAACGGAAAAGAATATCATGGAATCAGCCCGGTCGCTCACCCCAATTCGAGGTTCACCACGCCGATTCATGAGTATCCCCATCTTTCAAAACTGTATGATGACCCATCTGGAGCACCTATCTCAGCTATTTTTTATGGTGGAAGACGGGCTTCGCTTATACCACTGGTATATGAGACATTCAGCTGGGCTCACGGCGTTCTCGTCGGCGCAATGCAGAGGGTTGAGACCACAGCTGCTGCTGAACATAAGGTGGGAACCCTGAGAAATGATCCAATGGCAATCAGGCCGTTCCTTGCATACAACATGGCAGAATATTTTGCCCATCACCTTAATTTCGGTTCAAAATTTGCAAATCCTCCTAAAATATTCAACGTTAATTGGTTCAGGAAAGGAAGCGACGGTAAATTCATCTGGCCGGGCTATAGATACAACATGTATGTGATGCTTTGGGCAATTGACAGGGTGAAAAACAAAACAACTGGATTTGAAAAAACACCAATTGGTTACATTCCAACAGCCGATTATTTCGCTGGTCTTGGACTTGAAATCAAGAATATCGATGAGATTCTCAGCGTTGATGCCTCAGGTTATCTGAAGGAACTCGAAGAGGTTAAGCCCTTCCTGGAGTCATTTGGGGATAAAATGCCGGAAGTATTGTGGAAGGAGTTCTACGATCTCAGAGCAAGACTGGAGAATTCATTGAGATAAAAAATTCTCAATTATTTCTTTAGTAGACCTATAATTAGACCGACAACAAATACAACGACGGTGGATGAAACTACAATCACACCATACTTTGCCGTCTTGGCATAATTTATCACATAATCCACAATGCTTGTAACGGATATTGACGGAATGAACGTTATCCCTGCAAAACCTGCAATTGCAACAGCAATAATGACAAGCACAAGTGCAGTGGCACCTTTCCTGATCGCAAGTCCAATTAAAAGTCCATCAACAAAGAACAATATGAAAAGTATCTCAGTCTTAAATGGATCCAGAAATGATGGTAGTACAAGGCTCATTAATATAGGCTTATGACAGATTGTATATAATATTTTGCCAACGATCGTGGTAATGAGAAAGATCTTTTTTCAGTTTATCTTTTTAAGGAAGTGTTCCTCTTTTTACGATGGCGGATTTTCTTCTGCTACTTGTAACTTTAAATAAAATACTGAAATGAATGCATATGGCTCCGAAAGAAAAAGAAAGCTTTTTCAAAGCGCAGGATGGATCTGAGATAGAAATGTTTTCCGCTGTTCCAGGCGATGGGAAAAAACACCCGTCTGTAATAGTAGTTCATGAAATATGGGGTCTAGAGGAAAACATCAGGAGTATTGCTAACAGATTTGCGAAGGAGGGTTATAATGCATTTGCTCCTCATCTGTTTTCAAGGTTTGGAAAGCACTTTACTGCGAAGAACATAGAAAGCGCAATGACAAGATTTTTCTCGATTCCAGAAAAGGAACGCTGGTCACAGGAAGGAATGCAGAAAGCTTTACAAACTGCATCTACAGAGGAGAAGCAGATTATTGAAAAGATATTCGGGTCTAGAAATGAGACAACGAAGACAATGGTAAAGGATTTGGTCTCCCTGAGAGAACACATTATGAAGCAACCTGAAGCTGACGGTGACAAGATTGGCTCAATAGGTTTCTGCCTGGGAGGTGGGCTTGTGTTTCAGCTAGCCGCAGATGCTCCCATAAAGGCAACTTCTGTTTTCTATGGCGCAAACCCGGACCCTGTCACAAGCATAGCGAATATCAAAGGGAAAGTAATTGGAAGTTATGCCGCAGAGGATCCAAGAGTAAATGCGGGAATAAGCGCAATGATGGAATCGTTCGTTCAAAATAGGAAGGAAATCGAAATTAAAATTTACGAAAACGCGCAGCATGCTTTCTTTAATGATCTGAGACCGACTTACAACAAAAAGGCTGCAGACGATGCATGGAAGAGAACATTGGAATTCTTTGCAAGGGAGCTGGCATGATGGAAAAAAAGAACAGCGAAAGCATCCTTTTTGACTGTTTCCTGAATTGGACTGAAACCATGATTACAGTTAATACAAAATCAGAACCCAGAAAAAAGACTACTTAGATTTTTTATCTTTCCCTTTTATGAAATTGGAAATTTCATTAAAGATTTGATCTGATAACATTTCAGCTTCTTCCCTGTTTTTGCCCCTGGCTACGATTTCAACCTCTATTGCAGGTTTTCTGGACTCACTGTTTCGCGGATGAGTTTTTATATAGACATTGCCTGATAATTTCTTCATGATATCAGAAATTAATGGAGCAACCTGACTTTCCATCATGCCACTATAAAACTTGCTCGTATCTATTACAAAAATTGATGGATCAGTTAACTCAGGAAGAATTACCTCAAGAATTGATCTTGCTTCGTTTGGCACACCTGGTAATATAAGAATGATCTTCCCATTAAATTTAATTTCCAAACCTGGAGCAGTACCAACCTTGTTCTCTATTATTCTTGCGCCTTCAGGAATAAAAGCCATCTTCAACCTTTCACTCGTAAGTTCCACACCGAGAGCGGAATATTTTTTCTTTATTATTTCAAGAGCCCTTGGATCTTCTATTAACCTCAATCCGAGTGCTTTTGCTATTGATTGAACTGTAATGTCATCATAAGTTGGACCAAGCCCGCCTGTTGTTACAATCAAATCAGCAACAGCCATTGCCTGATTTATAGCCCATGATATTTCTGTTTCATTATCCTGAACGGTAACCCCACGGTAGACCTCGTTTCCTGCAAGCGTCAGTTTTTGCCCAATTTCCGTGGCATTTGTGTTAACAGTCCTGCCTCGTAACAACTCATTTCCGATGGAAATGATTACTACCTTCATCACATCTGAAAGAATAGGATGATTTATTTAGTTGTCTCTCAAATCTATCTATAAATTTTAACCTGTAAATTTAGCTTTAAGCATTTCACATTGGTATGGAAAATTGGGGTCACTATGTTTACCATTTCTTATCAGATAATTATTTTCTGTATTAACCGGGTAGGAAATGCAAATATAGACGTCTGTATAATTATATAGATGGCATTAATCTTGGCTTGGTAATAGCTGAGTGAACCAGAAACTAGAGCATCTTCTCGATCAGATATACGGTTTTGGCATAGAATACGATGCTGGAAACCATGAGCATGCTGAAAAAATGCTAAATATTACTCCTGATACTGGCAGATTTTTATCTATCCTCATACAGTCTAGCTATGCAAAACGTGTACTGGAGATAGGCACCTCTAATGGTTATTCTACATTGTGGCTTGCATACGCAGTTTCCCAAATAGATGGCCATGTGTTTACAGTGGAAATCAACGAAACAAAGCATAAAATGGCTATTGATAATTTCAAAAAAAGTGGATTGGAAAGTCACATTATTCCACTTCTTCAGGACGCAAAAATTTTCCTTGACACATGCGAAGATGGTTCCTTCGATTTTATTTTCCTGGATGCAGAAAGACCTCAGTATAGTCTTTATTGGAAAAAAATAGACCGGGTTTTAAGAAGAAATGGGCTGCTTGTTGTCGATAACGCATTATCGCCAAAACCTGAAGAATTAAAAGACTTTGTCGGACTAATAAACAATACCTGCAGGTACGAGACTCAGATAATAAACATTGGAAAGGGTGAACTGCTTTTTTTAAAGACTGCGGATTCAAAAACTCCTTAGAAATTTAACCCTTCATTAGCTCAATTGTCTTCCAATCCTCATATGCCTGTATATCCCGTCAATCAATTGGGGGAAGGGATAAAGTTCCACGTCAAAGGAAATATGTAGACTTTTAAAATATCAAAGAATTATACCCCTATTACAAAGCGGAGATTGCCGAGCCAGGTCAAAGGTGATGGATTTAGGGTCCATTCCCGTAGGGGTTCGCCGGTTCGAATCCGGCTCTCCGCATTGATGGTGTATGTCTATTTGAAAATTGAGTGACTCAATAGAATTTTTATTAAGAGTTTTGGTTTTTAGAATTTTTTCCGTTGACGATGATAACAGATTTCCCTTTCGTCTTTTAAGAAAGTGTTTCTCTTTAACGATAAAAAGGGGTAATTTCATATTGAAGAGTTTCAAAATTGGATCACAATTAGATTTTAATGATTGAATCCATCCAGATACATGATTAAAAAAATTAATCCGATCATTCTGTTTGTTAAAAACTTCAATGAATGCCTGTCGTTTTACAGAGATGTATTGGGTCTAAGATTGGTTGGATCTCCATCAGAAAATTCTAATTTTGCGACATTTGATGTTGGAGGCACAGACTTTTCAATTCATGGCGGGTATAATGGGAAGGGTGATGGCCCAATGCAGATTCACTTTATCACAGACGATATTTCTTCAGAGGTTAAAAGAATGAAGAATCTAGGAACAGGATTTACAGAAGAGGTTAAAGAAGTTCCATGGGGAGGTTTAGAGGCAACGTTTGTTGATCCTGATGGTAATGAGATCGACCTCTATCAGCCGAAGAAACAGTGAATGCTCAAATTTACTCATAACTGGAATTGTCCCAATAAGTTAACATACTAAATCACCCTCAGAAAATTGAGAGAGATGATTGCTTATGTTTTTTGGCACCAGAAAATGGAGCTGGTAAGCAGTAAGACTTATGAAAATGCACTTATTATGTTTCATAGATCTCTTTACAACTTTGGGGTAAAAGGTTATATTGGTTCCCAGACCTTCAAGATCGAGGGGGCATACTGGATGGGCGCTTCTGAATCTGGTTATGAAGACTGGTACCTACTAGAGGATTCTGGCGTTATGGATAAACTAAATCAAGCGGCAGTCTCTGGTTCTGTGAAGGATCCTCATAACGCCGCTGCTCATATGGCCACAAATCTGCATGCTGGTCTGTACGTCATAAAATCTTCCTATCCCTCTTTCTTCAGCGGAAAATCTGCCACATGGTTTACAAAACCCAGAGATATGGGATTAGATCAGATAACGATCAATCATAGAAAATCAAATGAAAATTTAAGGGATCTGTGGATGAGGCAGATGGTATTAGGGCCAACACCCGAATACTGCTTTGTTTCTGAAGATAGAATAGAACTTCCAGGAAACCTGCATCCAGTAAATGTTAAAAGAAAACCAATTTCTGATTTTATAGGTACTATTCCTTCTTCTTGTTAAATTGCAAACAATAAAAATTTTTAATTTTAAAAAATATTTAATTACTATTCCTAGACAGAAATGCCAAAAAGTGAGCGGGCTTGCCGGGATTCGAACCCGGGTAATAGGCTCCGAAGGCCAACAGGATGTCCTGGCTACCTCACAAGCCCATTAAGTAGATAGTAAATAGCTATAATTTAGCAGCGATAAAAAGTCGATTAAAACTAAAGCATTTCAAGAGTCGACTGATTCGATGTTCCCTTTGGGAAAATGGAGTCTACAAGTCCCAATTCCTGTATATAGTTCAGAAGACTTAGAATTTGCCCTCTGGAGCCTCCAATCTCCGCAAAATTAAAACAGAGGTGACAATCTGTGAGGTAGGATGCAACAAAAGCGCACTTGCCGCGATCATAAAAAATACAGCGTGAGTTAATGGGTTTATCTGTTTCCATTGCATCTTTATACTGGTATTTCTATTTATTTTTTGCATTTCAGAAAACGTCTTAAATAACCAGAAGGAATCATGATGAATGGCACAATTCAAGTGTTATATTTGCAATACTACCGT
>JAKBLT010000042.1:0-8858 GCA_021831925.1 Thermoplasmata archaeon
ATATCTCCCTTGCACTGTCATAACCGGTATCACCTCTGAGATACAATTTTCCGTATATGTTTCTTCCAAGTTCCAAAATCTCTTCTTTCTTAATTGTAACATTCCCCGAATTGAGCGACTTAAATATAACCGTCTCTGTTTCAGTATCCTGCATCACAGGGGCAAAGTCAAATGAAAATAAAACAATTTGCAACAATTATCTGTGATTTTTTAATGCACCAATCTGCGTTATACAGCTGAAATCCATTAATAATATGGAGTAAGTAAAATTTGAAGCAGTTTAACCAAGATCATTGAAGATAATCAGATATTATAATTTCAAATCGGTTCATTCTTTTGTGCGTATTTCCTCGCTCATCATCTTTGTCTTGATCAGTCTATGACATTTACAGCGAAGCAGACTCTATGACTCCGTCGCTGTCATAATCGATCAACTTGACCATGTTCAAAGATTGTTGTGCTCCACTTATAAATTTTATAGTAATATATGTGGAATCACTGAAAACATTTCCTCCGTATATGGTAACAACAAAGTGTGAAGAACTTGACATGTTGATATCATACTGCGAAGAATTCGAGCTGAATTGAATGGTTCCGTTAACTGATCCGTTATATATCTCCAGTACAACTGCACTCATTGAGATAGTTTTTGTAACGCTTGAGAATGATAACGCATAACATTGTGGCAATCCACCGGAGCTTGATTCAGAAGTGGTCATGGAAGCAGCTGGCGTTAAGGAGGAATTCTGAGACAAATTTTCACTTAATAACGCCTGTGAAATTGCAACACCATTGGCTGCATCCAAAATTTCTATAGAAGTGAAAACCTGTATTTCTCCCTTGAAATATTTCATTACAATCGAAGTGGAATCGCTGAGAACATTACCACCAGAAACTGTGACATTGAAAGTAGAGGAAGACGACATGTTTAATGCATACCTTGAAAGATTGTCATTAAGTTCAATGATCCCGAAAGAAGTTCCATTAAATGCTTTCAATTCAATGCTGCTTATAGAAATATTTTTAGATACATCTGTAAAAGAGATAGCATAAATTTCAGAGGAATGTGAAAGGTTTGAAAAGTTGACCTCCATATATGCTTGTGGAGTGGTCCTGACAATTACAGGCGATGGAGGCAAAACAGCTTTATGGTCAGAATTGAATGCTCCATAAACACCAAAGGAAGCGACTACAACTATCAGAATAACAGCAGCAATCAGAAAATGCATCTTCAATTATATTCACCTCCAGTCTGCTGTGAAATGTAACTCCTTGAGTAATATGAGTTAAGCCAACAAAGATTATAGCCCCCGTCACCACCAGACAAGGACGGATCAAAAGAATTAACCATATTCTGACCATTTGAAGATTGTTGAGATATAATTATCTTACTGGTCATCCTCTGTGGCATTATTAATGATATTTGTCCAATATATATGTATTTCACCAATTCTTACTTAGTATCCGGAATTATTTATAATCCTGAGGGTACCTCTCTCTGACCACGGAAATAAAGCCCGTCCACTAGGAGGGTCATCTATATTTTTTTAGGCCATGAGACGTCATGATCATGCACAGGTATCTCAAATGGAACGGGTTAAGGGGGATCTATTAGTGGGTGTTTGCAGGCATCATCAGCACAACATATCTGAGCTTGCTGTGTGAAGTGATGCTTGAAATCTGTTCTGTGATTTCATTAGTAGCGCAAACAAAGACATGGAAAGGAAGACCCGCGCATGGCCCATCTTAATGGATTATAACTTCTGCATGATCTGTTCCTGGAACGCGAGTAAAATGTATCTAGAATGATGTATATGATTCTCTAATTCATCGTGGTGAGGGGAACATACATATCGACAATATGGGTATGCAAGCGGGGAACACAAATACAGTAAATTAAATACTTTAAAGGAAGTAAAGCAGGTTCAATAATTTCAATAGTTAAATCTACATGCCTTGACACATGAATAATCAGATGAAGAAGAAACTCAAAAATGGTGAAGTTGTCCTCGGATCATGGATAACGATATCGAGCACTGAGGTACCAGAGATATTATCTGTTAACGACTTCGACTGGTTCCTATTCGATATGGAACATGCACCACTTACAGTGGCACAACTTGAACCATTATTACAGACGACTTCCAGAAAGATCACACCATTGGTGAGGGTTCCAGTTAACTCACTCATGTATGTCAAGCAGGCCCTTGACACTGGAGGCGAAGGCGTTATGATACCGATGGTGAATAGCCCAGCCGATGCCTCCGATGCAGTTTCTTATACCAGATATCCACCGGTGGGCATAAGAGGAACAGGAGCGCGGAGAGCTTCGCAGTATTATTCTATGCATTCTGAATACCTGAAGACAGCCAACAGCGAAGTTATCGTCATTGTACAGATAGAGACAAAGGAGGCCGTCAACAATTTTGAGGATATCATATCCGTGGATGGAGTTGATGGCTGGTTTGTAGGACCAAACGATCTGGCCGCCTCTCTTGGCCATTTGGGCCAGCCTGAATCATCTGTTGTTGAAGATGAAATGAAAAAAATGCTGAAGATTGCAGAGAGATGTGACAAGCCTGGAGGTACACTTTCATTCGATGTAAAAAAGGCGAGAGAATACATAGGTGAAGGATTCAAAATAATGGCAATCGGATCTGATGATTATTTCCTTTTTAACGGTGCAAGGGAAGCCCTTGAAAATATAAGAAAGGGATTCCGTTAGAAGTAAATTGAAATAATTTTTTTGGAAGTCATACAAAAGATTTGGTTGAAAAGCGATATTATCCATTGTGCCGAACTCAATATTAATTAGGTTATCAGTCATTCAAGCGGGTGGAAAAATCTCGTTTTATAGGGCTGGAATGCATTCGGTGCGGAGAAATCTATTCTGACCCGCAGATCACTGTTTGCAGGACGTGTGGCGACGTCTTAACAGGTAAGTATGATCTTACAGGTCTCAAAATTAACATAAAGGAGCAAAAACACTCAATATGGAATTACGTACCAGTTTTGCCACCGGTTCTTCCTGAAAACCAGTTCTCATTAGATGAGGGGGACACTCCATATGTAAGGCTAGAAAACTACGGCAGCATGATTGGCGCCGGAAATATTTGGGCCAAACTTGAGGGATGCAATCCGAGCGGATCCTTCAAGGATCGGGCTGCTAGCGTTGAGGTATCGCTTGCAAAGCAATGGAAGTGCGCTGGAATATTTACTGCATCCTCGGGCAATGCCGCTGCAGCACTAGCTGCCTTCGCTGCTTGTGCAAGGCTTCAATGTCTAATACTGGTAAGGGAGGATTCAACCCTTTCCAAACTGGAGCAGATTTCTGCTTATAATCCACGAATTGTTAGGGTAAAGAAACTCTTCACCAACAAACAAACCTTGATGGAATCCCTGAAGAGAGTTGAGACGCTGCTCCCAGGCTGGAGGAACGGTTTCGTCTGGGCACCGTTTAATCCGCTGGCCGCCGATGGGGTAAAAACAATTTCATACGAGATTTCTTCGAGGAAAGTTCCGGATTATGTTTTCGTACCAACAGCTGGAGGGGATCTTCTCTTCTCTATTTTCAAGGGATTCAGTGAATTAAATAACATGAACCTTATTGACAAAATGCCAAAAATCGTTACAGTGCAGGGCGATAATGCCAGCCCACTGGTTCAGGCATTGGAAAAAAACCTTGACCATGTTGAGGAAACCGGTACTCCCAGCACGATAGCAGGTGCCCTTAGAGTCAACTTTGGAGCAAACCACGCAATAAAGGCCGTAAAGGAATCCGGAGGGTTTGGAATATCGGTATCTGATCGGGAAATAGAAAATGCCCAGAAAAACCTTGCAAAACTGGACGGAATATTTGCAGAAACCTCTTCTGCTGCCGCTCTTGCTGGAGTTGAAAAAGCAATTAGGAACGGGCGAGTCGAAAAGGATGCAACAATATCTGTAATTCTAACCGGGACCGGATTCAAGGAATACCAGTTCAACCAATCCGAATTGAAAGGGATTGAATTGCTTGATTCAGTTAATGATCTAAAGGTTTAGCAGTGGGAATCAGACCGCGCCAGGACCATCTAGAAATTCAGGAATTTTGCTAGTTTTTAGATGCAGGCATTGATCAATTTATGAAATTAATTAATTCATAACATTTATTTATCCTGACTTATTGTTCATTGAGTGATAAAGGATGGTTTTAGCTTACGTCTTGATAGACACACTTCCAGGTTCAGAAGAATCTGTAAATAAAATGCTTACAGGTATGGAGAATGTTGTGGAAATTTACACACTGTTTGGGGAATATGACATAATCATAAAGGTAGAGGCAAAGGATTATTCTGCACTCGAAAAAACCATGCTTGAAAAAATCAGGAACATAAAAGGAATCCTGGATACAAAGACATTAATGGTAATTAAAATCTGATGCCATTTCTGAAACATTATTCTTTTTCATAGAAAAAAATAAGGCGAATTTATCAATCAGCTATATTCTTATATAGAAACCTGATCACAATGCATGGTCGAGGGTGAAAACGAACCTATTCCAAAATATACCGATTTGCCAGAGAAGTACGTGGAACGATTGAGGAAAGTGCTTGCACCAGGAGAAAATATAGAATATAGCCTTAGGTGCATTGCAGGTACTCACGCACAGGGTATGAATGTCAGGGCATTTGGCGGAGGGTCTTCCGGAGAGCAGATCGGCCACCCCTGGATGGTTATAACAAACCAGCGACTTCTTCTTGTTTCAAAGGGTCTTATGTCATTTGAGGAGAGACAGTTCAGGTACGATCAGATATCCTCCGTTGAACTGAAACAGGGAATAATGGAAGATCATATCATTATCACTGGCATGGGAGTTAACGAGGACTGGACATTCTGGAAGAAATTGCGTGATTTTACCACCAAAGGCGTCAGTTTATTGCAGGCAAAGGTAAACCAGAGATTGCAGCCTCAGCAGGCTGGAACCTCCCAGGCTGATCCATTGAATGAGCTGAAGATGAGGCTTGTAAGAGGCGAGATAACCCCAGAAGAGTTCGAGAAGCTCAAGGGGCTCCTCTGAAAACGGAAATCTATTAAGCGCAGCATCATCCAAAAACGTAACCTGCAAATCTGTATACCTTGCAGCCACTTTCCTGCCAGCATTTAGGGTGCAATCCTGCCTTTTCACAGGTTGCATCCAGAAAGGCTTCTGGGTCAAGCGTTTCCTCAACGGCAACCTGGGGTAGAAGCACTCCCTTATTGTGACCACACTCTATTATCAACCCGTGTTTCCCAATTTCAATTTTTCCAAAATCTTGCGTGCCTGCAATGCGTATCTGTTCCGGGTGATCCAGTATGGTAACCTCAACGGTGATATTGTCAAGTTCTCTTTCTTTTACCGGGGTAAACCTCGGATCCTCGGTGGCAGAGGCAATTGAAGCGTTCACAATTGTTTCCCGGAGTTTCCACGGTGGATCTATATAACCAATGCATCCTCTTAGCATATTATTTTCCTTGATTGTAACGAAGACACCTAAATTTTCTTCAAAAATCCTGTTTGGGGATAAAACCCGATAAATTTTTCCATATCTAATGTTGCTTTGAATAACCGCGGTTGCAGTATTCACAAGCTCCTTTCCGGTTTCCTGGTCTATTTTCATTCAATAGTGTAACAGAATTATGTTTTTATGTTTGATTGTATACTAATGCATGGATCGCCTTTCTGAGGTTTCTGGACTTTTCTACCCTCAATCTGCGAAAGATCTTGATACAATGATGGAAAATTTCCTCAAAAGATCTAAAGGTCTTAGTATGAATGGCAAACTGATCGGAGTTGTTGTTCCACATGCCGGCTATATCTACTCTGGAATGACAGCATCATATGCCTACAATCTTGTTGAGAGATCCGGGTCAACGAGGTTCATTGTAATCGGACCCAAGCACTCGGGAAGACCATTTGATACCTATGTTTACCCAAATGGAAGATGGTTGACCCCCATTGGGCCATCTGAAATTGATTCACAACTTCTATTTGACCTAAGAAATTCCGGTAAATATATCAAGGAATCAGCTTCAGCTTTCCAAAATGAGCATTCGATCGAAGTACAGGTTCCGTGGATCCAGCATGTAACTTCCGGCACGGGAAAAATTCTTCCAGTATCAATGGGCGATCAGGATTCATCTAAGGCGATCCAGTTATCGGAAGCAATTCAAAAATTGAAAGATAATTTCATCATCATAGCAAGCTCGGATCTCACGCATTACGAGGCCGCATCATCCGTAGAAAGAAAGGATTCCGGAATGATCCGGGCAATCGAAAGCCTTGACGTTGATCTTTTCTACAGTACAATCATGGAAGAAAACGCCACTCCATGCGGATATGGCCCAATTGCTGCATTGATGCATTATACAAGCAGGATAGGCGGCAAGATCAAACTCTTGAACCACAGCAATTCTGGAGACGCATCAGGTGATTTCAGCCAGGTCGTAGGATACGCCTCTCTGGTTGCATACATGGAATAGATGAGCTTTTATTCCGGTTTTGCCTTTATAGAATATGGAAGCTGTGCTTTATCAGCATAAGGACGCTGGAAAACTGGTATGCACAGCATGCGTCAGGAGATGCATACTTGGAGAGGGGCAGACTGGCTATTGTGGAATAAGGAAGAACAATGGTGGAAACCTCGATCTTCTTGTTTATGGGATGCCATTCGGTATGCACATCGATCCGATCGAGAAGAAACCTGTTTTACATGCAATGCCCGGTGCAAAAATACTATCATTCGGGACAACCGGCTGTAATTATGGCTGCAGATACTGCCAGAATTTTGAGATGAGCCAGAGGAGAGAGGTCGCTGGTGAACCCATGACGCCTGAGGGCATAGTCTCTCTTGCCATCAGGACAGGTTGCAGGGGGATTGCCTATACCTATAATGAACCAACGGTCTTTCTGGAATTTGCTCATGATGTCGGACTTGAAGCCAGGAGGAAGGGGCTCAAGAACATATTTGTCACGAATGGATATGAGACAAAGGAGGCAATAGAATATGCCTCGTCTTTTCTCGATTATATCACGATAGACTTCAAGGGAAATGCAAATAATAACTTTTACAGGAAATATATCTCTGTAATCAGCGCTGATCCGATTTACGACACAATAAAAAATTCTCTGGACCTTGGGATGCATGTCGAGATAACTGATCTCGTTGTACCGCAGGTTGGAGACAACCTGAAGGATGCTGAAATAATGGTCGATAGAATTAGGGAAATAGGTGGTGAAGATATACCTGTGAGTTTCTTAAGATTTCACCCGGATTACAGGATGCTGGATCTCCCGCTGACATCTGTGAAAACACTGGAAGAGCATAGGGACATGGCTATCGATCATGGAATGAATTATGCCTATATCGGAAATGTTTTTGGCCATAAATATGAATCCACTTATTGTCCCAGATGCGGGCAGTTGCTGGTTAAACGTAATGGGTTCACAAGCAAAATAGTTGGATTGGATGAGAGCGGCAGGTGCACCAATTGCGGCTTTTCAACACACATTGAAGACCTGAAGGCATCTATCCTCCACCCTGTTATGTAAGCATAAATACTTATTAATTGAGAATCAATATCTCTTGGATGGAAACTACATTACAGATTGAAAGACTGAGGAAATACAACTTTAAAATAACGCCACAGAGGATTCGGGTGATTGAATTTATAAATAATTATCCCGGTCACTTCACAGCGGAGGATGTTTATAAAACCGTTGTTAAAACAGAGCCATCAATAACTGTTGCTACAGTCTACAACATACTCAAAGTGATAACAAAATCCGGAATTCTGACGTCATTTGAAGCAAATGGCACAACATGGTACGAGACAAACCTGGAACCGCATGCAAATTTTGTATGCCTCTCATGCGGAATGATTGAGGATGTTGCGGAGGATACCTCAAAGATAAGCGACAGCATCGCATCCAAGGGCTACAGTGTCAGGAATGTCGATTTAATTGTTAGAGGATACTGCGATCAGTGTGTGAGATCAGGCAAGGCCATCTGATCCTTCCAGTAACCTCATCATCTTTATTGCATCCCTGTTTGCCCTGACATCATGTAATCTCAAGATATCAACACCCTTACTGCTAAGATAGATGGAGGTTGCAATCGTTCCAGGGAGCCTTTCCTCAACGGGTGAACCGGTTATTTTCCCAATGAATGTCTTTCTTGACGTTCCCACAAGAAGTCTCTGACCTATCCTGAAACTTTCTATATTTCTCAGTATATCCATATTACCCTTCAGACCCTTTGCAAAACCAATCCCCGGATCAAGAATGATCTTTTCAGGATCGATGCCATCTTCCCAGCACATCCTCATCCTGTCAAAAAAGAATCTATTTAATTCAGCAATAATGTTTTCATAAAATGTCATTGACTGCATTGTTGATGGTTCTCCCCTCATGTGCATAATTACGGCATCAAGATCATTATCACGAACTACTTTCCGCATCTCCTGTGACCGCAATCCCGTGATGTCATTGACCATGCTAATGCCATACTGCAGGAGGGAAGAAACAGTTTCGTGGTGCCTGGTGTCAATGGAGACAGGAATATTCGAGTTTTCTGATAGAAACTGCAGTGCCGGACGGATTCTCTCCACCTCTTCCTTCCAGCCTATGCCTGTTGATCCGGGCCTCGTACTCTCTCCACCCAGGTCAATGAAGTCTGGCTTCTCTTCCACAATCTTCTGCAAGCTATCTTCTATCCGATCATTCAGCCTGGATCCTGGATAGAAGGAATCCGGTGTGCAGTTGACAGCCGCCATTATTTTAGGCTCGGCTTTTTTATTACCCGACACCTTTATCAAATTGGCAATCATGATACTGAGGAAAT
>JAKBLT010000043.1:0-4547 GCA_021831925.1 Thermoplasmata archaeon
TGAGGTAAAGATCAGTGGGTGAAAAAACAAAATCTTCCATAATATTAGGATATGGCACAGTTATATGTTTTTTCCGTAAAATTGGCGCCATCAAGATTCGGCCGGTTTTTAATTTATATGAAATGTGAAACCAACATCATTTAAACACACAATAATGTGCGACTGAGGAAGACGCCTTTCAGGAGTTCAAGACGGGCTCAACGTCCATTTATAATTTCTCTCCAATGGGAACTTCCTATTTTTCGTGATCCATAATATTCCATTTACAGATTTTGAATTGAGGAACGATGATCTCATAATCCATCCTATTATCACGTGATTATATTGCAATTTCATGAACGTTGTAAAGAATGGTACATTTATCACGAAGATGTAGCATATAACATTATTCAGAATACAGACATATGTCTACCAGAAATGTGGATATTCATTTGTCGAGAGGCCTCAGAATTATGGTTACGGAAATCATTACCCCAATGATCTAAAATTGAAGACCATCAACAATAGGGGCAAGATGTATTTGAGATAAGTAGCTGATATATTTCACACAACTGGACAGGTCTTAATTCAATATCGCCTGCTAATATAGGAAAGACAATTCAGTTTTAATCTTTGCGCGAATCAGGCTGAGATTATAATTCTCCTGATAGAGATATTAAACAGTTAGGCTAATGAACCAATAAAATCATTATTTTGCAAGACTTACTGTCAAATAGAGCATTATATGTTTCCTAACAGTTCTATTCTACTTCCATATGAATTCTTCTAATTATATCTTCAACATCTTCATCTGAATGCTTCCAACAGTAATTCCAAATGCGTTTAATCTTAAGCACGCTTTTTGGGTCCTGAATCATATAGTGATTGTACCAAAAGTCATAATCTGGCTCTTTTCTCCCACCTACCGAATTAATGGACTCTTCTTTATCTACTTTATTTATCAATCTAACTATTTTCTCGTCATACAATTCGCCTCTGATCTTACTTTCAATATGACGTAAAAAAACCTTTCCTCTATACTTTTTCATTAAAGTTACAATTTTTTCTGCGTTTGGATAAGAATGATGGTTTATATTCATCAATATTTTTATTGTGAATTCCGAATCCTTAACTCTTCTATCGAGGTGCTGCTCTATTTCGTCAATTGATGAAAAATTACTCCTCCATATGAACATGCTCTTATTTGCTTTCTTGACCATTTCGATTAAAACCTCAATATTTTTTTCTCTTCCATGTTTAGGTAAAGGATGATCATTGTTAGTTGCTATCTCAGAAAGAATCTTGCTATTTCCTTCTAATATGACTTCTCTTATCCAGCTTGATTCTTTGCCGTAATAAATTGTCAAAAGTAAGGATATTAATATTCCAAGAAAATATGGTATAGCGGCCTCGTGAGTTGGTACTACATTGAATAATATTAGTATACCAAGGAAAATTGCAATCGCAATTATGATGAATATAATCTTACGCTCAGAGACTTGTAGATAAAATCTGCTCATTTTTGGGTCTGGCTGATAAATTAATAAGGGTCATTAATTTTTTCTATATACCTTACCTTAATCTTGTATTATTTAATTATTGCTTGATTCAATATAAGGTCAAATTTCACCAATCTAAACTCGTTTGATTCATGATAATAGCATTTAATATGGACACGATAATCAAAAAATTGCGGCAATTACATCAATGGGATAAATTTCAGTTCACTCTTAGATCGAGGAAAACAGTTTTATCCTGCAAAGAGTTAACTCCCTGAATTATTTTGAACGGGAGCATATACGAAAGGGAGCTTGTGAACATTCTTTCCGGTGACCCTGTACTTATAAACCGTTATGCAAAGAACGTCCATCCTGACCTTCGTGAAAGTATTATCACAATGAAAGAACACCCGTTCTTTGTCACAAGATCTGCCGGTTCGCTTGGAGCAGATCTTGTTGCAATAAGAGGCGATATATCAGCAATTATTGAGGTAAAATCTTCAATAAACCCCAGCATAATGTTTACAGAGGCATCTGGCAAGAGACAGGAACAGGCAGTCCGCCTTGTAGAAAAGTGTGAGAAATCTGGAACATTCCTGATGTATGCATTCAGGCTGAAGGGCGTGAGAGGAGAATCATGGAAAACATTCGCAGCACCCGCGAATCCAAGGGGTAAAATAGCATACTTATATGATTTCCTTCCAAAAGTTGACCAGACTAAGGGAAATAATTTTTATCTTAAATGGGAAAGGGGAAAACCCCTCTCTGAATTTTTAGACTATACAAATAAGTTACAGTTCTCTTAATGATGCAGTTATAGCTTTTTCCAGTGCCACTATTCCCATGTCAATCTGATCCTCTGTGACGTTAAGGGCAGGTATTATTCTTATTGCACTTAGACCGGTTGAAAGCAGAAGCAACCCATTTTCGTAGGCCTTTCTTTCAACGATGTCCCGGAGCTTGCCAGCAGGTTCCTTAGTCTTCCTATTCTTGACGAAGTCGATCGCAGTCATAAGGCCAAGTCCCCTGATATCTCCTATCGAATCAAAGTCCTCCTGCAGCTCCTGCAGCCTTTTCATCAGGTATTTTCCCATTCTGGCGGAATTCTCCACCAGTTTCTCTTTCTTCATCACTTCTATTGTTGCAACGCATGCAGCGCTTGCGATAAGGTTTCCACCAAATGTATTAGAATGCATTCCCTCAGATTTGAAATCGAGCCTTGCGTTTATCACAGATGCACCCATCGGTATACCTGATGCGATTGCCTTTGCAAGTGAGATTATCTCAGGTTCGACAGAGAAATGCTCTGAAGCGAAAAATTTACCTGTCCTCCCGAAACCAGTCTGGACTTCATCCATTATGATGAGAATATTGTTGTCGTCAGCCATTTTCCTTAACTTTTTATGGAATTCCTTCGGAGGAACTATGTAGCCGCCCTCTCCCTGGATTGGTTCCACCATGAATGCTGCGATGTCCTCCGGTGGCATGTAAGTGTTCAGAACATATCTCTCAATGAATTCAAGCGTTGCCTCAACCAGCTCAGACGGATGCTCGTAGCCATCTATTCCAAATGGGTTCCTGTATGGATTCGGATAAGGTACATGTGCAACACCAGGCATTGTCGGGAAGAAACCTCTTCTCTGTGTTGCTTTTGATGCAGTGAACGAAAGTGAGCCGTTGGTTCTGCCATGGAACCCTCCTATGAAACTGATGAACTCCTGTCTGCCAGTAAATGCTTTAGCTATCTTGAGGGATGCCTCGTTACTCTCGGTCCCGCTGTTACTGAAGAAAACCTTCTTGTCAAATTTACCAGGTGTGATTTCCGTCAGGGCCTTCGCAGCATTTACCTGTTCCTCGTAATAATAATCAGTTCCTGCGAAATGCCAGAGTTTGTCAAGCTGTTCCTTCACTTTCTGGGTCACATATGGGTGAACATGTCCAATGTTTGTAACACTGATTCCCGATGCAAAATCCAGGAAAACGTTTCCATCAACGTCCTCAACAAAAAGACCCTTTCCTCTCTTCCCCACAACTGGAAGGGATTTCGTTGATTTCACAAGGTACTTTGTATCCATGGAAATAATTTTCTTTGCATTCTTTCCAGGCAATGATCCTTTTATGTTTATTCGATTCATTTCGTCGTTTTTCTTTCCTTTTTTCTGAGTGTCTACGGTTATCATGCTTATTAATTCCAGAGGATAATATATATTTTTATGAATGTAAATCGTAGTTAAATTACGAATTTCGTAGCATGGAGTATAAATCTTATTAAAAATTCCAGTAAAACAGAGGCCCAATCGAAAGAGTGCTTGTTCAAAGACATGAATTCAGAAAGCGCGCGGTAAGCAGATACAACTGGGTAACTTTACATTACCCGCTTTAATTAACAGACCTGTCTGTATGCAGAGCTATCAATTGAAAGACAGAATACTTAAGGATTTTAGCAGATCAAGGGTTCTTTCGTTTCTCATGCTCATTCTTGTCTTCGCTCTTATTCTATATTTAACCAATTTTACCAGAGGACTTTATCTGGCTCCTCCATTTGCTGTATCATCATATCTCGCAGTTTATGAGAGAAATACCAGGTTTTCAAATTCAGTTTCTATAATTTCCTCTTATCTCTTTGTATTGTTCGTGACCCTGATAGTAAGGTTATTTATTTCAGATATAGAGATCGGCCTGATTGTGAGCACTCTTCTTGCAATGGCATTTATATCTTTTACCAGATTCGAACATCCACCCATGATCGCACTTACCATTTTCTCCTTCCTTGTGCCAAATTTTCAGGCATTTGTTGAAAGCACATTTATCGCGCTTGCCCTGATAATTTTAGGTAGGCTGCTTGCCTTAAAGTTACTGGGACCTGCGATAAATAATTGAAAATGATTTTGAATGTTGCCTTCCAGTAGGAGAATTTATTCAGTTCAGAAACATATCTTGGTATACTATGTTTCATCCTGAAGAACTTGATCTTTTTACATGGCTGAACAGCAATTCCGAGAAATGCAAATTTAATATGTCCAAGAACAACATGCCTGACAGTCTCTCAAGAAAAAGCGGAATCGATTT
>JAKBLT010000043.1:4647-8830 GCA_021831925.1 Thermoplasmata archaeon
ATACTATGTTTCATCCTGAAGAACTTGATCTTTTTACATGGCTGAACAGCAATTCCGAGAAATGCAAATTTAATATGTCCAAGAACAACATGCCTGACAGTCTCTCAAGAAAAAGCGGAATCGATTTTTCATTCCAGGAATATGAGAAAAACAGGAATATTGCAAAAGAACTATTTGTCGGAGAGTTGTCAAAAATCTATAATATAAATACTGACCTGATTGTTCCAACAATTTCAGGTTCCGAGGCGATATACGTTTCTCTGCTTTTATTAAGGCAGCATTCTGATCACATCACACTGTTCACACCTGAATACGAACCGATTCTGAAAGTTGCAAAATCTCTTTCATTTATTTTGGAAGAGGTAAAACTAAGAGATATTAAAGAATCAGATGTTCGTGAATCCTTTTCTATATCATTACCCAATAATCCCATTAGTATTTCAAGCGATATTATCACAAAACATTTGAGGAACAATTCTGACAAATCAATATTGAAATACATTGATGAGACCTTCCTCGAATTCAGTAAAAACAGGGGAAGGACAATTTTCTCAGAAAACAGGGGGCTGATAGTCTCATCAACAATGACCAAATTCTATGGTCTGTCAGATATGAAGGTGGGCTGGATTTTTGCAGATAAGGAATATATTCCATGGTTAAAGAAGAGCATGGATCTTATAACGCCATCTATTCCTCCATATTCTCTGTGGATATCTTATCAGGCTCTTTTGAATAAGGGCTTTTTTGACCGGGAAGTCCCTGAATTCGTAAAAGGAAATATTGAGATGGTAAATGAGTTCGTTGAACAGACCCCAGGACTAGAATGGACAAGGCCAGATGGCACGACTTTTGGCTTTGTTAGAACAGGAGCGGAGGGATCTGTAGATCTATGCAAGAGGATCCTGAAAGAGACAGGTGTATTGCTGGCTCCGGGTAAATACTTTGGAGATGACCATGGTTTCAGAATTGCTTACGTAATGGAAAGAGATAACCTTCGAACTGCACTGGATTTGCTTAAAAAATTTTTCAAAAGTTAAAGAATTAAATTAAAAAAATAGGTTGTTTTTCTAAAGGTTACAGGAACCTGAAGTGCAGGCTGGGTCGAAGGTTGAATCTACCTTCAGAAGATTTTCTGGCGCAGATAATATTAAGTCTTGAGAGACTTTCTGCTTTTCTTCTGTTGTATTATTCTTTCTTTCGGTTCCGGAATACAGAACCTGCTGTGACTTGCAACCATCCCTGTAAACGGTAATTCCCTTGCAGTGAAGGTCACGGGCAAGCCTGTATGCCATTGCAATATCCTCTCTCGTAGCGCTATTTGGAAGGTTTATTGTCTTTGAAACGCCCGAATCGCAGTAATTCTGGAATGCGGCCTGCATCAGTACATGCCACTTGTAGTCAATCTCCTGAGATGTGGCATATAATTTCTTTATATTTTCAGGGAGGTCCACATCCTGTAAATTGCCTGTCCTGGCAATCTTCAGCATCAGTTTCTCAGAATAGAGATTTAATTCCCTCAAGTTTTTCTCGAGGCTCGGATTTACTTCAAGGAGTTCCTGACCATCAAGCACATGCCTAACAAAGGCCAGTGCAAAGAGTGGCTCTATTGACGATGAACATCCAGCGATTATTGATATCGTACCTGTTGGGGCAATGGTTGTAGTTGTGGAGTTTCTCATCTTTCTGCCTATGGAATCCCAGTAAGAACCCTTCCAGCCCGGGAATACACCACGTTCATTTGCCAGGGCCTCAGATGCCTTGTGCGATTCATCCTGCAGAAAGGCCATAACTCTCTCAGCAGTCTTAAGGGCTTCCGTACTTGCATAGGGTATTCCAAGATCAATAAGCATATCAGCGAATCCCATTACACCGAGTCCAATCTTTCTCGTTGTTCTGGAAACCTTTTCTATTTCCGGAACCGGGAAGAGATTAGCATCAATCACATCATCCAGGAATTTTGTCGACAGCCAGATCACATCTCTGAGATGATCAAAATCTATCTTACCATCTTTTACAAACTTTGCAAGGTTTATGGATCCCAGGTTGCATGACTCATAGGGCAAAAGAGGCTGCTCTCCGCATGGATTTGTAGATTCTATTTTCCCCAAATTAGGTACGGTATTGTGCGCGTTAATCTCATCAAGGAATATCAGACCCGGGTCCCCTGTCTTCCATGCCTGGTCTATTGTAAGATTCCAAAGGTCTGATGCCTTTATTCTTTTTTCAACCTTGCCGTTTCTCGGGTTTTTGAGATCTACGTATTCATCTCTATCGAGTTTATCAAAGAAGTTCTGATCCATACCTATTGATATGTTAAAGTTACTGAGGACTGTATTTGCGGAATCTTTTGATGTTATGAAATCAACTATTTCAGGATGGTCATAATTCAAAATACCCATGTTTGCTCCCCTTCTCTTTCCACCCTGCTTTATGACATTTGTGGTGGTGTCGAATATTGTCATGAAAGATATCGCACCAGAAGCAACTCCCTGTGTCGAGCCCACGATGTCATCATGTGGTCTTAATTTGCTGAATGAAAAGCCGGTCCCTCCTCCTGACTTGTGAATCTTTGCAGCATCTGAAAGTGTCTTGAAGATACCATCTATAGAGTCTTCAACAGGTAGGACGAAGCATGCCGATAGCTGGCCTAGCTGAGTTCCAGCATTCATGAGAGTTGGGGAATTTGGAACGAATTCAAGATTGATGAACATTTTTTCAAAGTTAGAAATAGTATCAGAAACGGTGGTACTATTCGCGGATGTTGAATTGATAAATTCTTCGAAAGATCCAGTTATAAAACCCTCTTTCGATAAATTCTCAAAAGCTCTTTTCAGCGTACTTAGAGCAATTTTATCAAAGTCCAGCGAGGCAGATCCACTTTTCCCATTTTTCTTGAATTCATAAATATATTCAATTATTCCTATGTTATAGGCGACCCTTCTGAACAATTCCCTGGGGGTTTCTACGACATTGCCTTCTTCGTCCTTTATAAGATACCTTGATTCAAGAACCTTAACTGCATTGAGTGAAAGTTTAAGGTCATCCCTTACCCCCATCCTTGCCTTTTCCTCTCTCAATATACGCCTTTTTTCCCTGTAAAGTATGTAGGCTTTGGCAACATCAGCAAAGCTGGCTCCATTTTTGCGGTATGACATTAATTCGTTTTCCACTGTATCCTGGACCTGTTCTATACTTGGGGTCTCGCCGGATGACTCAATTTTGGATACAACCAGATCGGTAATGGCCTCGGCATCCTCCATTGTCCCATTTTTGACTGCGAGCATTGCTTTGTAAATCGCCATTGTAATTTTTTCTTTGTTAAATTTTGCAGTTGTCTTATCTCTTTTAATAATGTCGGTTATCATTCTGAATCACTTTTCTCGGTATCCTTTTGATCCCTGAGGTGCAATAAAGCCTTTTTGTTCCCTAAACTGATAATCATATGTTATCAAGTATGTGATCAGGATTGATAAACCAATCGATAATTATCGGGAAATAGTAATTATCTTAACATCAGCCGGTATTGATTATTGGCTCTTGGTACGTTTTTCCACGCAGAAAAATGATTTTCCTATGCTTTTTATGTAACAAGACAGATGTCATATTAGCATGATTTACAGATTTTTGGCATGATTTAAGACGTGCAATATGTAAACTTTCTGGGGAAACTTTAAAGCGAATGTTGCTTTACAAGAATATTGGATAAAGCTGCTACAGGAAATGTCCAGTTCGGCAAAGACTTCAAAGATGTCTTCGTAAAACGTCGAAAAGTCTTGCTTTCCTACGTTATTGTAGGCACAATTTTCGGCATCATAGCCACGCTTATGGGTTTTATCCGCCTTCTTATGCTTTCTGGATACATACCAGATTTTAACATTTATTTTTTCGAGCATCCAAATCTGCAGATCTTTGGTTTTTTAGTACTATTTGTGAGCGGAGTTGCATCAGTGCTAGTCCCGACTTTCCGTGGCAACACACCAATTACTGGAAACCTGGATTACGTTTTTCTTGTGATAATAATAGCTTTTCAAGTTTTAATAACATTCTCTAATTTACCCACTTCTTTTTCATTTGAATTTACTTTGTCTGCTTTTGTCCTTCTCCTTCTTTATTCCATGAGATATTTGTATCTTGTATGGGATGGTATCAGCAAAGGATCAAGAAAAATCGATGATGGTGATTC
>JAKBLT010000005.1:0-38815 GCA_021831925.1 Thermoplasmata archaeon
CATGCGCAAAGATGCACTTCCTCGTTCCCGACTTTTATCATATATGGTCTGTTTCTTTCATGCAAAACTAGTCTTGCCATAGTTATCTATCTCAATATGAGTCACAACATTATAAGGATTACATTCCGTCTCAGGAAAGACAAAATGTGTAATTATTAAATAGCATTGTAACAGCATGGAGATTAATTTAGTCAATAATGATGGGCACCCAATACCTGAAGATGCGATACGGGCAGACATAGCCTGGGATCTTTTTCTACCCGGTTTATCTGGTGACATAAGTGATCAGTGGAACATGAAATGCAGTTCGTTTAAGAATTGGCTATGGGTCGAACTTGGGATGAGGGGAGGGCACATGAGAAGCGATCAGACCAGGAGAATCACCGTAGTCTGCCCTAAAATGACCAGTTCTGGAAAGGAACTGATAACCAGGACATGTTCATTCTGGGCAGACAGCATTATAGATCAAACTGACGGAAAGAAAGGGAAAACCGCCTGGAAATCTCCCATCGTTAATGTCAAGGATGTTCCAGGTAGGAGCGCTTTCCTTGGAAAGATATCAGGGACTCATCACGGTTCGTTTCATGCACTCATTTCACCATTGTTTGGTTCTGGCAGATCCAATATTCGAGTATATACAATTCCCGAGAATGGTACCTTCGCCAGATTTCACAGTCACACAGCAAGGGAGGAACTTTATCTTGTTTTAAGGGGAAAAGGCTCCGCTAGAATTGGGAACCATGTTGAACCGATAAGAGAGGGGGATCTCATTGCAAAACCCACTGGACCTGATTTAGGCACCCAGTTGCTTGCAGATCTTGGATCCGACCTGCAGATTCTGGACATAGAAATATGGCCGGATATGCTTAAGAATTCAAAGGATGTTGTTCATTATTCTGATCATGGGGAAGTGATGTTCTTTGGGGAGGGATGGGACATGATGGTTCCCTCTGATGCTTTCTACTCAGCGAAAGATGGAATGTTAAACTACGATTCTGGATACAGAAGAAACAGGGACGGCTCCTGGGCAGAAAAAGAAGTACCTGGCTTCATGGGAAGACATGAGAAGAAAAGCAAAGTGAACAGAGAAAAGAGGAAAAAATAGCCCTTGAATACTTTCATTCCGTAAGGTAACGGGAATTGTTAAAATATCAGAATAAAATGCAGGATAGCCAAGAATTTGGAGAATTCAGCTTACCTTTAAGGAGCATTGATTCTGGCGCTGGGGTGAACCGACCTCTAAGGGGCGATTAAGATAGCTGAAAGAAGAAATCTCGTATTATTGAGCATCCTTATCGGGACGCTGATGTCAGCAGTTGATACTACGATCGTTATACTGGCACTGCTGAAGATAAACCAGGGCCTTCATTCTACCTTTCTGGATACAATATGGGTCATACTGATATATCTGCTGGTTCTTGCAACACTAACTACCCAGATGGGCAGGCTCGGAGATATATTCGGGAGGGGAAGGATCTTCAATGCTGGTTTCCTTGTTTTCATTGTTGGCTCAGCTATGTCCGGCGCAGCTCCAGATATCGGCTTTCTAATAGGTTCAAGGGCAGTTCAGGGATTTGGAGCTGTTATGCTTCAGTCAAACAGCAGCGCGATTGTTGCTGATCATTTTCCACCCGAGGAAAGAGGCAAAGCGTTTGGAATCACAGCTATGGGATGGAACATTGGAGGTACTCTGGGAATTGTTCTGGGTGGCCTTATAACCACGCTAATAGGCTGGCGCTACATATTCTATATCAATGTACCAATTGGGCTGATTGGTTTTGTGATTGCTCTCGAATACATCAGGGACAACAAGAGAACCAGCGTAAAGATAGATTTTGCAGGGACAGGATTGCTTCTTGCTGCCCTGGTTTTGATTGCATACGGGGCAACAAACGTGGCAGGATATGGTCTTGACACATTCAATTTAGCATTGATAATATCAGGGATACTTGTTTTTGTTCCATTCGTGCTGGTAGAAAAATATGCAAAGTCACCCATGCTGGCCCTGAGGGCATTCAAGGTAAGGTTGCTCAGCTTTTCATTACTAGCCGCGTTTCTGCAGGCGGTGGGCTATCTTTCTGTAGTTTTCATACTTATAATGTATCTGCAGGGTGTGAGGGGATTCTCTCCGCTTTACGCAGCATTGATACTTGTTCCAGGATATGTTCTTGCAAGTCTTCTAGCCCCGCTGATGGGCAGGCTTTCTGATCGAATTGGAGCAGGGTTTGTCGCAACAACGGGCATATTTTTCATGGCGATGGGTATAATGGTTTATTTCTTCCTCACTGTGACAAGCACGATCTATCTTGTTATTCTGGGTTCTTTAATTTCAGGTTTCGGTGGTGCCATGTTCTGGCCTTCCAACAACAGTGCAGTTATGTCAGGAGCGCCGAGGGATCTTTATGGATCCATTTCCGGTCTCCTGAGGACATTATCTAACATGGGAACTCTGCTTTCTTATGTGATAACAGTGTCTGTTGCATCACTTGCTGTTTCCCGAACAGTTGCGTTTGAAGTATTTCTCGGCGTTCATGCGAAAGTACCTGCGAGCTTCATAAACGGGATACATTCGGCGCTTACAGTCAGCATAATCCTTCTCATTGTGGCGGGTTTCCTATCTGCAGGGAGAATAAGAAGGAGATCAACGTCTGGAGAACCTTCCAGTTCTGTGCAGTCTTATAACATGCAGTCCCCGAAATAGACTTTAGTTTGCGGTCACAAGATCCATGGAAAGTATTATTAAACAATTTAGTTTACTAAATGTATGCCAGCAAGCCTGTCAACTCATCAAAAAATTCTTGAAATATTGAAGAAGAACCGAAATTCGACGATGGACAGTATCGCTAATGATCTTGGCATATCAAAGATGGCAGTGCTGAAACATCTTTTCAGGATGGAAAAGGATGGAATTATTGAGAGGAAGTCAATAAAGAAAAACGTAGGGAGGCCAGTCTCTGTCTTTTCCTTGACTGAACAGGGAGAGGAAAGGTTCAGATCATCCTATTCTGATACGATTAAAAGTCTGATTTCTTTCCTTGTGGATCATGGTCACAGGGATTTGGCAGTCCAGTTCCTGAAAGAAAGGTATGCATTTATGCAGACTGAATACGCAAAGTCACTATCCGGACTGACGTATGAGAAGAGACTTGAGAAGCTCTCAGAGATGCGTGATTCTGCTGGATACATGGCAGAACTTAAAGGCATGCCATCCGGGATGCATGAACTTGTAGAGTTTAACTGCCCAATTTTCCAGGTTGCAAGTGTTCTGGAGGAGGCGTGTAGCCTGGAATCCATGATGTTTAAGAATGTCCTGGATTCCGATATTCAAACAACACATCGTGTTGTTGAAGGGAGAGGTTACTGCAGATTCCTGATTAATAAGAGGCGGGAATGATATACCTGGGGACTGAATCAGATGATTGCGATAGGATTGACTGGAGATGCGGTCCCTCCGCGTATTCTTAGAGGCGTGCATACAAACATGAATTCGTAAATTTTTCTTCTAGAAAGTTCAGTAAGGTTGATGTTATCGATAAGCCGAATTCCAGATTTTGTTATCAGGTACTGATGCACAGGCAGCCTAGTGCCTGGAAGCTCTGCAGGTGAGACCTCGCTTGCCGGTGTATCCGAGCCACTGATGGATATTCCCCTGGATGCTATCCATTTTGAGAGCTCATACCCAATACCTGGCGATTCTTCGAAGTAGCTGTTATACGAATCAGGTTTATCCCACAAGCTTCCTACGCCAGTGTGAAAGAAGACTGCGTCGCCCTTAGAAATTTTAATTGATCTTTCCTCAAGAAACCGTTCTGTTTCGTTGACTGTTATGCCGCGACCCTTTTCCAGGATTCTTTCAGATCCCGATATATCAATCATTATTCCTTTTGTTACTATTGGTGGTGTCGTGTCGATTCCAAGATGGTATGTTCCGAAGGTTGTTGTTTCTTCATATGCATCAAGGCCGTTATAGTAAAGATTGTCGAATGAGATATGATTGAGCGAGTCTAAATGAGTTCCGAGATGATCGACCATCTCCAGCCTTGATAGCGCACCACCGAATTTGTTCCTTGTTTCCGGCCTGGCAGGCGGCCTCACATCGTATACCCTCTGGGATATGAGATAAAAGAATGGTCCATGAGCAGATTGCCGTCCAGGCATGCCATTGTAGATCTCATGAGAAAGACTTATCGTGTCTCCAGTTTTTACAAGAGAAGCAGCCTCGATTGTTTTTTCCCTGGTAACGAAATTCAGGTTACCTTTCTGGTCAGAGGGGCCCCACATGGAAGGGTACCATTTTTCGCCATTTTCAAACCATTCACTCATAACCTTGAAGTTTCTTAGGTTTTAATAATATTTTGATTCTGTGAAATTTTCATTTTGCAGGGTGGAACCAGATCTGATCATATCACCAATAAAGCAACCTTTCACGTGATCGTTGATGATGCCAACAGCCTGCATGTATGAATAGCATATCTTTGGTCCAACAAATGTGAATCCATGTGACCTCATATCAGCGCTTAATTTCCTGGATTCCGGTGATTCACATGGAACCAGGGAGTCGTCTTCAGGTACAATGCACTTTTTTGGCTTAAACTGTTTGAGGTATTCCAGGAATGACCCACATTCTGCGACAATTTTCTTGAAAGATTTTGCATTATTTACTATCGACTGTGTTTTCCTGATATTCCTTATCAGGCCCGGATTTTTCATGAGATCCTCGATAAATGCCCGGTCAGATGACGATATTCTGTTGAAATCAAAGTTGAAAAGAGCGTTTCTATAATTCTCCCTTTTAGAAAGCACTATGGACCAGCTTATTCCAGCCTGAAGTGTTTCAAGGATAAGTATTTCAAAAAGAAAACTGTCCCTGCTTGCAGGTCTGCCCCACTCAATGTCGTGGTATTTACGCATCGACAAGCTTTTTGCCCAGCCGCACCTTTTGATGTTATCCGACGAAATTATGTCTGGAACAGGAATTACAGTTGAATCCTTTGCCATCGTTTTTGTGATTTGTTGATGTTATTTTTATATATTGTATGTCACTATTCATCTATGAATAAACATGATTATGAGCTAACGATAGAGAAGCTGCTGATTTCTTCTGTGAGGAACAACCCTAAACAGATTATCTCTTACAAGGGAGAACAGGCAAAATCATACAGGGAATTCAATGAATCAGTTTTTTTAATGGCAAAAGGACTTGTTAAGCAGGGTCTGAAACCCGGAGACAGGGTTGCCGTGCTAGATGTAGATTCGATGTCGTATATGCTTGCCTATTTCGCGGTACCCATTGCAGGCGGTGTTATCCACACTGTAAACATACGGTACTCCCCCGAGCTTATCTTCTACACAATGAAGCATGCCAATGACAAGTTCGTTATGATCCGGGACGAATTTGTCCCATTGATCGAAAAAAGCCTTCCACTTTTCGATTTCGTAGAAAAATGGATAATAACCTCAGATCTTGATAAACCGTCGAGGATGCTTCCTGGTTCAATACCCTTCAGTGAAATTATCAAGGAATATCCAGGTGTGTCACTTCCTGATCTCCACGAGGATATGCCCGCCACAACATTCTATACATCAGGAACCACAGGGCTCCCTAAAGGCGTAATCTTCAGTCACAGGCAGATTGTTCTGCATGCCCTGGCATCAGGTATCGCGCTCTCGTCAGAACCTCTTGATTTCAAAGGAAATGATGTTGTGATGCCGCTCGTCCCGATGTTTCATGTCCATGCGTGGGGCGTGCCGTACGGATGTGTGATGAGGGGGATGAAATACGTTCTGCCCGGAAGATATGATTTCGAGCGATTACCCGACATAATGGAAAAGGAAAAAGTAACCGTAAGCTTGATGGTTCCATCGATTCTTTACATGCTCATATCAAACCCCAAAAACACCGAAAAGTTAAAAAAACTGCATTTGAGGATTATCGTTGGCGGCGGGGCATTGCCAAGGGGGCTTGCTGAGAAAGCGAGCCAACTCGGAATCGACCCCGTCTGTGGTTACGGTATGTCTGAAACTGCACCGATTCTTACGATCAGTAACTTCAACCAAGATGTTAATCAGATGTCCCCAGAGGAGAAAATGAACTTCAGGATAAAGGCTGGAATTCCCGCACCACTTGTCGACCTTCGAGTGGTAGACAAGGATTTCAAGGAGGTTCCATGGGATTCCAAATCTATAGGCGAAATTGTTGTCCGGGCACCCTGGCTAACTGAGGAGTACATAAACGATCCTGAAGCCACCGTTAAGCTCTGGAAAAATGACTGGCTGAACACCGGTGACCTAGCGGTTGTCGATTCATTCGGATACATAAGCATAGTTGACAGAGAAAAGGATGCGGTGAAATCGGGTGGAGAGTTCATACCCACCATCATTCTCGAGGACGCAATCAGCACATTCCCCGGGATTGGAGAAGTTGCGGTTGTAGGCAGGAAAGATGAGAAGTGGGGAGAAAGACCCGTTGCATTTATTAGCGGTTTAAAGACAATAGATAAGGATGCAATGAGAAATCATCTGATGAAATATGTTGACAGTGGAAGAATCGCAAAGTTCTGGATCCCTGATGATTACATCTTAGTTGAGCAGTTCGAAAAGACCGGGACCGGTAAGATAGATAAGAAACCACTGAGAGCGAGGCTTTCCAAATAATATGTGTGTGCGTTAGTACGTTTCAATCAAAATGATACGTTTAACGCAAACTAATTTGGCTTTTTCTAATCAACCTTCGAAACCGTAACTGAGAAGCTACAGGCGTCCTATGTGTTTATTTTTCCAGTCTGGCTGATAATTACTAAAATCCATCTTTGTTTTAATTGAAATCAATTTGAATAGATTATATGAAATAACTTAGTGGGCTGGGCAAGTTTAACTGGTTTTGTTGAAGATTCAATAATTAGTCCAGCCATCATCGGCTATGATTACGGATCCGTTGAGGTAGGATGAATCATCTGATGCAAGGAAGAGAGCAACCCTTGCTATTTCAACTGGTTTGCCAACCCGGGGTATTGCTCCCATAACCTTATTCATTACCTCAAAGCCAAGCTTGTTTGGTTCTTTCTGCCCTATGCCTATAGCAGTTTCTATTGCACCAAGAGACATGGCATTGCACTTAATTCCTTTTTGACCATATGTTGCAGCTGTACTTCTCGTCAGGCCGATCAGTGCATGCTTGGATGCGGTATATGCAGCTCCCGCCCTTCCACCAAAAAGACCGGCCACCGAAGATGTGTTCACGATCGTGCCACCACCCTTACCAATCATGTATGGCAAAACCTTTCGTGTTGCCCAGAATGGTGCATTGAGGTTGACATTCATAACCCTCTCCCATAACTGGTCATCTGTATCAGCAACTGGGTTAGCACCATCCATTATACCAGCGTTGTTGCAGAGAATGTCTATTCTTCCGCTCTTTGAATAAGCATCGTCGATCATCTGTTCGACATTTTTCCTCATAGAGAGATCAAGTACCATCCCGGTTGCCTTGCCGCCCTTTGAATTGATTAGTGAAGCAGTTTCATTTACGCGTTCCTTGATTACATCAACCACGAATATCTCAGCGCCTTCGGAAGAGAAAAGTTCAGCCATGGCTCTTCCAATGCCCGAGCCTGCGCCGGTTATCACGGCAACCTTATCCTTTAATTTAGGTGTCATATCGATCTTGTAAATAAGATGTGTGCCGCATAAGTAGTTTATGAATTACGTATGAGCTACTGTCTAAAATAAAGTATTTTATATAATCAGAATCTAAATATGCGTAGGCTGTTTATTTTTATTCATATCTTAAAACAATGTACAATTAAGGAGCCAGTGTTTCCATTATGGCCCTGGCCTGTGTCAGACCTAGATATTTCCTCGTGTATTTGCCGTTACTGGTATATTTGTATGTAGTCATGAATTCGCTGTCAGTCTCTTTTCTTAACAGGTTCAATATGCTGTTAAACCTTTGAGTTACCATGGATAACTTGTTCTCCGAAAGTCTTGGTTCAATAAACACCTGGATTGGATTGGTACGGTAGGTATTGCCGTCAACGTAAATTCCATCAGTATCAAAAAAATCTGGAATACTATATAGACCTGCCTTGCCATTCTCGCTTCCGGTATCGACAGTTCTCAAAAATATGGGGTTTGATTTGATCTTTGAATAAAGATTTTCATTTATTGAAAATTTTCTTTTGGCGTATTTCTCGCCGTTATATTCTTTTGAATCAAGTAGAGTGACCTCGATTTCACCAGTGTTTTGATCTATCTCCTCTTTTTTTAAATAAAAGTGAATATTCAATAACTTTTTCCTGTTTTTTTGGACGTACTCATCGAAGTAAGACCCTGCGCGGTAATCATTGTACTTTTTTAAGACGTAGGCCTTTTTCTGGATTGATGAATTTATCTTTAAAGCGGTAAATTTTATCGCTTCTTTTTCCTGCCAGGATCTCTCAAAGAAGAACGCTGCCACGTTCGTTCCTGTTTTTTCAAATATCCTGTTCTCGAATATAACTCCGTCTTTTATATCGTAACTGGAAAGGAAAGCCCGGCGGATCGTGTTTGAGACTGAATGACCGAAAATGAAGTTTGATGGTATAATGTAAATCATCTGATTGATGTTATTCCGAAGATCATTCATCAGCGCAATCTGGTAGAGGTCCTGAAGACCTCTGTTTTCCCCTGAAAAATATTTCATCTTGCCATCGGTTCCATTGTGCTTTGCTATGTAACCAATATACAGGTATGGCGGGTTTGTTATGTGAAAAACTGAATTTATCTTGTTTTTTAGGAAGTGCGGGAATTCATCAAGAGTGTCCTGAACATTTATGTTACTCTCAGCCAACCTTTCTGGAATCCCGTAATAAAGGGCATTTTCTATGCATTTTTTTACCATTTTTTCCTGAATATCAAAAAGATAGATGTGGCGGCTGAAGAATTCAGCCCTCTCATCAACGGGTATTCTGTCTAGAATGGGTAGTATCAGATTTCCTTCGCCCGCAAATAGATCGACCCATGTGTGTTCGTTTATCCTGCCTTCGATTTTCGGCAGTATGAATTTGGTGAATACACTGGAAGGTGTAAGATGTTCGCCAAGAGATCTTATTCTCTTTCGTTCGGCAGATCCGCCTAGCATTTTATCCTCCCTGAATTAATAACGCTGCGGTTAAATGTTTCCATTATTTCCAATTATCAGTTGATTATTCAATTATGAGGAATCCACAACAATGAAAGTTGCCATAGGATATAAGACGTATTCTGATGAGGGCTAGAAGGTTGATGTCAGAATATACATGGTGAGTAGGTGAGCGTTCTTCACATCATTATACATGAGATGTTACATTTCAAGGTTGAGCACCTTTACGGGAAAGGCTGAACAATTCAATATCTCCCTCGTGGTGATGTCTGTGATCCTTGATGTGGTGAATTTGCTGTATCTGATGTAAAATAACTCTTCAAGAACTTCAGCCTTCTTCTTTGTTGAAACCCCCTTTTGCATGCAAGGATATAACAAGATCGTCGACGCCCATAGCTTTCTGGTAAGGTTCAAAAAGAGATTTGTGAAATTGGTCTTAACAATCCATTGGCATTATCAGATCACTGATCTTACCAAAATCTTGTACCAAGACCCTTTCATATTATCAGTTTCTCTGCCCCTGACTCTCTTCAAGAAATGCCTGACTCTGTCTCTTCAGGAGAGATTCCACAAACTACTTAACTGCTGTTTTGATTATATCAGATATTCTTTTATCCAACTTTTCCATTGTTTAGTGCATCGTAGGCGGTTCCTGGAGACGTTGTTTCATTTTTCAGAAAATGTCTCTCATGACTATATTTTGGTCATAGATCTTTACACAGAATTCAGCATCTTGTCTGCCAATTAATCACGACGATTGATTTTTTTAAAATTACTCTCAATAGAAGGTGCTTTTAGTAGGCATACAATGTTGGAATGTATGGAAATAGATTCATGCTATGGGAAATTCTTAGAGTTAATACCAACAATTCTGGAGAAAGAACCAATGACCACACCAGAGTTGTATGTGTCGATAACAATTGCACTTCCAGAGTGTATTTCTGAAGAGACATGTACCCATGGAAGTGATGACAACGAAAGAAATGATTATGAGTGGCAACACTCAGTCAGAAGGGCGCAATACTATCTGAAAAATAAAGGGAAAATCGAACTTTTGGATCACGTCTGGTATTGGCCAAAGAATCCAAGTGCGAAAGATGAAGCAGAAGAAAAAGAAGGTGAATTAATCTATGAAAAGCAGGATCTTTTGAAGATCAGAGAAGAGTTGAGATCTTTAACATCAAAAGAAACTGAGTGGGTAAATATCAACGGTACGAGGATAAAAAGAGATAACCTAACAGTCGCAAGACTAAAGGTTTTGAGAGGATTCAAATGTCAGATTTGTGATACAAGGATAGACAAAAGAGATGGCAAATTCTATGCTGAAGGCGCACACATAAAACCTAAGAAAGGCGGATTTCCTGAGACCCCAGATAACATCTTAATCTTGTGCCCAAACCACCATAAAGAATTTGACCTAGGAAAGAGAGATGTGCTTGAGCACAATTCAGAATACATAAGGTTCCTATTAAACGGAAAGGAGTACATAATAGGTTTGTCGGTTTGAGATCGAGGAATACCTTCTGGAGACTTTAACCGGCTTCTATGAAAGTTTAATTTAACAGATGCAGAGTCGTTAGCTTGCCTAACATTCATCGTGTGAAGATCTGACCCCCCTTAAAAGAAGTGGAAAAAATTATTCACTAAAAAATGTATGGATCATAGATCGCTTCTGCCGCCGCAGAGCTGCAGAAATATCTTATAGCATGAAGTTGCGGAGAATATAATGTCCACCATAGAGTATATCTCAGTGAAGTGAAAAAATGATCTAATTCTTGCCTGGTTCAAATGGGGTTGCCCGGATTTGGACCGGGGTCTCAGGCTCCCAAAGCCCGTAGGATACCAAGCTACCCCACAACCCCAACTCGCGAGTGATTTGAGAATAGGTAAAAAATTTAACTGTAGATAATTTGAATCACTTGGTGTATTTGTAAGGGAGAAGATCTCTCATTTTCATCTTCAGTGTTTTTCCGTCCGTCTCTATCAATACGCCTATATCCATGTCGTAATCCGTTGATATCTCGCGGCACATTCCGCACGGAGGGATTACTTCATACTTGTCATGGCCCTTTTCCGGATCAGGGTGCCTTACAGCAACGATGGTGTCAAATCTGTTTTTCCCGTCCTTTAGAGCCTGGGCAATTGCTATGGGCTCAGCGCAAACCGCAATCCTGCCAACAGTTGCGTCTATATTGAATGATGTGTAAATACTGCCGTCTGAAGTAAGCAGAGCGCAGCCAACAGAATGCCAGTGCTTTCTGTAATGTTTTTTTATAATCTCTGTTGCCTCATGAATGAGTTCATAACTATACCTGTCAAGTTCAAAGTTTTTGCTCATGTTAATCAATAAATGGATGATACAATAAGCTTCGCATCGCAAAAAAATAATACCCTTCTTAAATGGTGAGATGCCACTGTGATGATTTCAGCCTAAACTGATCAGTGATGTTTGACGGGCAGACTGAGTGGCTTATCTTATTTTCTCAAGAGTAAATGCACCCAGTTCAAATGTGTTTTCAGACGGGAAAACTTCAACCCAGTCCCTTGACCGCACGGATCCAAGTCCCTCAACACGCAGGAATAGCTTTGAAGCATCTGTCCTGAATGTTATTGATCCATCCATGTGATAACTGAGCGCTTCGATCACTTTTTTATCAAACAGCCCGGATTCAATTAGATACAGGCTGGTTCCACCGTCCGATTTCCTCTTCTGTGCAAACTGCTGCACAAATTTCATCAGCACTTTTTCGTCTATTTCACTGACATATGTTGTGAGCGAGGTAAATACGAGCCTGTAAAATGGTGCAATGTTTGCAAACTGGGATACAATAGTGTCCATGGCCTTTAGCAGCGAGCTGACGTTGATTACTGTGTCAATAGTTACCGCATATTGGGACTGGGTCTGGGACTGTATAGATTTTGAATAAACATCTATGAATTTGATGTACCCTGAGGCCTCTGCCGCATTGACGTCCGGATATATCTTGGATATCTCCATTTTCAGATCGTTTATGCTCTTGTCAGTTGTTATCACAGCGACAGGAATTTTTTCCCTTAAGGATTGACCAACAAAATTCCAAGCAAGGGTATCCTTTCCAGAATAAGGTGGTCCAACCAGTAAAACATTGGAGGAAAGCCTGATGCCGCCTGAAAGAAGGTCATCTAGCTTTTCGATGCCAGTCCTGAGTTTTTCAGGCCTATCCATCGATGGCGGGCTGGGAGATGGAATTGGCGCCGACGGCAGCCTGCGGTGGATGCTGCTCTGTAATGGGCTGGTGCTGCTCGGTGCAACCCTGACCGGTTGCTGCACTGCATTGCTGCTGTTCAGGAGACCCTGGATCTCGTTTAGCTTCTCCTGAGCGCGAGCTATTGAATTCATCAGATCCTGAGCAGTCTGCCTCAGCTCCCTCAGCAATCGTTCTTTCTGGTCATCTATCATATTAGTATCCTATTGTTTTCATATCACTTAAATGTTCCTGAAACAACCCATGGTGGTTCCTTTGGATCAAATGGTTCCATTCCGTCAACTATCTTAGTCTTAAGAAGTTTCTCATCGACCTCGATCCCCAGTCCGGGTTTCCCTGATAGTGTGAAATGACCGCCGGAAAGTTTGTATCCAACCTTGAGAAGTTTTTTCTTCCAGTCTGGCCATGATTCCTCAAAGCTTTCCTGTATCGCAAAGTTTGTCATAGTATAATCAAGGTTCAATGAAGCTGCAGTCTGCACCGGACCAAATGCATTGTGCGGCGCAACCAGAACACCAAATGCATCAGCAATTGCAGCGATTTTTTTACCTTCAAGGATACCCATGCAGTTAGTCAGATCAGGCTGTATTATGTCAACAAGTCCCTGCGAGATGAGCCTGGTAAAGTCCCTTTTGTTAAGAATCCTCTCGCCAAGAGCAACCGGCGTTTCAATATATCTTTTGAACTCTGATAATCCGACTTCGAGTTCTGGATGAACCGGCTCCTCGAAGAAATATGGATCATACGGCTCTATTTCCCTTGCACCCATGATTGCATATCTTGTGTCAAACCGGCCATGGCACTCTATAAGAAGATCAACTTTTTCCCCCAGCTCTGACCTGAGCGCGGCAACGATCTCACCGGCGTATCTAGCACCTTCCTTCGTGATCCTATCGTAATGTGGCCCGAAGGGATCGAATTTCATAGCAGTAAATCCCTTCTTGACCATTGCCTTGCCCTTTTTCACAAAATCATCTGGTGTCTTGCAGTCTGAATACCAGCCATTGCAGTAAGCCCTGATAGGTGAGTTATATTCACCACCAAGCAGGTCATATACAGGGGCGCCAGCCTGTTTTCCGATGAGATCCCATGAAGCCATCTCAAAAGCACTTAGTGCAGATGTTGCCTCCATTGATTTTGAAAGATAGAACGAATTCCTGTAAAAATCGAAAATGTTTTTCTCTATATTAAAAAAATCTGCACCCTTGAATATCCTTTCAACCTCTTTCATGCTCTCTTTTACCGGCAGGGTCATGAATGTGGTGGGTGCTTCTCCCCAGCCGACGGATCCATCGGAGGAGGTCAGCTTTACTAATAATATGGTAGAGCTCCATGGCGATGATACCTCCTTGCCCTTTTCTCCGAGTTCGTATATGTCCACGTCTTTGATTTTCGAATTCATACAACTTGAATACATAAAAATACTTAAATATAAAGGGTATTTTTTGATAGAATTCAAAAAAGCCTATTTATGACGCTGAAATGACTATTTATGTCGTTACAGGAAAAAACTAGAAAAACAATGAATCACAATGGGAAGGAGTTCAGTTATTATTCCCTGCCTGAACTGCAGAAGGGGGGATACAATATCAGAAGGCTGCCGTTGTCGTTGAGGATCATTGCTGAATCCCTTCTCAGGAACATTGATGGCGTAAGGGTCAGAGAAGAGGATTTAATGAATATTCTTAGATGGGATGCAAAAGACCCGTCGGATTCTGAGGTCCCATTTATTGTTTCCAGGGTTCTTATGCAGGATTTTACCGGTGTTCCGGCCGTTGTGGATCTCGCCTCAATGAGGGAGAAGATGAAATCCCTTGGGAAAGACCCTGAATTAATCAATCCGAAGGTTCCTGTGGATCTTGTCATTGATCATTCCGTGCAGGTCGATTTTTATGGAAATAGTGAAGCCTACGATAAGAACATAGAAAAAGAATTTGAGCGTAATTCCGAGAGATATAGATTCCTGAAATGGGCCCAGAAATCATTTGAGAATTTCAGGATAGTCCCGCCTGGTGTCGGGATCGTCCATCAGGTAAATCTTGAATATCTCGGAAAGGTTGTCACCTCTTCAGGAAATGGTGGAAAAGATCTTGCATTCTTTGACTCCCTTGTCGGAACCGATTCACACACAACAATGATCAATGGTCTAGGAATTTTCGGTTTCGGCGTTGGCGGGATTGAAGCTGAAGCTGCAATGCTCGGGGAACCGGTTACTTTCCAGCTACCAAAGGTCGTTGGTGTAAATGTCCATGGAAAGCTTATGGAAGGGATCACAGCAACCGACGTTGTACTGACGCTTACAGAAATACTTAGAAAGGCAAATGTAGTGGGGAAGTTTGTTGAATTTTTCGGGAAAGGGGTTTCAGAACTTGCTGTACCCGACAGGGCGACGCTTTCAAACATGTGCCCTGAATATGGAGCTACTGTTGCCCTTTTCCCTGTTGATTCGAGAACAATTGAATATCTGGAAATGACAGGCCGGGACAGCTCGCATATCGATTTCATAAAGAAATATCTTGAAGAACAGGAAATGTTTGGAGTTCAGAAAGGACTTGAGTTCAGCGAGCTTATTGACTTGGATCTTTCCTCTATTAAACCCAGTATCTCAGGACCCAGGCTACCGCAGCAGAGAACAGACCTTGGCAAGGCAAACCGCAACTTCTTGAGTTTCCTGGAAGGTGAAGAGAATATCACACCGGGTAAATCCGGCCAGAAGGAAGTTGCAGTCCGCAGGGTGCCATTAAAGATCGATGGCCACTCAACATATCTATCAGACGGCGATGTTGTGATAGCAGCAATTACGTCCTGTACTAATACGAGCAATCAGAACGTAATGGTTGCAGCTGGACTTTTGGCAAAAAAGGCTGTTGAGGCGGGCCTCAGTGTCAATAAGAAAGTAAAGACTTCTCTTGCGCCAGGATCCCGTGTGGTAACGGAATATCTTGAAAAATCCGGGCTGCAGGAATATCTGAACAGACTTGGTTTCTATCTCGCTGGTTACGGATGCACAACATGCATTGGAAATAGCGGTCCACTGGATCCTGAAATAGAGAAGGCCATAACTGAGAATAAGCTTTCAGTGGCAGCTGTTCTTTCCGGCAACAGGAATTTTGAAGCAAGAATTCACAAGGATGTCAGGGCAAATTATCTCATGTCTCCGCCTCTTGTTGTTGCCTTTGCACTGGCTGGAACTGTCATCATAGACATGGAGAAGGAGCCACTTGGAAAGGGAAAGGATGGAAGGGATGTTTTTCTTAAGGATATCTGGCCAACAACAAAGGAGATAGATGCTGTCATTGCGAAAAACCTTGACCGCAGCATGTTCAAGGAAAAATACTCGAACATCGATAACTATAATTCTAAGTGGGCCGCGCTCGATGTTAGCGGCAGCAAAACATATCAGTGGGATGAAAAGAGCACATACATCCGGAACCCGACATTTTTTGAGCGATTCACGCCTGATACAAAGAATACGCTCAAAACAATAAAGGACGCTTATCCGCTTTTGATTCTTGGCGATTCTGTCACTACAGATCACATATCACCTGCTGGATCTATTTCTAAGAACAGTCCTGCGGGAAAATATCTCATTGAGAAAGGTGTAAAACAAGAAGACTTCAATTCATTTGGTTCAAGGCGGGGTAACCATGAAGTCATGATGCGCGGAACTTACGGAAACAACAGACTCAGGAATCAGCTCGCATCCATGGAAGGCGGTTATACAGTTCACCTTCCCGACAGAAAAGAGGGTTTCATATTTGATGTGGCACAGCAGTATTCATCGGAAAAAACGCCGCTGGTTGTGTTTGCGGGAAAGGAGTACGGAGCCGGTAGTTCAAGAGACTGGGCTGCCAAAGGTACATATCTTTTGGGGATCAAGGCTGTTATAGCTGAAAGCTACGAGAGAATACACAGGTCAAATCTTGTTGGCATGGGTGTCATACCCCTTGAATTCCAGCAGGGGAGAGGTTTCAAGTCCCTATCAGCCGATGTTACAAAGAGAATGACTATAGAGTTCACATCAAATAATGCGAGGTCTGCTGTTCTGAGATATACCAATACGGAGGGAAAGGAGGGCAGCGAGAAATTGAAGGTCAGGATAGACAATGAAGCTGAGATGCTCTATTTTTCAAGAGGCGGGATACTGCAGAATGCACTATCCAACATCATAAATGCTGGTAAGGCAGAATGAAGGTGGCCATACTAGGTTTAGGACAGGTCGGAAGGTCGCTGCTTCAGATACTATCCGACTACTCTTCCACGGATAGATTCAGGGACATCCAGGTAGTTCTTGCAGCAGACTTCCAGCATGTGATAATAAACCAGGCGGGAATGGATCCAAGGCGCCTTCTCTACTATAAGCAGAAGGGTGACATATGGGGAACAGGATACAGGGAGATTGACAGGAATGATATTTTCAGGGAGAATTTTGATGTGATTGTCGATCTGTTGCCCGCCACAAAAGATGGCGTCAGGGCACGCGATCTCTATCTGGATGCCTTCAGGAATCACAGGGATGTTGTTGCGGCTTGCAAATCCGGGCTTGCAAACTTCTGGGATGAGGTGATGAAAGCTGCGAAAAAAAACTCAAGAAAGATACTATATGAGGCCACTGTGGCTGGAGGTGTCCCTCTTTTCAATTTTATAAAACATTGTAACAGGACTGCAGATATATCATATATCAGGGGCCAGGTAAACAGTGCAGCTAATTTTGTCCTCCTCTCAATGGCATCAGGTAGATCGTTCAACGAATCGATTGAAGAGGCAAAAAAATATGGCATATTGGAGGCAGACTATCATTTCGACACGCTTGGCATAGACAGCGCCTGGAAGACTGTTATAATAGCTAATTCGGTGTTTGATGCTAAGATCAAGCCATCCGACGTGAGGTATGATGGTGTTGAGGATCTTTCGGCTATCCATGGAAATTTAGAGGAGTACAGGTTATTATCAAGCGTTAATAGGGCCTCTGGAAGAATAGAGGCTTCATCGTCTCTGGTAAAAGTCAAACCTGACGATCCTATTTTGTCCCTTAAGGGAAGGGGCCTGGGTTTCACTGTTGGTCTGAGAGATCGATCCCCCATGACACTTCTCGAATCATCTGATGGTCCGGTAGAGACAGCAGGTGCCGTGCTGAATGATCTTCTGGAACTGTCCGATTCGATTCCCTACAAACGGTAGGCCCGAATAGAGGATCAGATTATTGCTTGCAGTATTTGCTGAACCAGTTCAGTTTCCTCTCGAGCCGATCCTTCATGTTGGCAGGGACACCACGCCTGGCATGCTCATGGGAATCGCCCGGATACCTTGCAAGCGATGCCTCCACTCCGTTAAGCCGTATCGCAGTATACATCTGTTCGGATTGCTCTATCGGGCATCTGTAGTCTTCTTCGCCATGTACGAATAATGTTGGGGTCTTGACGTTCTTTGCCCTGCTGATAGGCGACATTTCCATTAGAACTCTCATTCCTTCGGATGACCACGGATCCTCTACCCCGGATTCGATGACATTAAACCAGAATCCTATATCGCTGGTACCACACATGCTCAAAAGATTGGAAACCGATCTTTCTGATATTGCTGCCTTGAACCTGTTCGTTTTTGTTATTGCGTTGTTTGTCATAAAGCCACCATAGGACCCGCCAGTTATCGCAAAGTTTTCTGAGATATGATAGCGTTTCTTTGCCTCTTCCATGAAAGATAGTATATCCTCGAAGTCCTTCCCTCCCCAGTCTCCGGCAACCTGGCTGGCAAATTCCTCGCCGTAGCCATCGCTCCCCCTCGGATTTCCATACAATACGTTGAAGCCGTTTGAAACTAGATAGTTAAATTCAATGCTGTATGCATTTCCATAGGCTGTATGGGGTCCGCCGTGGACAGCAACTACTGTTGGATTTTCCTTTCCCGATAACATCATCCAGGCTTCCTGTCCGTTGACTTCGAATCTCTGCGGTGTAAAACCGCTTATGTCTTCGTTCATGTCTACGTCAATGCCGAACTGAAGTACAGAGGGTTTAATGGGTGATGTGAAAACAACGGCCTTTTTTCCATTGGAGATATCGAAAGAACGCACAGAAATTCCCTCCCCAGTGACCTTTGTAACAGATCCATCATATTTGAAAACATATGAAGAGGCGCCAACCTGTCCGATCATGTAGTATGAACCGGAATCGTATATAAGTGAATTTGACCCTGGTACAAAAAGATCTGAACCTACAGAATTTGACGCAGACTTTCCAATCTCAACTTCTTTACCGGTTTCAGGAAAAATCAGTTTAGTTGGAGCCCATGGAACTTTTCCTCTTCTGTGCCCAATATAAGCAATCTGCCCACTTTCTGTGACCAGTACAGGTGAAGCCATGCCTTTCCCAGAGGTAATTCTCCTGGATTCCATTGTGGAAAGATCCAGCTCGTAAACGTCCTCTGAACCCGTCTTGTCATCTTCTTTGGTGGATGAGAAAATAATTCTTTTTCCGTTTGTGCTTACATCTGTAACGTCAAAATCATCACTGACGAGATCCCTGTTTTCCTTTCCGATTAATACAAGTTTTTTCCTTGATCTGAAGAGCCCATAGCCATCAAATCTGTACCTGACATTTTCCGTTACAAATGGTTTTTTTGTGTCGACTTTATCCTGAACTATAACTAGGATTTCCTTATCGTGGAAAACGAATTTTGAAACTGACTTTGATGTGAATAGTTTAACCGGTTCCTTATTTTCCTCTATCTTCATTAAACATTCTTCTTCGTGGTCTGAGAAAACATAATATAGCGATCCATTCTTGAAAAATGGTTTTTTCTCGTGCCCACCGAATGTCATTCTTTCCTGTTTCCCTGAATTGAGGCGATAAATTGATGATCTGTATTCATCACCCTCGATCCATGTTAATGTGTAATAGACACTGTCACCTGATACATGAGGGTCTGATGCTATTCGAAGACTATATGCCTGCTCTGGATTCATGCCTTGTATATCCTACCTTAATAGTAAAAACCATGGTTTGTTTTGTTCTGGTAAGTTCCATACATGGTAGCAAATAATTTATGTTACCGCTTTATTAGCAGAATTAAATTAAAAGCAAACGGCGTCTAAAAAATTAAGGCATTTATTTCCGTTTCAGATGCTTCCGGGTAGTGTGCAATATAATCGTTTGCTTCATAATTTAATATGATGAGTCGACGCACAAATCGATAGATCCTTTTTTTATTCTATCAACGACTGGTACGGACTCATCGTGTCAGATCTGAATGCAAAACTGTATAATCCGCTACTATCCTTATGCGATCTCGCATCTAATATAAAGAATATGGCGATGTGTTATGGTAAGGTATTCTAGGATTTGTATTTTAGACAAAGTATAAATACCCGAATTTCATAAATCGGCGGATGGGTAAATTTGCAAAAATCGCTATAGTTTTCATCGTTGCAGTTATAGTTATTGCCACTGGGTTTCTTTACGAGACTGGAAGATTAAACTTGCTCAGCACTGGCAAAATTTCTACACAATATCCTACAACTTCGCCCCAGTACAACTCCCCTAACGTTGTCAGTTCCAATCAGGTAAACAAAAGTGTTGGAGGCAGCTGGACACAGACCACAGGAACCGTTGGTGTAGCCAATAATGCATCTTCCGGGATAGGAATATTGGAAGGAGATGGTGGTTCATATTTTTCATCTTATTCGTCAACTCCTCTTACAACATATGTGATGCCTGGATATAAGCAACTTGTTGAAAGGATGCCATTCCTTGCTCTTTCGGATTCAAGCTTTAATCCTGGAGGGGCGACTCCATACGTTTCAGCCCCTACGTCTACCTCACCATCAGTTTCTGGCATAACATCTCTTGAGTTGGCCGTTTTTCAACCTGCAAATGGAACAGGAATTGTGACAGTCGGTTATATTTCAGAGAGAAATCAAAGTGAGGTTAACCACATCTGGACCATAATGAATGATAGCGCACAGAATTCAACTACCAGCAATGTAACATTGGGATTTACGACTTCTGGAACGCCATACATATACGCTTTCGTGAAATCAAACGAATTTACCAGCTTGTTTGCAGGACTGAATGCTACAAGCGACTTTGTAAACGTCATGATTTCGGTATATTCTAATTACTTAATCCTTGTACTCCATGTTTCAACTGTAAACGTTAGCCAGAGCTCCATTCTGTCACTCATGAACAGCGAGGTTACGGTACTAAAAAACCCTGCCCCTTCGCCGTCTCACCCTATATTTTTAAATTCATCACAAATCCAGAGTCAAACTGGCGTTTTTGAAACCAATTACCTCCAGGTAGATGTGAACATACAGAACGCCTCATCTTTATTCAGGGAATTTGTAAATACGTCAAACACAGCAACTACAGCATCGGAATCTACATATCTTAACGATGCGCTTTCAAACCTGTCTGCAATAGCATTTTCCACTTATGGGAATGGAACTGGTAACACAACACTAATCGGCCTGTTGAAATTCAACGATAATTACAACACCACGCTCTTTGACCTGGCAATTGCGATAACTTCAAGGAGCCAGCAGATTTTTAATTCAACATATGATGGTGCCAGATATATCTTCGTGAACGCAAATACAACTGAAGGTACAATGAACGGCCAAGCTTACCTGAATGTGTCATTGATGCTTTTCGATTACAAATCATATATTGGCATAATAGAAATTCAGGATGTGAATGGCAAGCTGGTGTCGCAGGCGGGGATGAAGGTTCTTCTAGGGGATGAAGTTTCTCTCCTCTAAAATGATTTTTTTCTGTATTGCCGATATTTTTGGATCCAGTCATCTTTAGTCTTTTCCAAGAACTTTGTATTGAATTTTCATAGCATATCCTTTATAACTGGTTTAATACTTTTTTGTATTCGAATTCAGCCTGTGTCATTTTCTCTATGCCTTTTAATTTAATACCCATTTCTGAGATTATTCTGAAAAGATAATTTAGCTCATCCTCATTCTCAATCCAGACTGCAACCCTGTTTCCGGTGAGCATCTCAGTCCTGAATTGTCCTAAAGTAGCCGGATTTGCAGAAATGTCTGTTTCCAGCAACAGGAAATATCCATTTTTGTTTATTATAAAGTCTTTCCTTATTTGGCCATTGATGAGAAAAATCAGCCTATCACATATTTTACCAATAATATCTAATTCATGAGATGTTATTATGATAAGCCTGTTACTATCTTCTCTCAGGCAGTTTATCAAACGCTGAAATATCGACACCCCTTCTGAATCCATGTTGTTAGTTGGTTCGTCCAGAATAATTATATCTGGTGAACCTACTAGAGCAAGACCTATGGAAAGCCTTTTTTTCTCCCCTGATGAAAGATCCCGTATCTGTACGTCCTTTTTTGAACTCAGGCTGACCTGATTTAGACTGTTTTCAATTTCTACATCGTTTCCATTCTTACCATTCCTCAGTTTATAGGCAATTTGAAGCATATCGTAAGAATTGACATATGAATACAGCTGAGGGTTTTCAATGAGCGCACCAATTTTCCTGACGCAATTCTTGTGGTTTTCTACAATATTTAGCCCATCAACAAAGCTTGATCCCAGATATTCTTCGATGCAACCTGAAATAATTTTAAGTAACGTTGACTTCCCGCTGCCGTTTGGGCCAACCACACCAACAACAGAATTCGAAATGTGAAGTTCCGGTATATCTAGAACGGTTTTTTTATTTATGATCCTGCGCACATTCTTGACCGTGATTGAGCTTATTTTACCTCACCTCTCCGCATGAAGGCAAAATATAGAATAAACAGAAAAGCTGCGGTGTAAGCAATCTGTATATAAATTAAGAGGAGTTCTGAGTTAAAGCTAATACTCGACAGAGAACCGGTGTAGACCATAAAATACGGTTCAACATTTAGAAAGACAAGATATGCCAATCTTTGTGCATTGGTAATTATAAAACTGTCATTTAAACTACTCATGCTTGATATCAAAAGTGATAAAACGTTTGTAATTAGAAGAAAAATCAAGATGAATCCTATTGGCCCATAGATCTCTTTCCTGATGATGCTGCTAAATGCCATAGCAGCAGTGGTGTCAGTGAATATGATTAAAACCATCACAGCAACGTAGTTCAAAAAAGATAGGGAGGGGAAATTCTTAAAAATAAGAATGTATGTTATAAATTGCATTGCAATAAAGGCAAGTAAGGAGATAATTGAAGCGACGAAACTGGAGATAATTTTCGAGAGAAGATATTCCTCTTTTGAAATTGGCATAGTCATAAATTGATAGATATTTCTTGACTCCAGATCCGAAGAAATTGAAGTAGACGCGAAGAAAGCAACCGCCAGCACTGGCAGATAAATCGCTATGCTCGCCCAAGCAAAGTTGTATATGTTTTCCACGATCTGCTTTGGATAGTGAATTATTTTAATTGAACCTGGAACAAATTCACCGACAATGGAATTCAGGAAAAATATCGAAAGCACCGACATGAGCAGAGCGATTAAGAAAAATAATGTAATAATATACTTGAAAGCATTGGATTTTCTGTAATTTTTGAGAAAAAAACCGGCCAGGCTGATGGAGTTCCAGATCGTTTTGTTTGTCAATGTATCACCAGTGTCATGAAAAGTTCGAGGTTAATGTAGGTAAATTCGTAAAAGAAGTTGCCTTGGTTCAATGTAAGAAGCAATCCATTGTCAGGCAAAGGTATAACTGTGCTGTTTGCAGGAAGAATATAACCCAGAATGATGAATAGCTCCACGCTGTTTATCCTGTTGAGATACAGATATACCTGCATGGATCTGCCAGATATATTTCCTGATGCAAAATTAATGATCTGCGACGTGGGATGTATGATTTCAAATGAGAAAAAGTTGGTATTAAGTATCGGACTAAGTTCAAATGTGCTGATGAAAGTTTTTTGATAACTGGATGTGAGAGACGCTTTAATTGCCGCTAAACTACCCATAATCATTATACCTGACTCCGGGTTTGCAATATATTGATAGCCATGTTTTCCTGATGATGTGTTTCCACCAAACATTCTATCGATAAGACTGAAACCACTGAAACTGAAAGTACTATTGTCTGGGATGCTTATGATTGGCACGTTGTAAAAAACTAATGAAACATGCAGGTTTAGCTGTGTGCTGAACACCTTAAATAGGTTTGATTTTTCTATGATTAAATTTTGCCCAAAGATGATTGCCCCATAATACGTGCTTCCAGAGAAAACGATCACGGTGGTATTATCATACGTTCCCCGCCAAATGTCATTCACTTTTGATGGAATATAAGAATAAGGGTTTGCTTGAAGTTCAGCGTTCTTGGCCGTTTCTCTGTATGCTACACCAACTCCAGTAAAAACCAGAGCCAGGGTTATAAAAGCAACAGCCATTTTAGCCGAATACTTCATTGAAAATGGATACCTGCAATATATATCATCCTTGCGTGAATTACAGGACCGGGTTTTGCCTTTTTTGGTAATTCCTCTTTAAAAAGTCCTTTGATTATACAACATGTGATGTGCTCAACGTTTCTTGAATAAATAGGATAAATTGTGTGTCCTATCGATCTCGAAATAGGCTGATTATGTAAGCTCACGCTTATTGTTGATTCTTACTGCGAATGAATCTTTCTCGGATTTCAGGATTTTAGAAATGGAAAAATGTCCCCTTCCCAATTCAGACGAAAGCGAATCTATGGATTCTTTACTGCTTTTACCCGTGCTTAAGAGATTTGCATATCTTATCTTCACCCTCAGTTTTTCTTCCTCTGTCCACGGTTTCCCCCTGTTGTAAAAATTAGATTTATCCGGTATCCTGATGTTTTCAAATAGATAACCTGGTTTCACTTTTTCTAATGAAGCTATCCCATTCCTAAATATATTCTGGCTTATCTCAAAGCCTGTAACTTTTCTTCGAAGACCAATAGCTACCTTTGCCGTGGAAAAACCCCCCAGAAAGAGATCGCAAACGAGATCGCCCTCATTGCTGCTGTACTGCATCATCTTGATGAGCAAGCTAGTGGGGAGTTCGTTCCTGTTCTTCTTCTGATTGGGTTTGTACTCTTTGTTGATAACCCAAACGTCCTCTCTGTCCCGGTAATTTAGTGAGCCTCCAGTTTCATCCCTTTCATTTTCACCATACCGGCAGAAAGTGTTAAAGGTGAACTTTCCGCCGGGTTTAATCAGGTAAAGTATGTGATAGTGGGAGGAAACGTACTTTCGTGTGGTGTGCACACCAAAGTTGTATTTCCAGATAATATGGTTGACCATTTTTAACTTTGTATTTCTAAGTGCAGCCATCACATGATACAGATTTGTGTAACCTGATACTATGTAAATGCTACCCCCGGGTTTCAGGATGCGTTCAGCCTCTTTGATCCAGTTGTTGCAGAATTCCCCGTATTTTTCCACGGGGATTTCAACATAGCCGTCTATAACATTGCTTTCTTTTCTGTTGTAATGCTTCTCGAAAGTATCGGCATTAATTCCATATGGAGGGTCGGTAATTATCAGATCCACGGTCCCGTCTTTGAGGCGTCTCCTCGCACCCTCTATGCAATCCTCGTTGTAAAGAAGATTTCCCAGCATTAAATAGAATATTTTCAGTTAGCAGATAAACATTGCCTAATACAATTGCTTTGGTTGGGTTTTACTTCAAATCAAAGTAATCAACGATTTCAAATATACTTCAAATTTGAAATTTACTGAAATACGAAGATAGGCGACCTGCCTGGGTAGCTGCCTTATTTAAAAGTAATTTTAGAAAATTTGGACATTCAGAGATTTATAGTTTTGGCAGATACCTGTCCACTTCCCATTTAGTCACGAATGAACGGAATGCATCCCATTCTCTCTGCTTTACTGTCGCGAAATTATCAAATATATGCTTACCGAGAGATTCCTGCATCAGCTTGCTCTGCCTGAAGTGATGCAAAGCCTCGCCCAGGCTTTCTGGCATCGAGCCGATCCCATGCTTCAGCCTCTCTTCTGCAGTCATATGATAGATATCCCGCTCCACTGGATCAGGCGGGTCAATCTTCCTGCTGATTCCGTCAAGGCCCATTGCGAGAATGACGGAAAACTGCAGATACGGATTTCCTGCAGGGTCCGGGCATCTGAGTTCCATCCTCTTTCGGTTACCGACACCGGCTGGAACGCGCACGAGGGCACTTCTATTTTTGTTGGCCCAGGAAATGTAAACGGGCGCTTCATATCCCGGGATCAGCCTCTTGTATGAGTTTACCCATGATGCCAGAACTGCAGATGCTTCACTGATGTGCGTCAGAATCCCTCCAAGATAATGCATTGCCATTTCACTCAGTCCGTACTTGGCTTTTTCGTCGTAGAAATAATTATGGGATTCATCAAGGGCCATTATGCTCTGGTGAACGTGCATCCCGGATCCGTTCACGCCGTTGATTGGTTTTGGCATGAATGTTGCATAATAACCGTGCTTCTGGGCAATATTCTTTATTATGCTTTTGAGCATAGCAACCCGATCCGCCATCATAAGGGCCTGTGCATATCTCAGGTCAATCTCATGCTGCCCGAAGGCTACCTCATGGTGTGCCGCCTCAGGCTGATAACCAAGCTTGTGCAACTCGTTCAGAATTTCCTGCCTGATCAGGCTCGCTCTGTCAAGCGGGGTGTTGTCAAAATAACCGCCGAAATCCACGGGTTCATTCGTCGGGTTACCATGCTCGTCATATTTGAATAGGAAAAACTCGAACTCCGGCCCGACAAAAAAGTCTTTTTTTTCTTTATTAAGCTTCTGCAGCAGTGTTTTCAGTATATATCTTGGATCGCCCGGGAACTGATCGCCATCAGGTGTGCGGATGTCGCATATGAATCTTGCAACCCTGAAGCGGTCGTTATCCTCCGGTAATATAGTGAATGTGGATATGTCCGGTACAGCCCGCATGTCAGATTCCTCTATCTGGGCGTATCCCGCAACGGAACTGCCATCAAATACAACACCTTCTGTTACTGCGCTTTCGAATCGGTTTTTTGGCACTGTTAAGGTCTTTACAAAACCAAGGATATCAGTAAACTGCATCTGCAGGAATGACACCTTTTCAGAATTAAGCGTTTCCATAATTCTTTTGACATGATCTTCCATGGAAGCGGATTATCCACCTTGCATAAATAGATTTAGTTTTGGTTTCAGGCAAAAAGTCTGTAACTAGAAAAAGGAATCATAATCATATAATGATGTTTTTGAGGCCTTTTCAACGTACCGGTAATAACGGCGAATGAAGGCCCGTTCCGTCCTGGTGCGGCTCCAGGGGAAGCTTATCCTTGATGAGCCGGTTGCGATTCCAATCTTTAGTAGCGTGTTTAAGAGCGATGAGAAATCGGTGTTTATTGCATTCAGATCCCCGAAGATGCTAAAGGAGGATGCGATCCGCACAGCGTCCTCCAGTACTGCCGATTTATTATGCAGGCCACGTCTGTTGAAGTTGAGTGTAAGGAAGTGAAGTTTGAGCAGTGGATTCATTTCCGGAAAATATGGATTCGGGAAATTGTCGAACGCAAGGTTATATCCATCCTTGAGGGAATTTCCAAGCTGTCTGTCGAAGTGGTTTCCAGATGCAATGCGAATGACTCCGTTCAATTCGTCCATCTCCCATATTATTGAATTGTGAAGTGACTTCCCTATCTCTTTCAGAGCTGCCTTCCTGTCGGAAGACCTTATAACCAGAACCCTGTCGACTGTAGAATTGCGTTCAGGTTCAACATACGATCTTTCCAGATGTTCAGGTATCCACTGTTCAATCGGAAGTATGTTGGTTGGCGGCAGGACGTCTATCAGGAGGTGGTTCTGTTTTGAACCCCCGTCAAGATCCCTGATAGCTGTGACATTAAACGTCGTTTTTGCCTGCCTTCCTATATTTGTAATATTGTAGGATTGATCGATTGGGAGTGATTGCAGCATTGAAACGACCACGGTAAGAATCCGCTGTATCTCGCGATCCATGGCATATTCCCTGAATAAAGCGGCGCTCCTACTGCCTGTCATCAGTCAACCTTCCTGCGTCATATAAATTATCAATTACAGATGCAACGTTATCAAGAGAAGCGCCTGGCAGGGATATCAATTTAACGAAATCCTGTGATTTGGTGATCCTGCAGAATGGAGCTGAAAACGTAGACTCAAAAACATAAAATGATGATCCAAGCACGCTTTCCTCAATCTTTCCACAAAGGAAAGAACGGTTAACCAATTCCACTAACTTTTCGCCTGGAATTCTCTCACTTAATCTAAAAGTGACCGGTTTGATCTGCCCTGACCTGATTCCACTGGATGGACTTCTCTTTACCCTTTGGGCGATTATCCTATCGTTCAAAGATGAGATTATATCGATTATGTGTGTTGTCAAATCAAATATGAAACCTGAATGCGCATGTAAAGGGCCGTTGATGCGAAAATTAAGATCAGTGCTCAGATCAACCCAGCCTTCTGAATTGGAGAGCCTCATTTCGTAGGGATAGATTTCGTTTATGATCGCATTCCTGATCTCATTAAGCAGGTAGCTCTGGCCTGTGTGATCAGGAGTCGATTTCAGTGAAATTGAACCGTTGCCTCCTGCCCTGAAACGTGATAGAAAATAACCGGAATGATTGGAGGCTGAAAGGATGCTGTCGAGATTCCGATAACTGAAAAAGAGGAAATTCAGGTCGTTCCTGAAATATGATCTGAAGGTTTCATATTCAGATTTGTTGAACTTTGATACGACAAACCTGTAGTTTCCTGATACCGGGATAGATTTTATGTCCAGATAATTCCCGGCGAGTATTTTTTTTGGAAAGAAGTTTTCAAATGTTCTGACTAGGGTTAATCTTGTGTGCGTATTCGATGAGGCATCAGATGTCATCTGATCCAGAAGATCGACAAACTCGTTTTTCTCCACCTCTCAAGATAAGAGAATTGAATAAAAAATATTCCATACTATCTTTTTATAGTAATAGGAATAAGGTTATTCTCATATTCAAGCATAGCAATATCCACAGGATCTATCATTCCTTTCGGAACGTCAATAATAACAGGGGCCCCCATTGAAATCTGCAGTGCCCGAGCTCCAATAATCCTAGCTCTTTCAAATTTAGTAAGTTGCATATGGATCATCAAAGCATGACGGTAGTAAATGCGGCTATTTATATCTTATTAGAGAAGAACAGCGAATATCAATTCTTCGCTATTTTACTGTGGCGCCTTCGAGCACCTTCGACTCCGGATGCACGACGAGTGGACCAATATGCAAGAATTCTTTGCTCCCCTCCAAGACTGCGAATACCTTCTGGTTCTCGCCCACTTTCAGACCCATTTTTTGAAGATCCTCTATTTCAACTGTGTGGGTGCCATTAAATCTGTATGGGCCGATCTCCACCTTTGTTCCGGGAGAGACACTGTCATCAACAGTAATTATCTTTGTTGAATTGCCATCGTCTGCAGCCAGCAGCATTCCCTGCGATTCTTTTCCCCTGAACCTTCCTTTTTTAAGATTTGCAACTACTATTATTCTTCTGCCTGCCAGTTGATCTGGTGTGTAGTGTTTTCTCAGTCCGGCTACAAGCTGAATCCTTCTGTCCCCCAAAAAAACCTGGAGCACATAAAGCCTGTCCGCGTCGGGATGTTCTTCGACCTTTTCAATTAGGCCAACCGTGAGGTCAAGCGAATTGGGATTGACTTCTTTGAGCTCCAGCCTTGGGAATGGCACTTCGACTTTTGATGGTGCGAATACCACATCTTCTCTCCTTAATGTTTCATACGCCTGCTTAATATCTCCTGCAAAACCAGAAATTCGAAGAGCCTTTTCTGCAGCTTCGGGAGTGTAAGGGTATATCATAACCGTCAGAATCTGTAGCATACGCAGTGCTGTGTAGAGCTTTTCCGCGCATTTTTTGAGATCCGATTTAATAAGCTTCCATGGTTCCGATCTATTAACGTATGAATTTGCCTCCTGGACCTGGTCTATCCATAGCTTGAGTGCCTTCTTGATTTCAACGGATTTAATTGTCTCAGTATATTCGTCAAATTTTGCAAGAAAACTGACAAGAATGTTATGATCTTCCGGGTCGATCGATCTTGATGAAAGCTCAATCTTGTTTGACACCACAAAGCTGACTATTCTATGCAATAAGTTTCCATATTTCGAGATGAATTCCGAATTCACTTTTTCCTGCATTTCCTCGAGGCTGAAGTTGGAATCTCCATTTTCTGGAAGGATTGAGGCAAGATAATAACGCACGTAATTACTATCCACCTTCGATGTTATACTGTCAATAGAGAATCCAATGCCCCTGCTCTTGGAAAACTTCTCGCCGTTAAATTGCAGGTACTCATTAGCAGGAACGTCATAAGGGAGGTTCAATCCACCTACACCCATTATAATGGCTGGCCATATGATAGTGTGAAAAGTGATGTTGTCCTTTCCCATGAAATAGTAAGCCTTCACTTTTGGATCCTGCCAATAATCCTTCCAAAGATCCTTCTTCCCTCTTTGCAGGGAAAGTTCTTTCGCGAATGAAAGGTATCCCATCAGCGCCTCGATCCACACATATATTACCTTGTTCTCAAATCCCGTTATTGGTACAGGGATACCCCAGGACATGTCCCTGGTGGCAGGTCGTGGTTTCAGGCCTGCAGCTAAAAGACCTTTTGTGAACTCAAGTACATGCGGTTTCCAGTTTGCCCGGGAATTTATCCAGGATTCGAGCTTATCCTGAAATTTATCCAGACGGAAAAAAAGATGATCAGTTTCCCTGAATTCAGGCGTATCTCCAGAAATTATGCATCTCGGGTCTATTAGATCCCTTGGATCAAGAATCCTGCCACATTCATCGCACTGGTCCCCTCTTGCTCTCTTGTTTCCGCAATATGGACAGGTTCCTTCGATATACCTGTCTGGCATGAATTTCCCGCAGGTCGGGCAAAATGGGGAAATCATTGTGGTTCTTTCGAGGTATCCATTATTGTATAACTGCCTGAATAGTTCTGAAGCGGTTTCATGATGAATGGGAGAGGTCGTTCTTGAAAAAATATCAAAGTTGATCTGCATAGCTGCAAGCGACTTTTCATGCTGCTGGTGATAACGGTCCGCAATATCCTTTGGAGACACGTTTTCTGCTTCAGCCTGTATTGTTATTGGGGTGCCATATTCATCGCTTCCGCAAACGTATAAAACATCATATCCCGTAAGCCGCAGAGCCCTGACAAATATATCTGCCCCAAGGTTACTTCCGGCTATATGGCCAAGATGAAGTGGTGAATTCGCGTATGGTAAAGCGCAGTTTACTAGTATCTTTTCCATTGGGCTTAACTGTAATGCTTTGCATTTAATATATCTAACAGATCTGTTCTGTCTGGATTGATCGGATCACTTCTGTATTTCAATAACCCTATCTATTATCTCGCCAGCTTCTTTCCGCGTCAGCTCATCGGCTGTTTTTTTCCGGTACCTTCTGAAAAGATCTTCAACCATTTTTCTGAATTTTTCATTTTCCAGGAGCTTTTCAATATACCTGATCTGTTTCATGGTAGCAGGACTCATTGATCTCTCTTCTTTGGTTCCGGCCTTCGCTGTAAGAAGCCTGTCAATAAGTTGTGATGCCTGGCTAACCGAAAGCTCCGAGATCCCTGTTACGCCAGTCTTACGCAGGTAATCCGCTGTTATTCGGATCCTCTCATCACCATCCTGCAGGCTTCTTATAAGTGTGACCTGCTTCACTGTTGGAGAAGTCTTTGTCGGAGGTGTCTGTATTTTGTTGTCCTTTATCCTCGTGATAAGTCTCGATGCCTCCTGGAGCGTAAGGTCCTCTACGGTTTTCTTTTCTGTTTCTTTCAGGTACTTTTCTATAATTCTCTTACCATCTTTTGCGTCAGAAAAGCGATCAATCAGTTTTTTCTGAGCTGCCGAAAGTCTTGAATCGGTCATATAAACTCTAGAACATGTGCGTCTTAAGATTAAGTTTTGTAACATCAGAATCTATCTAATATATAGGTATATTTATTACACTATATAGACATATATAATATTTGAATTAGATTAATATTATCTCAAACACTTATTTGGCTGTAAGACTATGAGTAAAGATAGTGACAACGATTTGTTAAAGGAGCTTGACCAGGCAAAGGTCAACAGGTTCCACGGAAAAGCAATATTCGTTGCTGGGATGGGTTTCTTTTCAGATGCCTATGATCTGTTCGTCATATCGACAGCAGCACCGATAATAGAATCTTCCGTGGTTTTTGGGGGCCAGATCGCCGGTAACACCTTTATATCAGGCATGATAGGTGCGGCTGCCCTTTTCGGTGCATTTTTGGGTGCGATGATATTCGGCAGAATTGCAGATAAAAAGGGTCGAAAATTCACCTATGGGGTTGAAATGTCCATACTGGTCGTATTTGCAATAATTTCTGCGTTTTCCATCAACGTAACTATGTTGATAATTTCCAGATTTATACTGGGTATAGGAATTGGTGGAGATTACCCGATAAGTGCGACCATAATGAGCGAGTATTCGAATGTCAAAAGCAGGGGCAAATTGGTACTTTCAGTCTTTGCGATGCAGGGTTTTGGACTCCTTGCAGGTGCAATAGTTGGACTGGCCTCAACCGCTTTCCTCCCGGTCACCGAATCGTGGAGATTCATGCTTGCGTTCGGAGCTATTCCAGCTGCTTCTGTGATATATCTGAGGAGAAAGATCCTCGAAACGCCGAGATATTCCCTTGAATCTGGAAACAAGACGCTTGCATCTGAAGCAGTGACAGATGCCACAAAGCATTCAACCGGAAAGGCCGTCGACACAAACGGTGCACCTAATTTTTCAAGGAGAATAAATCGTGCGCTTGCAAACAAATACTGGTTATTCCTCCTTGGGACCGCAGGATCCTGGTTTATTTTCGATATGGCCTTTTACGGCACTTCCGTCAATAGCGGAACCGTTCTTGGCCTGATAGGGTATGGAGCAGTAAAAGGTAACCTTGCAGAGACTGTGTTCCATATTGCGGAGGGAAACACAATACTTGCGCTTGCGTTTGAAGTACCAGGCTACTGGATTGCTGTGGGGCTTATTGATAAGGCGGGCAGAAAGCTTCTTCAGTGGGCAGGATTTTCTGTAATGGCGATAATCTATTTCATCTTCGCACTGCGCTTTACAACAATCGAAACTGATCTTTCCCTCTTTATCGCTATGTATGGTCTCTCGTTTCTGGTCGGAAATATCGGACCCAATTCCACCACCTTTATCATACCAACCGAACTGTTTCCTACAAGCATCAGAACCACCTCACATGGTATATCGGCGGGATCCGGGAAGCTTGGTGCAGGAATATTCACTTTCCTGGTTCCAACAATAATAGCAACTTCTGGTTTTCCAGTGTTGTTTGACCTACTGGCTGGAATTGCACTGGCAGGTGTGATATTAACACTATTAGCGATAAGGGAAACAAAGAACATGAGCCTGGAACAGGCCTCTTCCCTCAACATAGAACAGGGTGCTTCCCGACACCCACTCTAATTTTACAATTCAATAAAAGTTTTATAATTTATAATTTTTTAACCAACTTCTCTTTCTAATTTCAGGAATGTTTCTACAAATAATACTATGTCTTCGAATCGAAGATGGCCCATTAAACCTATTCTAACTGCCTTTCCCCTGTACTCCTTCATCCCACCAGATACTTCATATCCTCTTTCATGCAACTTGCTTATCAGGGCAGGCGCATTGCTTTTTGTTTCGATGTTCAGGACACAGTCTGATCTGGTCTGTTCCGTTCCAGTAACCTTGTATCCCTTTTCCTGAAGTGCCGAAATAACATATTCTGCGTATCCTCGGATCCTCTTGACCCTTTCCTCTATGCCTTCATGGAATAATTCGTCAAGAGCAACGCTGAGAGCAGAAAATGGTCCTATTGCCGGGGTGTAAGGTGTCTCCAGCTTATCCATAAAAGCAAGGGAGTTCCTCAGGTCGAGGTACTGTGTCATTGGAGATATTGCATTCAGCCTGCCTTCCGTTTCCTCTGACATGATATTGATTGCAATGCCTGTAAGTGACGATATTCCCTTATGGCCACAGGTCGCAACTGCAGAAATCCCCCATCTTTCAATTTCGAGAGGGAGTGCTGCAAATCCTGAAACAGAATCGACTATTACGTTAAATCCTTCCGCGCTAGCAGACGTCGAGATTTCACGGAGATTGGATAGCATCGTTCCATTACCTGTTTCATTGTGCACTAATGCAAGCGAGGAGGCCCCATGTTTTCTGGCTTCCCGTAATACTAGGTCTGGATCGACCGGCTGGTTTTCGTTGTACCTGAGCAAATGTAAATCGCATCCCCTCCTTCGTATTGATTCGGCAAGCCGATCACCGAACTCGCCGTAAGAGAGGACCACGGCTTTTTCATTGGTTTTAAGGAGTGAGTGGACCATCATATCGACCGCTGTTGTCCCGGAACCCGTGGTAATTGCAATCCTTTGACATTTACTGGTCTCTCTAAGAATCTGGAGGGATTTGCGCATTATCTCCCTGAACTCTCCGGATCTGTGCGGCATATGCCTTTGTGATGCTATTAGAACATTACTGGATACCTCTACCGGACCGGGCGTCAATATCATTTTCTTCCACCGAAGAAATCAACTATTTTTTCAGATATTGAAACTGCAATCGCTCTCTGGGCCTCGGCGGTCTGAGCTCCTATGTGTGGTGTGATCAGAACGTTGTCGAGGTTTATGAGTTCTTTTTCCCATTCATCTTTGGGTGGCTCATTCATTAGTACGTCGGCAGAATAGAATGCAACATTGCCTGTTTTTAGTTTAGAAAGAAGTTGTTCACCGTCTATTGCTGACGCCCTGCTGGTGTTGATTATGATAGCTCCATGTTTGATGCAATCCAGCTCCTCTCTTCCCAGAATGGGTTTATCTCCTTTTTTAACAGTGACAAAGATTCCGATAAAGTCGGAAACCGCCATCAATTCTTTGACTTCGAGCAACCTCGCACCAATTGCCATGGCCCTTTCCTTGTTCGGAAAGAGGTCGTAATATACAATATTCATCCCTAATGTCTTGGCGATCTGAGCAACCCTGAAACCTATCCTGCCCATGCCGACAATACCTAAAGTCTTGCCATTTAACTCTATTCCCGTTTCTTTCCTGAATATCATATTCTTCGTTTCTAAAGAGGCTTTCTGGATATTTCTGGAGGCGCATATCATCATACCGATTGTAAGCTCTGCAACAGATGTTGTCGAAGCTTCAGGCGCTGACATAACTGCAATGTTTGACGCTTTCAGATCCTCAATTGCTATCCCATCCAGGCCAACACCTGCCCTGGCGACGACCTTCATGTTCGCTGATCTCTTTACAATTTCAGACGTGATCTTTGTTCTGCTCCTTACAACAATTGCGTCGTATTTCCCCACCTTATCCAACAACTCACCATGTGTTATTTCAGGGAAGTAGTCCACCTCAAAATTTGAATTTTCAAGATTGTTTATTAAAACAGGGTCAACTTTGTCTGTAACTATGATTTTAATGCTCATTTCCAGTGAAACCTAAAAAATCATGCCTATATAATGCCATCATTGAAAAAACCGACAAAAGAGAGAGGGGGGTGTATTTCCTATGGAACTATTTTTGGTCTGGATACCTCTGCCTGTATGGTTTTATCCCGTATGACTATCTCAACCTCTGAACCGGGTTTTGAATTTTCTTTATTTATGAATCCAAGGCCTATTGATTTACCGAGGATTGGAGACATTGTACCGCTTGTTATTCTACCTACCTTTTCCCCGTTGTGATAAATCTCAAATCCACTCCGTGGTATGCTTTTCTCTTTCAGGATGAAACCTCTGAATATCTCCCTATCACTGGATTTTCTTGCAATAAGGTTATTTTTTCCAACAAAATCATTTCCGTTATTGACTATAAATCCAATCGAGCATTCAAATGGATCTCTGTCATGATTGAAATCTGTTCCGGAAAGAAGCATTCCTTTCTCCATTCTCAATGTATCCCTCGCCCCAAGGCCACAAGGCCCGCCTCCGAGTTTATCTGCTATTTTAGATATCCTGTCCCATATATCAGGAGAATCCTTGGATGGTAAGATAATCTCAAACCCTCTTTCCCCCGTATAACCAGTTCCGGAAATAATCATGTCATTGGAATTTGTGAGGCCATTCACACTGTGTGTTGGAGAGAAATTGAAAGCGAATGGGTCCGGCATATGGAAGTTAAGATCTTCTGCTATCTTTACAGATAGTGGACCCTGAACTGCTATACATGCAATATCTGCCGACCGGTCTGAAATCTTTACATTAAAATCCTGCTTCAGTGAATTTATCCAGGAAAACACCATGGGTGTTGTAGAGGCATTGGGCACAAAGAAAAATTTGCTTTCACTCAACCTGTAAAATATCGTATCGTCTATGATCAAGCCATCCTGATCTAAAAACGCAGTATATACGCACTTATTATCCTCAAGCCTGCTGATATCTGTAGGAATGAGGTAGTTAATGAAATCTATTGCATCTTCACCCTCTATGAGTATGTCGCCCATGTGCGAGACATCAAAAAAACCCACATTCTTTCTCACAAACATATGCTCATTCATTATGGATGAATAGTAAAGAGGCATATCCCATCCATGAAAATCTACCATGTGGGCTCCCATTGTTATATGGTTCTGATAAAGGGGTGTTCTCATGCCACACCACTCACATACCATTCCCGGCTTCCAGTGGAAATGTACCCCTCTCTCCCAACCATGCTGAGAAAATATTCATGAATCCTTGTATCACCGGAGAGTTCAGGATGAAAGGTCAAACCCAATACATACTGGTTCATGACCATCACAGGCTGACCATCATAAGTTGCAAGCACCTCAACATTAGAGGCAGATTCTATGACCGGCGCTCTGATAAAAATTCCAACAAAACTCCCAATACCCCTTATCTTCAATGTATCATAAAATGAATTTGCCTGCCTTCCATAAGCATTCCTTTTGATTACAACATCTATAAGGCCCATGCCTCTCACTCTGGGGTCTTGTGAATCCTTGGAAACTATTATGAGGCCGGCACACGTTCCCATAACGGGCATTCCGTTTTTCGCCCTTCTGACAACATCCCAGTATATCTCGTATTCCTTTATTAGCCTGTAAATGGTTGTGCTCTCCCCCCCAGGAATTATCAACGCCGACACCTCCGAAAGCATTCTTCTGCTCTTGACAAGGACCGGATCGACATCACGTTTTTTTTCATCCTTTAGTTTGTATAGGAACTCCATATGCTCGGCGACGTCTCCTTGAAATCCAATAACTCCAACCTTCACAGATCGACATCATGAATGTGCATAAATCTTTTTCAAATAAAATCGCACCGATACCTAAAGATTTTGCAGAAAATGAACTGACTTTTCAAAAATCCGCATTCCATGAAACAGGGATAACAATCTTATTAGGAAAGATATGATTTTAGAACATGCGAACCAGGCCGAATTCATATTCTGTCAAAGGTGTTGTTTCATCCTCAAGCCAGCTCGCATCTTTGGCAGGAGCAGATATAATCAGGTCAGGCGGGAACCTAGCCGATGCAGCTGTCGCTACAAGCGCTGTCCTGTGCGTTACTCAGAACAATTTATGCGGTCTGGGTGGTGACATGTTTGCTTTGATCAGGATGGGCGATCACGAAATCATTGATTTGAATGCCAGTGGCAGGGCCTTCATGCGTGCAAGCATCGACTATTTTACAGATTCAGGCCTCAAAGCATTGCCAAGCAGGGGACACGGCTCAGCAATAACTGTACCTGGTATTGTAAGCGGATGGGATGAAATTCACCGAAAATTCTGCACCATGGAATTGAAGGACCTTCTTTCATATGCCATAAAAGCTGCTGAGAATGGTTTTCCTGTAACACACAATTATTCCAGCTCGATCATGGGGAGCTCACGATACTTCTCGGAGTTCAGCGAATGGAAGAAAACCTTCCTTCCCAATGGAGAAGTACCTGAACCTGGAACGGTCTTCAAGCAAAAGGACCTTGGATCCTCTCTTCGCTCTCTGGCTGAAAACGGTCTGCGGTCATTTTACGATGGCGATCTTGCAGACAGAATACTGAAAGGACTTGAAGAGACTGAAAATCTGATCTCTGATGAAGACCTTATGAAACATCATGTTACAACGGGGAAACCATTGAAAACCAAAATAGGTGAAACCACAATTTATGAGACAAGCCCGAACAGCCAGGCAGCTACGGTAATTTTGTGGCTCAACCTGCTTGAAGTTGAAGCAGGAGACAAAGAAATCACACAATCTCGCTTTAAAACACTCCTGGATACTGGTCTACTTGCATATTCGAAGAGGGATCAGGAAATTACCGATCCAGATTTCCATAAGTTGCCGGAATTTTTTACGTCAAAAAACTATGCTGAAGATCTGCTTAACACCGACAGGCCAGATTGGCCCGGAGCATCTCCAAACGTGGATCGCGGGGATACCACCTATTTTTGCATTGCAGACAATGAGGGAAACAGCCTTTCCTGGATACAGAGCAACTATATGGGCTTTGGATCGGGGATAATTCCAGAGGGAACAGGTTTTGTGCTCCAGAACAGAGGTTCCTATTTTTCCCTTGATCCGCAGCACCACAATGCTCTCGCACCAGGTAAACGGACTTTCCATACGCTATGTGCAGGGATGTTAGAAAACAACGGCCAATTCCGGGCCTCCTTTGGATCCATGGGCGGCGACATTCAACCGCAGCTGCACATCCAGATGATTCTTCCGCTTATGAAAGAACTTGCTGATCCTCAGGGGATCCTGGACAATCCAAGATGGGCCTTTCCTTACACCATTTACGAAAAACCATCAAACTTCCTATGCGAAAGCTTGGATCTAAAAAGGAATATAGAAAGAGAATTCAGAAAATGGGAAGTCAGGAACCTTGGGTTCTCGTCACAACTCGGCCACGCACAGATTGTAACCCTTCTTGAAAATGGAACGGTTGCAGGCGGCTCAGATCCAAGAGGCGATGGCATGTCCATTCCTTTTGTTTAATTCATTATCTTGTTCGCACATTATGCATTGATTAAGCAGAATGACCCTGCAGTCAGTATTGACAGACTAAATGCACCTTGTGACAGAATTGGAAATGGATTTAGAAAACAATATTATCAATTTATGATTGCAGAAGTGTGAATATCTTAGCCAGTTGCCATGACAAGGAAGGTCTTGCGGGCTTTCTTTCCAGTTTTATGAAAGAAGGCGATACAGTGTATGCCACCGGAAACACCCAGCAATATCTTCTCTCCAAGGGAATAAACGCAAAAGGGACAAAGGAACTTTCAGGTTTTCAGGAACTCGCAGGTGGAAGGGTAAAGACACTTACTCCTGGGGTAATGGCCGGGATCCTTTCACCGCGGGATGAACTAAGCAGGAAACAGCTTTCAGACCTTCATTTCCCTGAATTTGACA
>JAKBLT010000044.1:0-5942 GCA_021831925.1 Thermoplasmata archaeon
TCCTCTTTATAACAAGAATTGGCGGGCCATTGGGCGTGGAGCTTGCAGCTGATTTTCTTGTATTCACAGCTGTTGTATGGAACATCTGGATTGCAGAATACCAGGCTTTCAAGACCATACCGCGGGAAATGGTTGAAGTCGGCGAAAATTACAGGCTTGGATTCTTCTCAATTCTGCGAAATATATACATACCTTTCTCTATTCCAAGGATCGTAGCCAACCTTTTTCCAAGCGTATCCGACGGCTTCTTCTACATAACAGTGAGCGAGGTATTCACAATTGGAGTTACGACTTTTCAGACCTTCGGTATAGGCACGGAAATGCAGGCTCTGATAGCTGCAGGAAATACAAATGGCATCATTCTTGCTTTTGTCTTTTTAGCATTCGTAATAATGGTCATAATATTTTTCCTGCGCAGCTTCAGCAAGCATGCCGTTGCCAAGTATACAGTTGATACCGATACACCAGTCATCAGGAGGGGGAGGTTCAGCTTCAAGAACACAACAAGACGACTCTCATCAACCGCAGCTACGCCTTTTACTCGACTCTCCAAGTACTACAGGAGAAGAAATCCATCCGTGAAAAATGAGATGTTCGAGCCTGAACGTTCAGGCGTCAACTATTCCCGTTATATTTTGGCAACCATTGGGCTTGTCATTCTGGCAATTATCCTCTATTCTTCAACCCTTCTGGTATTGAGCGTATCGGACGGGGAGTGGTCCAGGTTGTTGGCTCTAACACCGCAAATCATCATAGGGCTTTTGTACGACTATTCCAGGGTCGCGGTCGTAATCGCGGTTACATTTGTCATCTCGATCACTCTGGGTTACTATCTAGCCATAAATTCCAGAGCTGAATCTGTCGGCGTCCCATTGATACAGGTTCTGACGGCCTTTCCCGCACCTGTATATTTTCCATTTGTCTATGTTGCATTTTATCCTGATTTCCATGCTGTGTTCGGGCCATTGACAAGTGAATTTTTCGTGATTGCACTGGCATTTATCAGCACATTCTATTACCTCTTTTACTCATTCTGGATGGGCGTAAAGGCCATGCCGTCGGAGTATCAGGAGCTTATGAAGAACCTGAATATGGGATTCTTCAGCAAGATGCGGAGGGTCATAATTCCGTCAACTTTCCCGTACCTTATAGCTGGCATATCATCTACAATAAACAGTACCTGGGGAGGCCTGATGATTGGCGAATACTGGCCATCAATTTATGGGTCTAGAACTTTGCAGGTCAGCAATGGACTGATGCGTTTTATCGATATCAATACAAGGTCCGGTAACCTTGGCGCTGCAGCATGGGCTTCCTTTGTCTTCGGAATAGTTGTGGTTGTCTTCTCTATATTTTTCACTCGAAGGATGATGGACCTTGCAAGAAAGCGGTATGTTGCGGAGGAGGGTGTTTTTGCGGCATAATCTGGAAAAACTGCTGATAAATCTTCATAATACGGGTCTACACAGATGTAGAGGCATGAGCAGAATGCTTAAATTCAAAATAAAATTATGGTTGGTATAAAATGAAAGCAAACCTGTTCCAGTTTTTTTCTGTTATGGATCATTCAGGGGATCCGGAGTGATAGTGTAATGAATAATACCACCAGTGGGTACTTTGCCACAAATTACGAATTAAAGCGCCAATCAATGCGGCAGGACGGCGATTGCATTGGCTGATGTTGTCGATCCCAACTCAAGAATTGCTGACCTGATAGGTTTACTATATGTTCTGAACAATATGTTCGATGGTAAGGCTGATCTTTACATGCTCGAAAAAGAGATGGAGGTGGATCTAGATGAGCTTATGCCTATTGTCTACACTGCTTCCATGATGGGATTTGTGCTGTTTGAAACAGGTGATCTGTCGATAACACCGCTGGGAAGGGAACTCATTAAATCAAGCATCAAGACACGAAAGGAGTTAATAAAAAAATCACTCAAGGATCTGGAGCCATTCAAGACTGCCCTGAGCCTGGGAGAATTTGAGCTTGAAAACCTTCTGGAGGCACTCCAGGAAAGAGGCGTCCAGACTTTCAACTCCCCCACAGGGCACCATGATGTAGAACTCACGCTCATAGAGTGGGGTATATACTCAGGACTTCTTAGGAAAGACGGCGATAGCTTTGTTGTAAAATCCTGAAAAATAACCCGCTTTTGGCAAGGTGTATCAGGTGAAATAATTTGTAACTGCCAATGACATTATTATTCCCTGAAATTTAGTATTTGAAAGAGTTTTTCAAATAAATTTACACGAAAAGATTAATATATTACTGATGGCATTCCAAGCTATGCAATCCACTCGACCGAAAGTAATAATGGCTCTACTTGTCGTATTAATTATGGTGCTATCTGGGATGGTCTTTCTGGTAGACAATGCTCCCTCTTCAGGTAATTCCAGTGCTTCAGGTCAACTGTCCGTTTCTCATTCAACAACGGGAACACGAATTAATCATTCGTCTCCGCCTGCAGCTACATCGGGATATAAAACCAAGGTTCTTTCTTTAGCGCAACGAGAGAAACTTCAGCAATCAGCCATCCAGCAGGCCAAGCAACTTGGAATACCTATGAAATATCTTTACCTGCCTGACTATACATCAAAATCCACTATATTGAACGGGCACGTGACGCCAGGTTACATATCTTCTCCCGCACCGATGGGTGTGGCAGATTATGGGCTTATGAACCAGTCTGGTTCGGTTGTGACTTATAACTATACCACCAGCAGTTTCATGGCGTCAATTAACCTGAATAACTTTTCAGACTTCAACTTGGGTGATAATGCACCCCAATCAGTTAGTATGCAGCTGAACTCAGTCTTAAACAATGTTGCACTCTTAGGCAACGACAGCTATAATATGTGGACACAGAATGTCATATTTCTGAGTCCCAGGACCAACACTATAGAATTCCTTGATAACGTTTGGAATTTCTCTTCCCCGACCGCACTCATGAACCCGAGCACAATCCTTTATTCAAGCGCTGTTGCCAGTGGCCATGGCCAGAACACCTATTATCACTATGGTTACAGCGCAGTATACAACATTACCTTTCCACTCAGTATAAATGTGTATCTTAATTCAACCCTTGTTAACAATAACAGTGCAGTTTTCTTCAACTACTCTGTTCCTCAGGATCATCTGAGCGGTACTTATGATGAGGTTGTATTCAACTCGACATATGGCCAATCTTCTTCATACAGTGCGCCTGATCCTCATTATTTTGTCAGTGGAACCCAGGTAACTCCGACAGGATTCATTCCATACGATGCTGAGATAATGATAGGCGGACCTGGTGGCGGAAGCACTGCCGATATATCTCAGATCAATGGAACCATGAATCTTGAATATATGAATGCGACGACATCTTCATATCACGATGTCAGGGCAGCCTATGATATAGGATCACAAACAGGTGAGACGTCAACGGGAATCGATGTATCCTACAGCGGTTCTACCGCTTATCTTCAGACCGGTCCTTCTCTTGTATATGGATTGTGGAACAATACATACAGTCAGACAAAGTATAATGTGAAATATACATTTACTAATATCAAGAACACAACCATAACTTTCTCGGGCAACGTAACCAAAGATTTCTCTGGCGCGTTATTGTACCATCAGACTGGTACTTCTGGCTACGGGCCATCAAACAACATAACTAATATGTATGTTGCCTATAACAAAACCGACCTTTTCATTGGTCTGCAGGAGTATATAAGCGGGAACTCACTTGTTTTGTACATTCTCAACAATACTAACTCAGGCTATGGTGCCACCAACATGTCGACATATTCGCCATGGGGACTCAATGGAATGAGGCTGAGCAGGGCTGCAAATGAAATATTCACTGTATATTATTCATCTGGAAACATAAACGGTACAAACAAGATGGATAAGATCACATCTCTTACGACGGCATCCTCAATATCCGCATCATCGATAAGTTACAATGTTCTTTTCAACCCAACTGACAACAGCACAGAACTGATGGTGCCCCTAAGTGAGATAGGGCCAGCCTATTCCAACGGGGTCTTGAATATTAGCATGGCTGCATTCGTGATCGGGGGTAGTGGGTTCTATGTTGGCACAGGCATTCCTTATAACCAGCCGGAGAAATATCCAAATTCATCCCCTAACTACTTCAACATTACTAATTATGTCAACTCGGTTAATCCTGCATCTATGGCATCTATGCCGTACCTCTTTGTACAGAGCAATGTGATACTTGCCTCAGAGTACTTGATGTATGGATGGTCCCCGTCGAATGAATTTGTTCTGCCGACGGCGAGTTATATGTTCCAGGCTTTAAGCAATTACTACGATCCTGTATCCGGAATACTTTCCAACATAGGATCAACTGCCATAATAATGTTAAGTAATAAATCCATGGGCGTTTACACTCCTATCATCGCAAACTCTAATTCCCAATTGGCAGGATTGGCGCAATCTGGAAATGGAACCATAACGAACCCATACATAATATATGCTAAAGGGTCTCTTGACCCTCTTTTTGGTCAATTCAATGATTACCTTTTCCAGGTCTTCCCCGGTACTCTTTTGAGCAACACTAAAGCCTATACTGAAATCTTGAATTCTAACATGGAAATTGAATATCTGGGCTACTGGGCTCTGGATATAAACTTTTTGGACGCCGTTTACGGTCTCTCCATGCCAGATTTTAATTCGCTGCCTACCGAACTATATAATGCCTCAAATATTGCTATAGTTGGAGGTCTGTTTGCAACCTGGTATTATGCTGGTGATTTTGCCAATGCAGCCTCTATAATGGTATGGAACTCAACCCACGTATATATAACAGAAAATGAAATAGTATCTATGGGAATAGGTTTACTGGTTTACAACCCGCCTTACCAGGTAGCAAACATTACAATTTACCGGAATGAATTCTCTGGCGTGAATTATTTACAATTTTACGGGGAGACTTCTAGTATTAACCAGGAACTGGCATTTGATTCTAGCTTTGATAATGGTGTTGCTCAGTATGGAATTCAGATGTATAGCAGTGGAAACCTCATATTTTTCAACTGTTTTGCCACGCAGACTCCAGTATTCAGTCCTGAGTTCAACTTTTATGAAGGCACTTATGCCCCATATTATGACTACTGGAACAATACTACCACAGGAAATGCTTACTGGAACTATAACCTGGTCTCTCCATTCAATGAGTCTGGAATGATATCAAGTGGATATGATTACTTCCCCGACTCCTTCATAAGCGGTGCAAATGTAACATTCGAAACAGGATTGAGCTATACCTCCAACCTTTCAATTGCTGTATTTGGACTCATCTCTTCCGGTGTCAACAATATTACACTTTACAAGTTATTTGGTCTGGGTGAAATAGTTGACTATTATGCTGTATACGGAGATCCTACTACTGGATCTGCTAACTTCACTGTAACCTCTTATAACTATACTGTCAATTTATCAAAAGTGACCCTTGTAAACTCGTTGACTTTCTATGAGTTTGGCTTACCTGCTGGAACGAATTGGTCGGTTACTCTTGGAACACAAACGCTCTCCTCAACAGGAACATCGATCACCTTCAATGAACCAGACGGCAACTATTCTTACTCAGTTGCATCATCTAACAAATCCTTTGAGCCACTTAACTCGTCTGGATATATTAATTACAGTGAACCAACTTCCATTACAATAAGTTTTGAACCTGTGTTGTATTCTGTTGCATTCACAGAAACAGGTCTCCCATCCGGGACTGCATGGTATGTCAACATAACAGGAATGGCTTCGTCTGGTCCTATAACATCGACATCGTACACAACTAATCTGATGAATGGATCTTATACATTCTCTGTGTCGACAGACAACAAGTCGTTCTCGCCTTCATACACATCTACCTTTACTGTCAACGGTGCTCCTGTATCAGTCGCAGTTAAGTTTGCGGAAGTCCTTTACAAAG
>JAKBLT010000044.1:6042-8701 GCA_021831925.1 Thermoplasmata archaeon
GTTTGCGGAAGTCCTTTACAAAGTAACATTCACAGAAACAGGTCTCCCAGCAGGAAGTGCCTGGTCGGTGACGCTTAATGGCGTAACTAATACATCGACATCGTCCACAATTGTCCTCATGGAACCTAATGGATCTTATACATTCTCTGTGTCGACTACTAACCCTGCCTACGGACCTTCTGCTGCAACATCCACCTTTACTGTAAAGGGAGCGGCACAATCCGTTTCTGTGTCTTTTACACCACTTACCTTCACTGTTACGTTCACTGAGACAGGCCTCCCATCGGGCACAACCTGGTACATCAACCTATCTGACGGCAAATCGCTTTCTTCCACAAGTACGACAATAACCGTTTCTCTAACCAACGGTACATACAATTATACTGCTTCCTCCAGCGGTTATAAGCAAAAGACTGGTTCAATAACACTGAACGACAATAGCGTTACGGTAACGGTAGCATTTGAGAAGTTAAGCACAGTGACACCCGCAAAGCCTGTGAGCTATCTTGTTTACGTTCTGATTGGCGTCATTGTTGCTACCATTGTAATTGCTTCTGCTGTAGTTCTTATGACTAGGAAGAAATAGGGGTATATTGATTGCGTCTGGAGTCATTTCAGGCGCCTCTTTATTTATTATTTTTCTCAACTTCTTTATATTTGTTAAAGCATGATAAAAAAATTAAGTCGATTATAGTATGCCTTCCACCTTACGCAGTCAAGATTGAATCTGATCAGAATTACTTTAACTTCCATTCTATCTATACAACTTGGAATCCTCTTTCATAGTGCGAATAGCGCTTTTAGCGCATAAGATGTTCTTTCACTGATATGCATTCATACTAAAAGTAAATGCACACAATCTAAACATTTTAAAGCTTTAGGAACCAAGGTTTAAGTTGTAGCTCTTTGCTGTTCCAACTTCAAGCGGGACGTCCAGATTAGGAAATTCAAATCTAAGCAAAATGATGAAATGAATCTTAGAATACATTAGTTAAAAAAAATGAAAATAAAAATAAAATCTAATGTTTAATGTTGTTCTTCCTTCTTGTATAGATAACGGCTAACACAGAGATTATAACCGCGGCTACGATAATACCAATTATAAGTATAATCAGACCTGTGCTATTTGAAGGTGGAGTTGAAGGTACCCTCAGGGTTCCGAACTGTTCAAAAGAAATCGACGTATTCATCACCATAATTAGGTTCTGGAAAGAAGTTGCAGTATGCCACGTTATTAAGAGAGAATAGTTGGATCCACCCGTATTTTCTAGATATATCATCGGGTTATCGTTGATGGAACTACCAGAAGCGAGTACAGTGACTTTCTTGAATGTTGATTGAACCAGGAATGTCGCATTTGAAACAAGTATCGAATAAGTGCCGGCGCTTTCAGTTGTATAAACCAAAAATATGTTCCCAACAGAATCAGTCGAAAGAGAGAGGTTACCGGTAATGTTGGACTGCTTTGCCATATCTATGCTTGATACTATGTTATGGTTCGATATGCCGAGTATTTTAACCACAATCGTTTGATTCGTAATGGGCCCAGAGTAATAACCAACTGCAAGATAGCTAGCAAAAGATGAAAGAGATCCAGACGAGCTTCCTTCAAATGGTAGCGAATAATTATCTACGACCTTGCCCGATGATACCTGCTGTATGTAATACATGAAGGAACCATTACCCTCTTTGCTAGTCAATAGGAGATAAATAGAAGAACCCGAATAGACTGAAGACACGAAAGCTGGGGTTGCATTTTCAGAGAAATATGGTTTCCATACCACTCCGTTTAGGGATGAGAGCACTTCAATCTTGTTTGCCATAAGCAATACAAGGAACATGGTCCCATTTCCCGTGAGAAGCTGATCCATGGTAACATGAGAGGTACCATTTATCAAGGTAGGCGAGGTCCATGTCATGAGATTCGCTGAACTGGAAATATAGACTTTTTTCTCCCGGGAAACATTGGAAATGTAACTCACATAGGTGCGAGAACCAAATTGTGCCATGCTTGGGCTATTGTATACTGTGTTGTTGAAATACGACTTCTGTGTGGTACTTATATTGCTGAGTGGGGGAAGGCTTATCGGTGTCAGAGTAGGTATGTGATGTACTGAGTACTGCAAAGCTTCCTGTTGGGTAAGGTTACCTTCGCCTACCGTATGAGGAGCGATATAGTCATAAATGTTCGAACTCCATGGAGGATCGCCTCCTCCACCCTGCCAGCCTCCATTTGAGGTATTGCTGGCATCGACTATTCTCCAGCCGTTGACACCGTAACCGTCATAAGAACCTGATACTATGGTATAATTATATGCAAGAGGATTAGCTCCAATGTACGATAGCGGAAATACTACTGTTATGGTAGCCGCGGTGAAGTTAACTGAAACAATTATGCCGTTAGTCTGCTCTTCTCCCTGGGTCAGAGCATATGTTGCGAAACCCGAAATATAAAGTTCGGTCTGCCAAGGTTCTGTCACATTTGCATTTGGACCTGGACCAAGGAATTTCGAGCCAGAGGAACTACCATCGGAGATAAATATGTTGATTATCTGATTGCTGAATCCGTATGCTCCACTCCATATATTCCAGACCTGGCCAAACGTGAATTCCCACTTCATGTCGAAGCTGTTCATGGATACGTTTATCCACTTTAGAT
>JAKBLT010000006.1:0-38452 GCA_021831925.1 Thermoplasmata archaeon
CAGGACCAAGTGGTGGACCGGTTGATGCCTTTCCACCTTCTACCATTAAACTTACTGTTTGAGCCATTTTAATACCTTCGGTACCCGGGTGCATAGCGAGGGTAATCATTAACTTTATTCTTATTGGGAGTGTGGGACACAATTACTCTTTAGCTTTTTCATGAACCGTTCCTGGATTTTTTGTGATTATCACATAAACTCTTCTCCCTATGTATCTCCTGGGAATATCTGCCTTTCCTGAAGTGCCTATTGGCGTAACTGTTCTCTCTAGAAAACCTTCTATTTCATCCTCTTTCAAGACAAGATTACTATTATTCAATTCCAGTCTTCTCACCATGTATATGGATATCTATAGATAACTATTTAACCTTTCTATGCATGAACATACATGCCAAGGGTCATGTCCAATGATATCCAATACAAATTGGAGGAGATCAACGATCTCATTGGAAAAAAATATGCGCTGGAACATCCTAAGAAGGAGAGGGACTGGAGAACATATGAACAGGAATTCTCCGCCAGGATCAAAACGGCAATGAAGGATCTTGATCCCCTTATACAGGAAGCTGTATCCACAATACACATCATACATGGACCCGGGCATCCTTATTCCCTGTCCCTGGATCAAAGGGTCAAGCTTCTTCTTATAAAGCAGCTTGTCGGCGAGTCCAACAGGATGTTCGCAAACATGCTTGCTGTCTTCTCCATGCTGTCTGGAATAGATGTCTCATACAAGACAGTGGAAAGACTGTATTCTGATGATGAGGTCATAATGGCCATCCACAATTTACATGTTCTCATCTTGAAAAGAAAAGGCATAACAGCATCAGATGCAACCGGTGATGGTACAGGTTATTCTCTGACGGTGAAGAAGAACTATGAGTCACATGCACAGCATCTAAAGGACAAGGCAAAGGAGAATCCTGAATCCGGAGAAGATCAAAAGGAATCAAAAGGTCATAAGAAACGGTTGTTTGCGTATTCATTCGCCATAATGGATCTTGACTCTCGTTTGTACATAGCATTTGGGTCATCCATGATATCTGAAAGAGAGGCATACGACAGGGCGATGGATCTTCTTGCAGTTCTGGGAATACACATGGATTCCATCCGTCTGGACAGATATTATTCATCACCTTCATACATGGACAATCTGAGAGATACAAAGGTCTTTGTGATACCAAAGAAGAATGCAACACTGAATGGATCACAGAAATGGAAGGATACGATGAAGGAGTTCGTTGTTGATACAATGCCATATCTGGAACAGTACCATCAGAGAAGCAATTCAGAATCGGGATTCGCAGCAGACAAGAAGATGCTTGGATGGAATGTGGCTCAGAGGAGAGATGACAGGATAGATAACGCTTTATTCTGTACCGGCGTATGGCACAATATGTTCAACATGGGCAGATCTTAGAATAGTGTCCCACACTCTCTTATTGGATCTGAGATAGAAAAGCCATGCAAGAATGAAAGATGAATTATATATTGTAGAAAGAATTCACAGCAAGGTGCGTCTTTCTGCATGTTAAAATAGTAAACGGTAGAAAATTCTCCGGTCCAGTTACTGGAACTGCCGCCCTCATTGATATTTTCAGATCCACAAGCTCGATCCCTATAATCCTTGACAGGGGCGCTACCGAGATTATACCTACCAGAACAGTGAAAGAGGCAAGGAACCTGAAAAAGAAGATACCGGGTTCTCTGCTCATTGGAGAGAGGTATGGTTTCAGGATACCAAGATTCGATATAGGCAACTCCCCACATGAAATTTTGAGTGCAGATCTTAAAAATAAAACAGTAATTTTCACATCAACAAATGGTACCATGGTTCTGCAGAAGATAAAAATGGCATCGTTCGTTTATACAGCATCTTTCATCAATCATTCTGCATCACTTGAAGCATTGATGAAAACTAATGAAGACATCAGTCTCTTCATGTCAGGAAGACCTGATGGAGCTGCCGTTGAGGATGAGATCTATGCCAATTTCCTGAAAGAGGAAATTGAGGGAAGGCACACGGATCCAGAGGAAACACTTGACAGAGTCAGAAACTGCAATGGTGCCAAAAGGCTGAGAATGATGGGTTTTTCAGACGATATCGAGGCATGCTTAAAGATGGATAGCGTCAACTTCCCCACAAGGTACAGAGATGGCGGGATCATGGGTGAAAAATAATATTTTGATCGCCATAGATCCTAGATCTGTATGCCTCCAGGAAGCCAATTAATTCACCTGCAAATTTAAGTTTCTTTCTCTTTATTTCCAGCAGGTCCTTTGACTTTGCTATAGGATCCTCAAGGTTAAAACCATATACATCAATCTTCGGAGATCCGAGAAAATTGGCAAAAAAGACACTTCTGTCACCATCCGTAAAACCGCCAAAGTTATTGACAGGCGCATGATCGTATACCTGACAGGATGGAATTATTGGTCCCTTGATTTCTGAGAAGTATTCAATGATCTTATGGATATTGTCGCCATGCGCATGCAACACGACCGTTGAGCCACTTCCCGAATATGAAAAAAGTTTCTCCGTATCTCCATCGAGGTCTGTTACTATGAAAGCAGGTGGTTCAGGCAGATTATAACTCTCAACTGAACTCCCTGCAACGATTACAGTTGTCCCCTGATCAATTTTCGGCCTGTTTCCTGATAGATTGTAAGGCCCGATTATGACAGAGGATTTACCAATAAAATTTGATAGATCCGGAAGTTTCCTCCTCGCGCTTTGAAGCATCCTGCATAATAGCACCGATGACTGATAATCAAGGTACCTGTCTATAGCCAGTTGGCTGAAGATCTTCTGCATTGTTTTTTCAATTTCGCTAAGCAGTTTTTTGTCCAGACCCGATGGATAGATACAACTATTTTCCATTGAAAATGTCTTTCTGGATGTTTCCTATTGAACCCAGATTGTGGGTCTCAGCATAATAACGATGAGCTATCGAAGATGAGACAGCAAGGACCAGACCTAGGATCAGGAGAGAAATGTTCACGACCGCAGACCCGAAGGATATGTATCTTAATACATACCTTATGTAATTTATCATACCATAAACGATGAACCCCACAGAAAGCGAGAAAAGAAGCGCATAAATGTTTCTACCAATTCCTGTTTTTCCATTTACGAGCATCTCAACAGCTATGCCACCCTCCCTGGCAAGGATTGCACCGTAAAACCACCATGTGAAATAAGACACAAACAGGAGAAGTGAGTCAAGGAGGGGATGTGGCGTCGATATTGTTATGACGTAGCTGGATGCAATACCGGCAAAAACCAGAGAAAAGGCTATTATGTACGACACGAAAGAAATTCTTGTGTCCTCAGCATACTGACGGATTGACTTCACGAATTTTAAACCACGCTCCCCAAGGTCGAATGCCCTTTCAATGAAGTAAACGCCAAGTATGAAAGAAACGAAGGTAAGAGCCGCAGATCCTGGCCCACCGATGGAGTTTATGCTTCTTGAAGATATCAGATTAAAGATTATTACAGAAAGAGCTACAACCCCATAAGTAAGAAAAACAAGTCCCAGCGGAACCTGAAATTTATTTGCAATTTTTTTGTCCTTGAGCGCCTTCACGATGTAATAATAGATAGACTCAATGTTCTGGTTGTGCCGCACTATAATGTGCTTGACGTACTTTACCTTAATTCTTGATAGAATTAGGGGCATTATGTAATCATCCTCAGCACCATCCGTAGCGAGGATAAGGTCGTCGAATTGATCGCTTGCAAGAACTTCGTCCAGCTGGGCTGCAATCATCATGTCGGATTTTGAACCAACTTCATTATCACCGGTTACAAGCGCGATCTCTACGTCTTCACCGTTTTTCTTCATATCCTCATATATCTTAAGTGCCCCGAATAATGCATTTGCATCAGAATCTTCCGGGTCTATGCTGACAAGTTTAACAGCGGCCGCGTAGCATTCAGAATAACCAATTACCGGCCCCTCGATTTGCGCCTTGTCCCCATAATCGTTATCCCTGTCCACGTTAAGTATTAAAGTTTTCATCGTATTCTGATACGTTTACGAATAGGAAAGTTTAATATAATTACCTTTCGGCTAATTTTTGGTTACAGTTGGTATTTAAGCAGAAATGGTTTATAAGCATTCAAATTTTAATGTTTTTGGGAGGTACCTGCATACCTGGATTATGCGAAGTATCTATAGAGGAGGCGCCCCGCCACAATTAAGATAGAATAGAATTTGAATACTCTAACGGAACCTGAATTTAAGTCAAAATAAGGACAATGGAATTTTTGCGTATATCGTAATGAATATATATACCGATTTAGATTACTTTCTCATGGCTGCAGGAAAGAAATACCTGTATACTATTATTGCAGTGGTTATTGTAGTTATTGTAATAGTTTCTGCTTTCGAGATACCAGCTCTTGAGAAACCAAAGCAGACTCTGCCTCTGTCAGAGTATTACAAGGTATCAAGCAGTGATCTCCTGAACGATTCTCAGAATGCAGTTTATTTCATATCGTGGTATGGATGTCCGATAGGCGCGGATAATTCATGGGTCTTATACAGTCTTATCAATGGAACAAGAAACATAACCTCTGATGTTGTTTTACATAAATCAATTGCCGGCACTCCAGGTCTGTTGTTTCTTAACAACTCATCAGGTTCCGCAATGGGTGAGAAGGGGGAGACTATACCATTCAGCTACGGCGGAGTTCCATTCAATTTCACTTCCCTGTATGTATACAATCAGACGCTGACTGGATCCATAACAAACCAGCCAATTGCGAATAATGACAGGATCAGCTTTGGTCTAAACTTTTTGCAGAATAATCTTCCGAACAGCGTTTACCAGGTCGCGAAGAAATGGGAAACACAGGTGAACGAGCAAAACCAGAGTCAACCGATAGCTGAGCTATCTGGGCATTTAGTCACAATGGTAATATTGACCGGACCGGATGGTACATATGTTCACTTCTGGCTCATGTATCCTTCTCTGTCAAGCTCTGTACTACCTTCAACCGTCTATTCGCATCTCAGTACTTACACTTCGATTGAGGATGCCACTATCCAGTTGATAACAGCCCTTGGTGGCGTCAATTCCAAGTGTGCTTGAATGTAATATTTCATCAGGAGAGATATAATACATTTGGATCGGGCATGCGAGTATAGTGGGTTTTGCCGTTTTATATTTGAATATCAAGAAACATTCTGGATCAGAACAAGTTTAATAAAGTATATTTCTTTGCGATCGAAAAACGTTCCAAAAGTCCATATGAATCGACAGTAATATCTACAATGAGAAGCGATTAAGAAGCATCTTTTACATTTTATATAGAATTATATTGAGCGAATTTAAAATGAAAAAAGAATTACTTAGTCAAAAAATAGCCTGCGCTCTTTTGTCTTGCGACTCTCTTGGCAAAACCCTTGTTGGTGAGCTCCTGAAGAGCCGCAGCTACTATGGCCTTGCCTACAGAGGCTGCCTTCATAATATCATCTGCCGTCTTCATTTTGTCCTCAGATGATGCGCCAATCTTTTTCATTGCATCGTAAACTTTTTTACCGTTTGGAGTAAGTTCATCCATATTTTCACCGGTTAAACGCTATCGGCAATATCTATATATATCTGATCTTTCAGATAAAGTATTTACCATATTCTTAACCTGCACTGTCATGTATGCTTTGGACCCATAGTATTTTTAACTGCGTTGACTTTTCCATCGCTTAATAACAAAAAATACTGGATATCAAATTTGGAAATTTCATGCCATGCAATTTACAGTTAAGGATATATTCGACAATTGCCGAGTTTTGATTCGTTAATTTATTTATACAGAATGGTGTTATCCCCTAAAGGTGTTTAATTGTCAGGGATAGTATCGTATGGCTCTTATATTCCCAAATTCAGGATCAAGCCAGATGAAATAGCCAGGGTTTGGGGAGAAGACCCAGATAACATAAGAAATGGAATATATATTTTGAGTAAATCTGTTCCAGCTCCAGACGAGGATGTTGCGACGATTTCAGTTGAAGCTGCAAGAAAGGCAGTCAACCGTGGAAAGATCAACCCAAAGGATATTGGTGCAATTTTCATCGGGTCTGAATCTCATCCTTACGCTGTCAAGCCAACTGCTACTATTCTTGCATCTGCCCTTGGAGTCAACTTTAGTCTGTTTGCTGCAGATTACGAATTTGCCTGCAAGGCCGGAACGGCTGGAATGCAGAATGTACTCGCAATGGTTGATTCGGATTATATCAAATATGGAATGGCAGTCGGATCTGATACATCACAGGGGGCGCCTGGTGATGCGCTCGAATATTCTGCTTCCGCGGGTGGCACTGCCTTCATATTAGGAAAGGAAAAAGTAATAGCAGAGATAAATGAAACACTGTCAGTAACCTCAGATACCCCGGATTTCTGGAGAAGGGAGGGGCAAGCGTATCCAACTCACGGTGAAAGATTTACTGGTGAACCAGCATATTTCAAGCACACATTAACCGCCGCGAAAATGATGATGGAGAAAGTAGGAATGACATCAAAGGATTATGACTACGCAATATTTCACCAGCCAAATGGCAAATTCCCGACAAGGGCTGCCAAGCAGCTGGGATTCACTGACGACCAGGTCAAGGATGGCCTTTTAACGCCCCAGATAGGTAATACATATTCTGCTGCTATGATGACTGGCCTCTCCTCAGTTCTTGATATAGCTGAACCTGGAGACAGAATTCTGGCAGTTTCCTTTGGGTCTGGAGCAGGCTCGGATGCCTTTGATTTAACCGTAACAGATGAGATAGAGAAAATGGACCGAAAAAGCGAAGCGACCATCAAGGAAATGCTTAGCAAGGTCACATGGCTGGATTATGCGATTTATGCTAAATTCAAGAAGAAGATAGTTTTTGGTGATAACATTGAGTGATGTGTATATTATAGGCGCTGGAGAGACCAAGTTCGGTGAGCTCTGGGACAGATCTTTAAGGGAGCTTGCCACTGAAGCTGGATTGAGAGCAATTGAAAATGCCGGTATTTATTCTAAGGACATTGAGGTATTGTATGGAAGCAATACGCTGGGTGCAGCCGTAAGCTCGCAGAGCGATATCGGCAGCCTGATAGCAGATTTTGCCGGTATAGCACATTCTAATGTGCCAGCCCTGTCAATTGAGGCATCGACAGCTTCAGGTGGTGCAGCAGTGAGGGAGGCTTATCTTGGCATAAAATCTGGAGAATACAGTGTTGCTGCGGTCGGTGGTGTGGAAAAGCTCACCGATATATATGGATCAGAGATGCTTGATCTAACAAGCACTCTTCTTGACAGTGAATGGGAGGGGTTTTTCGGGGCTACACCGGCTGCTATTGCTGCTCTTGTCTGCAATAAATACATGCGTGATTTCAAGGTCGATAAGGAGTCCCTCGCCATGATATCGGTAAACGATCACCTGAACGCGTCTAAGAACCCTGATGCACACTACAGGAACGTACTAACGCTTGAGGCTGCTATGAACTCAACACTTGTTTCCGAACCTTTGAATCTTATGGACTGCAGCCCGGCTAGCGATGGCGCAGCCGCTCTTGTCCTTGCTTCAGAGGAGTATGTAAAAAAGAACAAGCTTGAGGGTATAAAAATTGCTGCATCCTCAATTTCTCAGGATTATCTGGCATTGCACAGCAGGAAATCATTCTACAGGTTTGATTCCACGGTTATTGCAGCCCGGAAAGCATTTGAGAGAAGCAAGCTGAAACCTTCGGATATATCATTAGCTGAAATACATGATTCGTACAGCATATATGGATTGATTGAACTTGAAGATCTTGGTTTTGCTGAAAAGGGGAAGGCAAAAGAGCTGGTTTATGAGGATATAAAATTGAATGGAAGCATACCGGTAAACCCATCAGGCGGACTTAAAGCGAAGGGTAACCCATTCGGTGCCACTGGGATTGGCCAGTTCGTTGAGGCAGTACAGCAGCTTAAGGGGAAGGCGAAGGAAAGACAGGTGAAGTCACCAAAGAATGCCCTTCTGCACAGTATGTCAATTAGTGGATCAACATCTGTAGTGCATATATTAGGAGGGGATTGAAATGGGTGAGCTTTCAAGATTCTGGAGGGAGTCAAATCATAGATACAGGCTTGTTGCAGTGAAGTGTGGACATTGCAACAACATATATTTTCCACCCAGGGACGTCTGCCCAACATGCCACAGGGATTCCATAGGAAAAATGAATGAGGTTACCCTCTCAGGAAAGGGCGAGATAGTATCATTCACCGTTGTGCATGATGTCCCGCCAGCCTTCATGAGGCAGAGACCGTATGTCATGGCTCTTGTAAAGCTTGATGAAGGTCCTGTTATAACTGCGCAGATCGTAGATTCAGATCCAAAGGAAATTGACTTTGGAAAACGTGTCAAGGCAGTATTCAGGAAGGTAAGGGAGGATGGGAAAGCAGGAATCATACAGTATGGCTACAAGTTTGTTCTGGCAGACTGATTCATCTTATCTTCGTGAAATATATTCGTAATTCTATTATATCTTGACCAATTGAGGTTATATTGTCATTCTCACCCAATAATCCAGTTAGACAGTACCAGGGGAATGAAAAAGCGAGTGACCACTATACACCTGTTCAGGGAAAAAAACAGTGGCATATTATTCCATTCCTTCTTTTCATAACTTACATTTTCCTTGCTGTGATGCTTATCTTATCTGCATCATACCTCCTATTTTTCGGAGGAATTCCATTAAACCGGATCATAACAGGAAATGATGACATATATTTCTATTTCCTCCTGCTTCTATTCGAAGTACCGGGTGTAAACCTGTTTGGTATTGTTGTCATAATAGTAATTATGTATGCAGTTTTCACGGGGGCGGTCGGATTTGCTTTTAATTCTCACGTGAGGCCGTTCGATAATCCAAACGGTTTTTTTGGTATGATGGCCCCGCTTCTGTTTATACTGAGTGCCTTTATCATCTTAGTAGAGAGCAGTCTTAACATTCCTATTGGTGGCCCCGTGGTAACAACTACTGGCAGTGCCTTCAATATCTACAGTTATTTTTTGAATCTCATTTACGCACCCTTCGCAGAAGAATTAGGTTTTAGGATCCTGCCGATTGGAATTACGACATTTATTCCGTTTATCCTTTACGCCCGGAAGAAAGGACGCTCTGAAAACGGAGAGCCATTTGAAATGAATTCTTTGAAGGCCTTTGGCCTTTATATCCTGTCACCAGGCTACATGAGGAAAAGGTATGGCGGAGCAAATAAATATATTGATTTCACCATGATCATTGTCACAAGTGAGTTTTTTGCCTATGCACACGTATTCTTTGGCCTATGGAGCTGGGGTAAGCTTCTCCCAGTTTTCGTGGGGGCACTGATCCTGGCCGTGGGTTATCTTAAATTTGGAGTGTATATGGATATATTGCTGCACTTCTTCCTTAATGACGTGGCAGGGCTATTGATCGCATTTCCATCGTCAATTGGATTCATCATACTCCTGGTACTCTGGTCAGTCATTGGAACTTTCATAGCAATACCATATTGCTTATCGTCGATGGTGAAATTCTTTTCAGTATCCAAACAGGACAGTTTTTTTATGAAAAACTGACCCTTTTTCCTGAAACATGGATTTTTTTCAAGAGGATGTTGTTTACCGCCCTGATCAAAATTATCTTTTCCTCCTTCTTCACCCTTTCCTGCAAAACCTCAGGAGTATCGTCATATTTTACTTCCACTGTCGACTGATCTATAATCGGGCCCTCATCCACATTCCGATTGACAAAATGCACAGTGCACCCGGAAACCTTTGCACCGCTTTCTATAACTGCCCTGTGAACATTGAGGCCATACATCCCATGTCCGCCAAAGCAAGGTAGAAGGGATGGATGTGTGTTAATAATTCTCAAGGGAAAGGAATCGACGATCTTCTCCGGAAGAATCCGGTTATAGCCAGCCAGGATTATCAGGTCTGGGTTTATCTGGTTCAGCGAATAATTAATTTCGTCTGCTATATTTTCCAGCCCATTCTGTTTGATTATGTATACTCTTATTCCATATCTGCCCGCCTTTTCCACAGCGCCGCTCTTTGGGCGATCCGAGAACAATGCTACAATATTGGCATCAATTTGACCAAGTTTAACTGATTCAGCGAGGAACTCAAACGTAGTCCCGGTTCCAGAGGCAAAAACAACTAATTTCTTTGACAATATATCCTTCAATCATTCTAAAACAAGATATTTAATTTTGCCTGCCCTGATGCATATTCAATGCATTTTTCCTGATATCAGAGGAAAATTCCCTGGCCCTGTTTCTTATGGATTTTATCAGCGAATCTGTCCTCTCCTCTATAAGGCGATCAAGATCGTCAATTTCAAGTATACTGTAAACATGATAATAACCGCCAGATCTGATTGATATTGTCTCTCTTGTCACCAGGCCCGCTGACTCGAGTTTCTGCAGTATCTTAAAAACAGTAGATCGATGCCTATCACACTGCTCAGAGACCTGGTCTATGGTCATTGCAGGATGATCTACCAGAATGAAAAAAACCTCGAGATCTGTATCAGTAAGATCAAAGAGGTTTGAAAGAAGATCGTGGCAGCAGGCTGACTTGCTTGACAGCCTCCAGAGATCAGACATAATATGTTATTGCAAAATAGGATATAAGGTATTGCATGGTATTTGCAATACTACAAAATACTAATATATCTAATAGCAATAACCAATTAAGAGTGTTGAATAATGATACTCTGAATCCAATGGATGTGAAGAAATGGTAACGGATAAAGAAACTGAAAAGATAAAAGAGAGAATGGCGCAGGAAATTCAAAAGAAAGTTGCGGGAAATGGCAAGCCTGTTGACCTTAGTGATAATAACTTCCATGAAATGGTGAAGAAAACACCTTACATGATAGTCGATTTCTGGGCACCATGGTGCGGACCATGCAGGTACGTTTCCCCTGTGCTTGAAGAACTTGCAAAGGACTATGCAGGCAAAGTTACTATAGGAAAACTCAATGTTGACAACAACCCTGCAGTGTCAAGCGAATTCATGATAAGCAGCATTCCAACCATAATGTTCTTCAAGAACGGTGAACAGGTTGACACCATGATTGGTGCAGCTCCCAGACCGGTCATAGAACAGAGAGTCAAGGAATACCTGTGAGAGTGTAGGATACGGAAAAATACGACGTTGTGATTATTGGTGGCGCAGCAGCTGGGCTTACATCAGCGCTATATTCTTCAAGGCAGGGTCTCTCAACACTGGTGATTACAAAGGATATCGGTGGGCAGGCTCTGCTAACAAACGATATTCAGAATTATCCTGGCATTGATCAGATAGGTGGTTTTGAGCTGATGACAAAATTCCAGGAACAGGCTGCCAGGTATGGTGCTAAATTCCTTTACGATGAGGTAAAGTCCATTGAGAATAGAAAGGAAGAGAAAATTGTATCAACAACCACAGCGGAATTCAGCGCAACAGCCCTCATACTGGCTTTCGGCAAAACACCAAGGGACCTTGGGGTTCCAGGTGAACAGGAATTCAGGGGAAAAGGCGTCTCTTATTGCGCCGTCTGTGACGGTCCGATTTTCAGGGGAAAGAATGTATCAGTAGCAGGCGCGGGCGATCATGCACTCCAGGCTGCTGTTTACCTGTCGGGTGTTGCAAGCAAGGTCAACCTGATCCTCCCTACAAACGATCTGCGTGGAGACGAAGATCTCGTGAATTCTGTGAAGGAAGACAAAAAGATAGAGAAATCATTCAGCAGGAAGGTCGGGGAGATAAAGGGAGACAGGGTTGTGAATTCAATCTCGCTCAGAAAGCAAAATGGGGAAATTGCAGAGGAAATTGAAACAAATGCAATCTTCGTTGAAATGGGTTATATTGCAAAAACAGATTTCGTCAAGGATATCGTGAAGTTAAACGCTGATAAGGAGATTGTTGTCGATAAATACTGTGCAACTTCAGCTGAAGGAATTTTTGCAGCAGGTGATGTGACTGATGTTCCGTACAAACAGGCTGTTATATCTGCTGGACAGGGTTCCACCGCTGCATTGTCTGCATATAACTACATACAGAAACTCAGGGGAAAACCGGCTTCAAAGACAGACTGGAAAAGCGTAAATCCTGTGAGTTCAAAATGAGTACCGCATTTTCAAATATATCTGACATAACGTTTCTTGCAATATCACGGGAAGGTATATCTCAACCTGCTGGATCAGAGATATCGGCAAAGATAAAGAATAAGCGATTCCCCGGTATCAATAACCAAAATGAAATTTCAATGAATGAAAGGATGTCATATGATTCAATATTCATGATAGTCAAGAAAGCGGTCAAAGCTGTTACCGGGCAGGAAAGATCCGGGCTTGGACTTGCGCTTTCCAATCTTCCAGCCGGTTTGGGTGCATTCTGGCAGGTTGGTGGTAATTATATTGTAATGAACGATCTTCTGATTAATGCCATGGAGAAGATTGCAAAGAGCGATTTCGAATTTAATTCATTCATATTTACAATTCTTATCCATGAATACCTTCATTCAATAGGTTACTACGATGAATCTGAAGCCAGAAGGATGTCTTTTTATGTCACGAGCGCATATTTTGGTAAGCAGCATCCCGCCACCGTGATGAGCAGTGATGATCTTTGGAGGATATTCCCTCAATTGAGGTATATTCCCGGCGGAGACGGTTCATCTATGCGTATAATATCAAAATTTGACACAGACGCAACAAGTTACATTGCCTGATAGGATTTTGTAAATTTGATTGTGTATGATCCAAAGGTGAACTAAGGCATATGACTAGATATCACTAATGCTTTCGAGATATCTCTGGACAACCTCTTTCCCCTTTTCCGTTATTTCAACCCTTAACTTTGGAGATGAGAAAAAAGAATACCTCGTTGTCTTGATGTAACCAGCTGATTCCAGTCTTGAAATATGATTATGAAGGCTTCCCTTGCCGGTGCCAGTAAGCTTAAGGAGATCTGAGAAGTTCAATTTTCTGTTCATCCCAAGGGAGATGAGTATCATCAACCTTATAGAGGATTTTAGCGCTGGATCATTTAGCGAGGCAAAAATCCTGGAGTATTTGCTCCCGGGATTTGAAGAATCAGTTTTCTCCATCGGGCCCCCCCAGGATTTCTGAGGATCTGTAGAATGATATCAGTGAGGAGGTCATCCACAAAGCAATTACCACACTCCAGGAAATTACTATAATTGAGGTCAATGTATGCATCCCAAGATAGAGGGCTGTCGGAATAGATACCTCGATAATTCCAACAACGAATAATGAAGCCGAAGAGATTAGGTTCTCGATTGTAAGTTTCCCGAGACCTTTAAGGTTCGCATAAAAGCAACTTATACTGGCTGCAAATATCAGTATAATAAAAGCAGTATCTGATATGTACGCATCGATTTTCTGATGTGGTATTTCCAGCAGTGTGAATGCAAATGCGATAACATATATAATAAGAAGGTAAAGAAAAATTCTCACTATTTTATTCTCTGAGGTTCGTCCGGCTTTTCCATTGATATAATGCATGTATCTTGATACCCTTCTGCTCTTTCCGAATACATTGGTTGAAACCCAAAAACCTGAGACAATTGCAATTGTGGAAAGTATTGAACTCTCCGCACTGCCGAGTACTAATGAGCCAATTAAGTTTATTAAGATATCAATGGCCCAGATTCCATAGAAAAGCCCCCAGGATCTTCTGGACAGGAATTCCTGAAACCTTAAAGCTCTGACACCTGCTTTCAGCATTTCAATAGCGCCGTTTGAATCTTCCTCTATCATATCTGAGACCTTTCCTCCAGGCTGGATGCTTTTATCCTTCCAAGGAGAAGTATGTCAAGAATTATCAAAGATGCTATCCAGATTAAAAGAGATAAAAGGAGATAAGGATATTGTAGACTTGAAAACACTAGATGCATATTAGCGGAAACGATTTGCAATTCTTTTCCGTCGAAAGCTTTCTGGAACATGACAATATATGCATTAAACGGCACTACATAATAGATGTAAGGATCGGTAATATTTGCTGTGAGAAGCAGGATCCCGATACCATATGTCAGTAGCATAGGTAAAAGCTGGATGTAATTTACAGTCCTTGCTCCAAGATAGTTGATGACAAGCAATACAAGGAAAAGTGCAAAGAATATCATAAAAAGCGAACCAAGCAAAATTGTGAAATAGGTTGACAGATAGTTGTTTGAATGGACAATGAATCCAAATTTGTAGCTGAACATCAATGTGGCGACGATCGAGATCACAGCAGAAAGGCATATTCCAACAACTAGTGAAGAGATCGTTATATTGTAAAGATATGATCTTCGCGATAAACGGCTGAACTTGAACAGGTAAGGAAGAGAAGAGGAAGAGTAGATCGCTACCTGAGCTATAGTTGTTGATATTGTTCCAAGCAGGAAAAGTATGACTATTCCGGTCCATTCTGCCGTGTAATTTTCCTGATAAAAGCGGGATAGACCGATACCTGATATTGACTGGTTATATCCTATATAAAGAAGAAAAATACCAAAGAGTATACCGAATATCCATACCCTTCTGCTGAAGATTATACTCTTGACAAAATATTTGGTTATCATAGCTACAACCTACCCGCCATAGAAGCAACCTTTTCAATATTGGTAAGGGGTATCTCCCCCTCATCAATGCTTATAGAGAAATTTCTGTTCCCCGAAATCCATTCAATTGCACTTTCCTCATGGTGGGAGGAATTGAAATAGTAACGTTGAAATTTAGTCGGATCCAGAGGGCCAATCAGTTTACCTGACAGTAAAAGGAACAACTGCCAGCCCCTCATTAGTTCTAGCATGCCACTGTCGTGTGTCGAAAGAACTATCTCTGATGATGCTGCATTAATAATTGAAAACAGCAACTCCTTTCTTTCAAAATCAATGTTCTCGAAGGGTTCATCCAGAATAACAAGGCTTGGACTCCCAACCATTGCCATGAGCGAGAAAAGTATCTTCTGTTCACCGGTGCTCAGATTCCATGGCTTCTGGCCTGAGATTCTATTAAGCCTGAATTTATTGAGATGTGCGAAAACAATACTTCGGTCAAAGTTTTTTAACTCGCTATAGGCGGAAACCATATCCCGTACGTTAAGAGGCAGCAACCTGTAACATTCCTGGAGATTCGATGAAACTTTCACATACTTGCCAGATGATCCCAGATCCTCTCCATTATAATGCATATCACCTTCATCCGGTATAACTAAGCCAAGGAGGGATTTCATTAAGGTCGTTTTTCCCGAACCGTTCTGACCAACTATAACATTCTTGGAATTATCTGGAACCAGAAAGGATAGTTTGTCCAGAACCAGGTGTTCGTTATACCTTACTGTAAGACCTTCAATGCTCAACATGAATTGAGATGCCTAATGAAGATAAATTAACAAGTATGGGTTCATTTTTTGAACCAGGAATTCTGGATGTTTTGTGTCTTACAATCGGTGTTATATTGCATTACAGCAAATTGCGGAGAAAGCAATCATCTAAGATCTGATTTAGACCTCTCTGAATAAAGATTTTCGATGAACGGATTTAAAGGTATTACGATCATGCGAAACTGTTCTTTTAGATTGAATTCCCCAGCATCGGAAGGAAGACAACGAGGAGCCTGCTCACCGAAGTATTGGTCGTTGATTCCTTATCTTCGCCTGATTCAATTAGTGCTTGCCATAATTGCCTCAATATAGGTTTTATCTTAGTGTTTGTCTTTTTACTCATGACAGCATAGGTCAAAGTATAAGGTGTTTGTTCAATCAACCATTTTCTTAAATCATCTCCTTCAGAGTCATCTGATTTAGCCACACGGTCTGCAATGAAGCTTAATGTCATTGAGTAGCCCATCAATACAGAACTAACAACCTCCTTTATTTCACTGTTACTTGCACCGACCAGAACCTTTTCCCACTCCTTTGGGTCTTCGGCTCTAAACATCTCCTCATTTAACCTGTAGAATTTTTCAACATAGTTCTTCTTCGGAATTACTTCCGGTTCAAGCACAATGCCTTCCTTTACCATTTGGGAAATGAAGTGGTAAAGATTGGACTTGCTCACACTAATCAATTTTGACATCTGTGTTACTGTCATCCTGCCCTGCTCAGTCAATAGCATGATTATCCTGAATTTAGTGGGATTCCTGAATACATCAGATAGGATCTCATAGCGGTTTTTAGCCATTCATGGATAAATTAATATATCAATTTAGATTTTACGTATCAATGATATTACTACGAGTAAATACACTTACTATGTATAAAAACCTGCAGATTCCCTGTGCAGAGGATTCAGCCGGAACCTCGAACGGAAGTGGTATCCATGAGTGAAACAATAAATGCAAATAGTCAGGAAAAATTGCATTTTGGCAGGAATTTCAGACTTCTTGTTTTGACCGGTACAATTTCCAAAACAGGTATAGCAGGCTTTCAGATCGCAGTTCTGTGGATAGCGTTGCTTCTGACTAAGTCGTCGATCCTTGCAGGGGTGGCAGATGGGATGGCAGTGTTACCCCTAATCTTCAGCTTTGCCTTTGGTGCCTATGTAGACAGACAGGCGAGCAAGAAATGGCTCGCATTACTTGTGTCCGCGACCAGAGTACTTTCAATATTTGCGTTGTTCATAGCTTTTCTCATCGACAATTTGCTTGTTGAAACTCTTTCAATCTACTTCGTGGCATTTGTGATTGGATTGTCGACTGACATAATGGATTCGACATCATCAAGCTGGTCTAAACAATTTTTGGATGAGAGCCAGTACAAATCAGGGACATCGCTTTCTCAGGGTTTAGGAGCACTTGCAGAAAGCCTTGGATACGCGTTATCCGGAGTGTTTTTGATACTGGGTCTAAAATTTGCAGTTTACAGCTTTGCAATTATATTTGCTATTGCAGTTATACCCATCCTTTGGATCAAAAATGAGCGGACTACAAATATATCTGCCGAAAATAGTATCAATTCATCCATAAAGAAAGGACTGAATTATGTCTTTAAAGACAGTAGACTGAGAGCACTTGTTATAATTGTACTTGCAATAAATCTTGCATTAGGTACCATTGGAATATTCCTGGCATATCTAATACAGGATCAGTTCAGGATAAGTGCGATATATTTCACAATGCTTGCAGTGAGCCTGGCCCTGGGAGTAATTTTTGGATCTATCCTTGGATCGATAGTTAGGGGAAAAGTAGGAACTTATACAATAGGTACGATCATGCCAATTGGAGGCCTTCTGTTTCTTGTTGGAATGAATAGGTCTGTATATCCGGATTTTGCGATTACCGCTGTAATTGGAATTCTCATTGGCATAATCAATGTCGTGATAAATACAGCAATAATAAAAACTGTTGATAATGAAATGATGGGGAGAGTAAGCGGAACCATCAAAACGTTCGGTATAAGTTTAATGTTCCTTTCCGGAACTATTGGCGGGGTACTGATTCGGTTAATAACACTCCAGGGAGGATTCTACCTTATAGGTACAATTGTATGCATAGCTTCGTTTACACCTCTTGCATTCAGGGAATTTTATAACATCAGAATTTAATTATAAATAAGATTGTTCTCTGATAACCATATTTATTTAAAATCTTGGATGCATCTGCCTCTCCTTGTTCTTACTTATCCTTAAGATCCTATCATGCAACACCCGAGAAATCTTTTAAACAAAGATCGTGTCTTTAAAAAGAGAAGTGAACAAATAAAAACCTCAAAGCAACGACGGTACTGCGAGCATCGCAAAGAAAAGATTGAATAAGACTATGAGCGTGATTATAACAAATTTTATATCTTTTCCAATTGCAAACCAAACAAGCCTGACAATCACCACACTGATTGATGTAAATATCAACAACCACAGCCCAAATGCTATAAAATATATCCCGTCCAGTTGGAAAAGGCCACGAATAATGTATCCAGTTGGTATGTTCTTTGAGTCTATGCCATGCAACATGGAATAAGAGTAACTTGCAATCTGTTGCAGTGTAAACCCGTCTCCCCCATTCCTTATGAATAACAATACGACCCCGGTGACAATGAATATGACGCTGAGGATTGAACCACCTCTCAAGAAATGACTGATAATTATTGTGTCGTCAAAGTTTTTCATTTGCCATGCCTCCTCTTTACCGCCTTTTTATTATGAAAGAACAGGAGGATTATCGTCATAACAGCTATGGTTGCTGCAACCGAAAACTGGAATACAGAATTCACTAGAACTATGTTGATCTTGTTCAATCCGCTGAAAATCATGTCCAGACCAAGGAAGATGAGAATGGAAAAAAATATCAGGCGTATGTCCTCGTTCGATATCTTTACAAGAACCTTCGATCCATAGTATGCGCCAACCAGAACTCCCAGAGCGGTTGCCGCTGCAATCATTGGCTGAATAAATCCGGCATACCAGTAGATCGTACTGCTGGTTGCGGCAGTTATTCCTATCATGAAATTGCTCGTAGTTGTTGTGACCTTCATCGGCAGGTTTAGTGCCCAATCCATTCCAAGTACCTTCAATGCCCCACTTCCAATACCAAGTAGGCCGGAGAAAAACCCTGCGAAGAACATGATCGTTTCTCCGAGGTACCACCTTGAACCCTGGTATTTTATAGTTCGCTTTAAATGCTCATCAAAGTAACTTCCAGTTAATTTAAAGAATCTGGTACTCCAGTCGGGTTTCGATTTCTTGGGAATTTCACTGTGAATCTTTTTTACTGCCGGGTATAGGGAGAATAACAGCACGGCACCAAACGTTATGTATACAACCCAGGAAAGTGAATGGGCATACATATAAATCGCAACAAAAGAACCGACTATTGCACCTCCAGTAGTTGCCATCTCTAAACTTATACTAAGGTTTACATTGGCTATTTTCTCCTTGGTATATGCACTTGCTGAGCCATCAGAAGTGGCTATGGTAGATATCAGGCTCGCTCCTGTGGCAAATATTATCGGTATTCCATAAAACAAAGTTAACATTGGAACTAGTATTGTTCCTCCACCTAATCCTGTCAGGGAACCAAGGAAACCGGAGAATACTCCGGCAAGCATTATAGAAAGGAATTCAATTATGATCTCTATTAAATTCATCATAGTGATCACGGCCTGATTCGACCAATCCCTGTTCTGCAGGCATTAACAAAATCACTGAAATTGGAACAGTGGACTCCTTCAGTAATTCGCTGCCGACAAAATCAAAGGACGCTTTTTCGTACGTTTCCAATTTACGCACTCCAGTCAGTTTCAGTGTGCCTGTTCGTTTTACAGGGCTTAATGCGTGTTTTTCACCAGTATATTTGCGTGAATGTCTCAGCTGTTCAGATTCCGCCTGAACGCAAATTGAATCATTTGTGCTACTTTTACGATCAAGAGATTTGTTTGATTTTTCTGCAGTTTTTTCCAGTTCAAAAAACGCTTTTGGAATACAGGTGCCATCAAATCTATGTGTCATCTTTTTATTATATGTAGAAAAGAGACCTGATGAGATATCTGATTTAAGTTTTTTAATAATTGAATATAGTCCAGTGTAATGATTCGATGAACTGATATAAGATGAGGCAGCCATAACATTCACCATACATGTATGGTGCGATTGAATATAAGAAGAGGAACTTACATAGTAATAATAATATATGAAAAATTTTAGGGAAACTGCTACAAGCAGTAAGGCATTGAACTTTCGAGAATATGCCGTGAGCCGGGATCGAACCAGCGACCTCCAGATCTTCAGTCTGGCGCTCTCCCAACTGAGCTACCACGGCAGTACCCAGCACCTATGTTAAATCTTTATATAATTTCTTTGCAGTTTTTTCTGCTGCAATCATTTCGGTTCTGAAAGTAACCAAATGCCTGTCATCAAATGTGATGAAATTTACGAAGTATAATATTTGATGCTGCATAACTGTCAGGGTTAATGCAGAATTCGAGAGTTCTCAGGAGACCAAGAAAGAGAAGGGACTTAGTGCAGCCATATATATTGTCCTCTATGTCTGGCGGAACAATATCTATTCTTTATGTTGCGTTATCACTTAAAATAGACGTTCTATCTTTAGGTTATTTCAGCCTTGGAATTGTATTTTTTATCTTTCTGGTCATATATATTTTTGCGAGGATTCCGGTAGGTATTGTAAGTTATTCGAAATACCGCAATTTCGTTGAACCTGCCTCTTTTTTGTTACTTGCGTGGTCTCTTTACGTCTTCTCGAATACTTCAAAAATAACTGGCATTTATTTTGTATCTGTTCTTATGGGTCTGTCCCTATCGGCTGCAATCGTTTCCATTAACTCAAAAATTTCAGAAGATTTTAGCAGTTCATCGATCAGGATCAGCAGGAGGAATGCACTGGCATTGGGCACTCTCTCGGCGCCTGTGGGTCTATTGATAACGTCTTTTTATGGAATTCACTATGCCGGAATAATCAACCTGATTGAATATATTGCTCTTTTCTTTGGAACTCTATTTTTGTTTATAGAGATTTACAGGTTCTTTGTGCGTAAAATAAAACCAAAGCAGGATCCTCTATTTGTAACAGTCAATAAATCGCTTGCACCGTTAAAGATGCTTGGGAAGATAAGGGGGAAGGCATTCTTTCTGGCCACGATTCTTATTGATATACTTTTCATATTTGCGGCATGGTCCATCCTGATTTATCTACCGTATTATTCATACACATTGATTAACTCAGCAAAATCATCATTCCTGATATTTGCTGGTATAGCGCTTTCCTATGTTATATTCAGATTCGCCGGGCAGCATATTCGGTCAAGAAAATTTTTCATTTCCTCTTATTTCGTCAGATCAGCCGTTTTTATAATCGCATTCCTGATTCTTTCTCTTGCAGTCTCAGTAATTGACCTTTTCCTTGCACTCCTGATCCTGTCGTCCGTTGGTCTTTTCGAGGAGGGTGCCAAGAACTATGTATATTCTGCCTTTGATTCAGGCGATCAGCAGATTGTCAAGAGATCTTCCCAGATTTTAGTTCTCCCTTTTATTATTTTGGCACCACTTTTTTCCTATGAGTTCTTTTCAATTTCTTTTTCACTGGGATTTGCTTCTGCGATTATACCGGCAGCTATATCATTGCTTTTGACAACATTCTTAATCAGCAATCCTAAGATTACAAAGCAATAAAAAAATAAGTTTATCTCTTTTTAAGCATTTCTTATAATATGATGCCGGGTAGGATGAATTCACGGGAAGTCAGGAGAATGATGGCACAGATGGGCATTAAGTCTACTGACATGACTGATATAAAGAAGATAATTATGGAAGGCGCCCAGAAAAATTATGTTATTGAGAATCCACAGGTTACATTGATCGAGGCACAGGGAGAGAAGTATTTTCAGATTGCAGGTGCGTTCAAGGAAACAACAAAAACAACCTCAACGGAACCGGTCTTACCATTCACGGAAGAGGATATAAAACTCGTGATAGACCAAACCAGGGTTGACCGGGCAAAAGCGATTGAAGCCCTGAAGAAGACAGGCGGAGAAGTCGCCCAGGCAATTATAGATCTATCATCGAAATAGATGTCGTCTTCTCTGGACTATGATTCAATATACAGGAAAAACGTTCCTGACAGTGCAGAGGAAGATAAAGTTAAGAACATCGTAGGAACGACAAAGGCAAGTATTATTAAAATTCTCCAGGAAAAGCGAATCAGCGCAGAAGTAGAGCTCGTTGGCTCCACATCCAAGGGTACAAATTTGAAAGGCGGAGACATAGATATTTTCATTGTTTTTCCGCAGAGTTTCACTAGGGATGAAATAGTAAAACATGGTCTTGAAATCGGTCACAGGGTCCTGCCTGATGCAAAGGAAAAATATGCTGAACATCCGTATGTTTTTGGTTATCTAGAGGGGCACAAGATTGACATCGTTCCATGCTACAGGATAAAGTTGGGAGACAGGGTGAAGAGTGCAGTTGATCGCAGCCCGCTCCATACAAGGTGGGTTGTTGAAAATATAGACGGCGCTAAGAGGAAATGGGTTGTCCTTCTGAAGGTAATGCTCAAGTCACTCGGTCTCTATGGATCCGAAATTTATCGATCCGGTTTTTCGGGTTATGTTTGCGAGCTGCTTGTCATCCGGTTTGGCAATCTGGAAAATGTCCTTGAATTCTTTGCGTCATCAAACAGGAACCTCGTGGTTTCTTTTGGAAATAACAATGTGAAGGATGAATCTCCCCTTATCGTTGTGGATCCAGTTGATCCATCAAGGAATGCAGCGGCTGCAGTTAGCCTTGAAAACCTGTCACGGTTCAGGGTACTCAGCAGGGAATATCTGATAGAAAAGAGCGAACGTTATTTCAGCAGGCAAGAGACTGAAAATGTAAGAAGTCATGAAAGGGGGACAGTGTACAGGATAATATCGTTGCCAAAACCAGACCTTATGGATGATATCCTGATCCCTCAGGTGCAGAAGATGAGGAAAGTCATTTTTTCTATGTCCGAGGCAGGTGGCTTTCATCCAATAGATACTGAGATTCTTGTTACAGATCGGATTAATATTCTTATTGAACTCGAAACCTTTCAAAGATCTGGAGTCACCAGGCATTACGGGCCTCCGGCATATTCGTCTCAGACTCATAACTTTCTCGAAATGTGGAAGGATCGGGAAAACCTGAGAGGACCTTTTATCGTTGGTGATAGAATTGCTGTTGAAATTAAACAGGAGAGGGATTTCGAATCATATATTATGTCCGCAATCAAGGAAAAGGATATCGGTGCGCATCTAAACAGGCTGAAGGAAGAGATCAGGATCACAAACCCCGGTAAATCGGCAGGTAAACTGATTATAGTCAGGAAATACCTTGGGAGGACAATTTTTAACGATTAGCCGCCTGAAAATATCTCCAAGCACTTTATCTCATCTGCAGGCTCTATGACTTCATCTGATGTGACAGGCCGGCCGTTTTTTAGGAAAACGACAGAGGCTTCCCTGACGCCGATCATTTTTGCCGCCTCTTTGATCGTCATCGATCTCTCTATAGCTAAAGTCCGCCTGTCTCTTCCAATGATATATATCATGTTCTCACAGCCCCGGGCAGATTTGAACTGCCGTCAACGGATCCAAAGTCCGGTATGCTTGGCCACTACACTACGGGGCTTTAAACCGCTATTCCAACGTGGTAAATAAAATGCATCACTTTCTCTGTACAGATGAAAGCAGCGAATCGCTATCGATGATGTATGTAGAGCTGCCATCAGTCTGGCTGGCACATTCGATCGATCCATAGGGAACACGTTTTTCCTTGAGCATACCTGAAACCGAATTTAAGGCGAGATCAGGACGGTTATTTTCCCTGCTCAGGTGTGTCAGTATTATTCTTGTGGATGGTTTGCATATCCTTGATAGTGCGTCTGCAGACTGTAAATTCGATATGTGCCCCTGATTTCCGGATATCCTCCTCTTAAGCCTTTCATCATACCTCCCTGTAAGAAGCATATCCATGTCATGATTGGCCTCAATTGCGATAATGTCAGAATTCTTCGCAGCCTCTATCAGATCTTCGTTGACATAACCAAGATCTGAGATAACCGATATTTTTGCCTTCCCGGATCGTATTACATAAGCAACCGGGTCAGCAGCATCATGTGATACCCCAATAGCGTTGAATTCAAAGTTCCCAATAGTAGCTTTATGAGAGATAGAATAACTTTCATCCAGGCCCAGAGATATCAATGTCTTTTTCCTGGAATAGATATCCACCGGCAACTGTCTCGACAGAACCTGTATACCGGATGTGTGATCAGAATGCTCATGCGTGATAAAGAGATTCAAGCTCGAAGGGAAAAATTTCTCTTCCTGAAATCTGCTCTTATATCTTCTGAATGAAATACCGAAGTCAATGAGGGTGTAAGTATCTTCATCGTGTATCAGGGTTGAATTCCCCTGACTGCCACTCGCGATCACTGTAAAGAAAATACTTCCCATTCAATGCTGGCAATTGCAGTTTGGTATAGAAAATTAGCTATAATCAAGCACTAAAACCCTATTAGTCTGATGGTTTAGCAAATATGATAGTATTATGGCCATGAAGTCACAATGATCAGCTTATTCTGTTAGATCTTAATTCCTCTGCCCAAATTATTCTGATTCCTGCGGAAAAATAAACAAGAGAGAAAACGAGATTTGATAAAATAGTAAAAACAAAAACAAGAAAAGTCAGCACGGTTGGGTAATAATAAGCATATCCGTTGATGCTGATTGCAAAATATGGATTCAGGTGAAAATAGGTTGTTGTGAAGAATGGGTAAAGATTCTCGGAGCTGATCAACAGCACCTGAGGGATACTTGGATTGGTAAATGGCAGATCACCGATTTGAATCAGCATATCTGAAACAATCGCTATACTGGTGGCCGCTATTGCTACGGAGAGAAAAAAATAAGTTTTTTTCCTTAAGAAAGGCAGTATAAGGGAAATTATTACTATCGCAACAATGATTATCTCAAAATTTGCAAGAATTTTCCTTTCAATTACAGGATAACTGCCAGAGCTCACAAAATAAAGAGGGAAGTTTACATTGCCAAAATAGTCTGATATTGAATAGGATGGCTGGAGGAGATAGGCGGCGATATTTATGGAAAGAAAAAGTAGCCCTGCAGCATAGACAAATTCCCTTTTTGATACATTATGTTTGAATGATTCAAATAATACCAGAGAAAGTCCGGTCGCGGTATCAACGAGTATGAACCATCTGATGAAATCACCTGCAATAAGTGAATAGAGATCAGACAGGATACCGAACCAAGTGATAATCATGGGGATAGAAAGAAGAACCAGACCAAACCCGAGAACCTTGGTCTTTTCGTCAGGTGCCGTTTGAATTCGTGACTGATCCCAGGAAAATAGGTCATCATTCGTTCGCACCCTCTTCTCTGACAGGAGAGCGTAAGTGCCGGTCGTTAATCCCAAAACTATAGTCACTCCCTTCCCTGGTACCTTATATCTACCAGAAAGGAGATCTCTTAATTTTGAGACAACAAAAGGATCATTCAGATTAATGTATTCCTCATAAAAAAGATAACACGCTTTCCTCCCGGTGCTTTATAATCTCCAGGAATCTGTTTTGAAAGGTTTATTTTATAACCCATATCCATGAGCCTTTCGTAAAGCGAATAAAGGGTAGTTTGAGATCCTGCTTATCTGAAGACCTTATGACCTCAATCCGCATGTTTTTTCCGGAAAACGAGGTTATATCGCCAATGATTCCAGGAATCTGATTCGGTCCGGAAATAGATAAATTAGCAGGTGACCCGCTTATTCCCAGATATTCCTTTATTGCCTGGTCTTTGTCAAAACTATCCATCTGTCTTCATTCTCTCAAAATCAATTATATAACTTATTCATTTCCCATAATTTAGCAAATGAAGGATAGATTGTTTCTGTGAATCGAATGATGATGTCTCAATAGCTTTTTCGGGCGATAACCAGGCATATTCAGTGTGTTCCGTATAGACATTTTTGGTCGTATCAATCTCAATGTCTGGAAATACCTCAAATCCAAATACAGTCTCATGAATTTTCCTATTGTTTTTTAGGTATTCAAATGAATAGATATCTTTCAGAACATGCTTGACCTTATCGCCTGATATACCGGTTTCTTCCCTGACCTCCCTGAACGCGGCATCCATTTCTTCCTCGCCTTCCTCAACCTTACCTGTCACGCACTGCCAGAATCCTCCTCTCTCAGGTATCACTTTCAGCATGAGTATCTCCATGTTCGGGTTTTTCCGGAAAATAATAACCTGGATTTTCCTAATTGCTTTTTCCATTTTTACATCTTTATGATTTCAATGTACTTATATGCCTCATGTTTTCCAAAGCAGTACTTTATTTCGCGGAAATTACTTTTTAACGTCTCAGCCCTCGACCTGATACTTTCAGGATCAGCATGCCTAATCAAGAGGTCGCCCATTATCTTTGCAATTTCCTTCATTTCTGACTTCCCGAAGCCTATACGTGTTACTTCCTGAGTTCCAATTCTAAGACCGCTGGGATCCTGTGAATTCTTGCTTGTATCCCATGGAAGGAGGTTCTTGTTCAGGACTATGTTGCATTTTTCCAGAAGTTCAGCAGATTGCTTTCCACCACCCTGAGCCCTGACATCAACAACTATCGTGTGAGATTCTGTGAACCCTTTCTTTTCACCAAGAACTTTGAAACCTTCCTCGTTCAGGGACTGGGCAAGTGTTTTGGCATTTTCAATGATTCTCGAAGCATAAACTGCACCATATTCAAGCTCCTCAGCCAGTGTAACTGCAAGAGCGGCCATTGCATTCAGGTGGTGATTGCTCAGTGATCCCGGAAAAACGCCCCTCTGGACGGATTTCCATGTTTCATCACCCGTGTTTCCAAGTATGATTCCATGTTGCGGGCCAGGAAATGTCTTGTGAGTGCTCGCGGTAATAATGTCGGCACCCTCTCTGAGAGGGTCCTGGAATCTGCCGCCGGCGATTAGACCGAGAACATGTGCTCCGTCATACCATACCTTTGCACCCACCTCCCTTATTGCGTCCATTAAATCCTTAATTGGCGTCGGGAAAAGGAAAACAGATTGCCCAAAGAGACAGACCTTTGGTTTTTTCTCCCGGATTAGTTTGATTGCGGCATCTACGTCGAGATTCATCTCATCGTTGTCAAATGGGTAATCTGATGAATCCAATCCTCTAAGACCAACAGCCCCAAATTTTGCTGCACTTATGTGACCACCGCCCGAAAGAGGAGGGACAGTGATCTTATCACCCGGCTTGGTCAGTCCGTAAATAGCGGCAATGTTTGCATTTGTACCTGAAATAGGCCTTGGATCTGCCTGTTTGCTCTTGAATAACGAATTCGCGTATTCTATCGCTAGATCCTCGATCTGGTCGACAAACTGGTTCCCCTGGTAGTACCTGTGATGCGGCAGACCCTCCGCATATCTGGAACCGAGATCTGTAAGAAGCATTTCAAGTGCAAGTGGACTCATTACATTTTCAGATGCAATCAGTGGTATGCTATCCTTGAAGTACTCATTATGTTCCTTTGCAATCTCCCTTATTTTAAGAGCTTTCTCAAGATTGGTTGTCATATCGCTACAATGCTTCGTATGTATATTGAGGTTGTGTTAAAGTGAGGCATTTTCAATTTCAATATTGCATATCATGCTGCATAAACTCCCTCTTCAGCAACGTACCTTCTTCTGGCCAGTTCCATCATCCTTCTTGTGAACAGTATTGAGAATATCACAACTACAATTCCGAAGATGAATGATGCCCATGCTGCATATGAGATATTTCCGCTTGCTGTTGATATATCAATAAACCTCATCAGTCCATGATGAACCTCTAGTGTGTGCCCTGAATAAATTGTTGGCCAGTATTCCCCAATCATGAGGCCACCCCATGTACTGTTTATTGTAGATGATATACCAGAAACAAGGTAAGGGAATGTCGAAGGTATGATTATTCTCCGCATCTTGCTGAAGAAACCCATATTCATGTTACGCATTAGTTCGTTATATTCGGCAGGCATTGCCTTTACGCCCATCCAGAAGGAATAGAAGAGGTAGTAAAAGGTGCTTATGAATGCTAACCCGAGAACAAAGAATTCATTGGTGAATCCTCCAAGAGCATAATGTATGTCTGGATAGAGTAATACGAAGACAAATGGAAAATAGATTGGCGCGGGAAATGCCGTCAATACCTGGATTGTCGGTATTGATACAGCTTCGGCCTTAAGGTGCATGGCCAGATAGTATCCCAAAAAGAGAGATACCATGAAGGTCACAATTATAACGCTCGCCACCCTCGCATAATCATATAGCATTCCTATCAGTATTTGCGGCACAATGCTGAATAGCCTGCTCCATTCTGCAGGACTTACGCTGATTACAAGTATGATCGAAAAGTATGCTATCACAATCAATATAAGAAATCCGATAGGGGCAAGAACATATCTGCCATAATTTCTATCAGGTCTCTCGTTCATAAACATTTCGTTCTGCGCAGATGCATTTCTCCGGCGATAATATTTTGCAAGACGGGTAAGAGGGGTTGCCGCAACAACCGATATCTTTCTTGTCGTGTTCTTGAAGCTGATCCTCCCTCGTCTCATGACGGGCGCATCAGTATCCACAGTGTATTTGGAAACCGCTCTTTTGCTGAATTCACGCAGGAAATAAATAATCACACCTATGACAATTGCAAGTACAACGAAGGCAAAAATTATTCCGGAGATGTTATTCTCTGCTATGAGATTATCCATTACCGTTCCTATTCCAAATGTCTGGTACGTTGTAACGCCGATGGCAAATACCTCACTTACTGTTATATAGAAGAAACCATCAGACACGCTTGGGAATAGGTTTGCCGCAATCCTTGGAATTGAGAATGGGATGTATACGTTCTTCAGTATTGAAAAGAAACCCATTCTGTAATTTGATCCCACTTCCACCATTTCCTTGGGAATTGTCTTGAATGCCTGATATTCTGCTAGCCATATATTCCACACAACTGCAGTAAAAACCAGGAAATCAGAGGCAAGTTCAACCCCGAGAGGGCCTCCTATCCTTGTGATGAAGAGTATCAGCACTATCGGAAAGAATGATATAACCGGAACAGACTCAAATACCTCTGATACAGCAACAAATATTGTCTCGAAAATCTTTCCCTTTATGGCACCATATGCCAAAATCCAGCCTGTAATTATGGATAAAAGGACTAACCCCACCACTCTACCAGCAGTGGCTAGCACTGCCAGTATTATGATCAGGTATTCCTGCATTATTTCCTCCCGGGCGGAGAGAGCTTTGTATAAAGAAGGTCAAGATATTCGTTGAACTTCGGATTTCTCGGATTTCTTGGCCTTGGTATGTCCACCTCTAATTTTCCTACTACAGTGGCGGGAATATTGTTAAGTATGTATACTTCGTCCGCAAGCTCAAGGACCTCTGTAAGGTTATGGGAAACTAATACCACTCCCTTAAGCGGGGTATCTGTCCTGAAAAGAATGTTGTAAATATCCTGCCTGAGACCCTCAGCGGTCAACTCATCTAGATGAGAAAATGGCTCGTCCATCAGCATAACTGTCGGGTTAGCTGCAAGAGCTCTAGCAATTGCCACTCTCTGCCTCATACCGCCACTCATCTCCTTCGGGTAAAGATCCTCAAAGCCCTGGAGACCTACGGCATCCAGTGCATTCTTTGCCATCTCCTCCGCCTTCTCGTATGGTACCTTCAGCGATCTTGGGGAAAGCATTACATTTTCGAGCGCCGTCATCCAAGGAAATGTAATAATTGACTGGTGGACAAATATCACCTGCGGCGTAGGTTTCGTAATCTTTTTTCCTAGCAGGTACGTAGCGCCTGAATCCGGCTGCAGGAATCCGCCCATAATCCTTAGAAAAGTAGACTTTCCAATGCCAGAAGGTCCAACTATGGCAACAAATTTATCCTGGCCCACTGAAATGTTAATATTCTCAAAAACCTTGTAACCATTCTCGTATGAAAAATGAATGTTTACTGATTCAAGAAGGCTGGTTATGCCATTGGCCCCTGCACTGTCTATTCCCTTGATCGGTTGATCCGTCACCATTATCACCTTCCAAGCAGTTCATATGGGGCACCTCTATCATTCCGGTTTCTCTATTATGGCTTTTACTAAACCCGGCATTCCTAATTCTTATTAATATTTATTTTTAAAAACCTGTTTAATGTGTCTCTCTTCCAGGTCATGGCTTTGTAATTAATTTAAAATAAATTATAAATTATAGATAATTAATATATGATTATCCTGAAATATCTTCCAGTTTCTTCGTAGTGCTCCTTATTCCAGGAAGTACTATGATTCCGCCCACCACGGCAAGCACGGCAAGTGTAAGGTATGTAATGTAGAAGCCATGAGCGACAAATATGGAAAAAGCAATTCCAACCATAAATATCGGTGCAATGTGCCCCAAACCATCCGTAGCGGCTACGCCGTTGCTGCGGGCGCTGGTAGGGAAGTTCTCAGCAGCATAAACGTAAAGCATGGTTGCGAGGAAAGTGTTGGAAAAGGATGCTATGAAGTCTGCTACGACCACTTCAGCCACGCTTGTCTTGATGCCGATTAGCCACATGGAGAGACCCTGAACGAAGAAAAGGATGGCGATAAGATACTTTCTCTCCATCTGGTCAGCGAAAATGAATGAAAGAAAAGCTCCCAACGCGAACCCTAATCCGCCGAGCCCGACCACCAGTAAACTCGTTGCTATGGTGTATCCGGAAGCGGCAAGCAGTGATGTGGTCAGACCGAGGAACGGATATGCATAGACATAATAGAACAAAAATACGACCAGCACTATTATCAAACGCATCCCGTGTTTCCTGCTGAAGAGGTTGAGAAGAGGGATCTTCCGATCGCTTGTGGTTATACCACCTTCAATTTCTCCAAGAGGAGGCAACGATCCATGTTTCTTCATCTGGTAGCTTTCCAGGCGATCAACAACCTTTCTGGCATCATCTATCCTGCCCTTCATCAGGTACCACCTTGGGCTTTCTGGAAGATCCTTTCTATAGAACAATACGACAACAGCTCCGACTGCGCCAACTATAAAATAAAGTCTCCATCCATATGAAAGTGCTGGAATCAGGAAATAACCAATTATTGGTGCTATTCCTGCCCCAGTAAAACCGAAAAATGTGCCGAGACTCTGGAAACGCCCTCTGCTCTTTGATGAAGACAGTTCGCTAAGATAAGCAGATGCAATGGCCAGATCCGCACCAATGCCAATCCCAGTCAGAACCCTCCATGCATAAATTTCTATTATATTGGTGGAAACGGCTGTCAGAAGCGAGCCAAGAGAATATGTTATCAATGATATACTGAGTGCCTTCTTTCTTCCCAACGAATCTGAGATATGAGACAGGACAAACGCGCCAATTGGATAACCAATCAGTGAAACGATTGTTCCGGTCGATGATACAACAGGTCCCGGGATCCCGAATTGTGCACCGATTGTTGGGGCTGCAACTCCGATAGTGAGGACATCATACAAACCAAAGAAGTAGGCGAAACCGACCAAGACCAAAATAGAATATGACCAGGGCCAGCTTGAATATCGCTCCATTCGCTTACTTATTTCCACACTTGCATCTTCTACCATTTTTAAAAAACCACCTTAATAAGTTAGATCTGGTATACGTATTTAAATATAGCGATAAAGCATTATAATATTAGTTTGAAAATATTTAACCTATAGCATCAAATACGCAGCACTTATTGCTAGTCAATATTTACTCACATTGACTTCTTTTCCCTGGAGAATTAAGACGAATTTCCTCTGTTAATACATGGTATTTATGAGGGATAAGCAAGCATACCTTTACCGGCAAAATTGCCCTATATACAGTATTCTCATTCAGTCGAATATCTTGCCGGGATTGAGAATGGCCGAGGGATCTATCGCCTCTTTAATTTTCCTCATTATATCAATCGACTCTGATGAATTCTTGAATTCCATTTCATACAATAGAAGATGCTTCTTTTGTAAACCTATTCCATGTTCAGCTGAAACAGACCCTCCATTTTTTACTGCTATTTTTCCTACCTCATGCATTAATTTTAGTGCCTTATCGTTTCCTTCTGGACTTGTTAGGTTCACAATTAAGGCAGGATGTACGTTGCCGTCACCAATATGCCCTGCAAGCAGGCACCTTATTTTGTATGACCTGGCCGCACTTGAAATTGCCATTAGAGTCTTTGAGATCTGTGAAGTTGGTACGACTATATCAAGAGTGATTGCGGATTCTTCTTCACTGCTCCTGAGATTATACAAGGTCTTGCCAATGCTCCGTCTAGCCTCATAGTATCTTTCCATGCCTTTCTTGTCTTTAACTATTTCTACAGAAAGCGGCCTGCTTGTGTTTATGATCTTTACTGCGTTGTTGAGATGCCTTTTCAGGGATTCTCTTGTGGACTGCAGTACAATCATAAGCATATATTTTGAAGTGTCAGGAAAATCCAACAGACCGGCATCTGAAAGTGAATGAAGGGCAAGATCGTCGAGGAATTCAGCGATCATTAGCGGAACTCCTTTGGCCTTGAGGTCACCAATAGAGGATGAAAGTTTTGCCATACTGGAGAAGAAAGAAACTATCATTCCAGTTGCTTCTGGTACTGGTATGATCTTGAGGTAGGCCATTGTTATGATTCCGAGAGTACCTTCGCTACCAACGAAAAGTGAGGTGAGATCATACCCTGTTGTTCTCTTTAGTACCTTTCCACCTACTGCAATTTTTCTGCCATTGCCCAGAACAACATCCAACCCCAGAACCCATTCTTTTGTCGTTCCGTAAGCTATAGCCCTGAGACCGCCCGCATTTGTTGCGATTGTTCCGCCTACCGTGGCGATTGCGGAACTTGCTGGATCTGGAGGATAGAAAAACCCTTTTTTATTTAGTGCGGCATTGAGATCTGATAATATTACTCCGGGCTGAACTGCTACATATCTATCCCTTGTGTTGATCTCTAAAATCTTGTTCATTTTAACCGTGCTTAAGACAATTGATTTTTCAAAGGGAACAGACGAACCAGTCAGTGAAGAACCACCTCCGCGAGTAACTATGCTGACTCCACTTTCCCGACATATGTCAATTATCTTGCAGACCTGATCTGAATTTACAGGAAAAGCCACTCCAATTGGAGTCCTTCCGGTTATGTAGGAGGCATCGTTCGAATATTTTACGATTTCCTCCTGCTTATCCACATAATTTTCACTGAGGAGATTAGAAAGATGGGTATTGACATCCATACCTTAACATATTGTGATCATAAATAAATTCGTCGCATTTGTTTGATTTAGCCCCTATATGTCTGGTATCTGTTTTAATTATCATCGACTCTTAGGCTCTTATGCTTAAAATAGATGACCTTGCATCCAGTTATGATGGAGAAATAACATTTCTTCTCGGAAATGAGGCAATTGCAAGAGGAGCCCTTGAAGCGGGGGTTGGGTTTGCAACCGCTTATCCTGGCACTCCATCCAGCGAGGTTGGAGATACACTTGCAAAAATTGCAAAGGAGGCTGATTTATATTTTGAATTCTCTGTTAACGAAAAGGTTGCTTTTGAAATGGCCTACGCCGCCGCAATTTCTAAGATAAGGGCTTTGACATTCATGAAGGTGGTGGGATTGAATGTCGCTTCTGATTCTTTCATGACAGCAGCATATACTGGTATAGAAGCTGGACTCGTTATAATGACTGCGGACGATCCTTCGATGTTTTCATCCCAGAATGAACAGGACAACCGCCATTATGCAGAGATGGCGCATATACCTCTGATCGAGCCTTCCTCACCTCAGGAGGCAAAGGATTTCCTGATATCCGCATTCGAACTTTCCGAGAGGGAAAAGATACCTGTCCTTTTCAGGTCGACGACCAGGGTCAGTCACCAGAGAGGAATGGTTCATCTTGGAAAGATAAGGTCAAGGAATAAAGAAGGGCACTTCGAAAGGAATATTGAAAAATATCTCCCGTTCCAGCCATTTTCAATGAAAATGAAAAGTGAAATTCTTGACAAAATGCGCAGAATATCAGATTTAGATGATAGTTCAGACCTGAATAAGGTAGAGGGAAACCCTGCTTCAAAGGTTGGATTCATAGTTTCTGGAGCGGCATATGGTCCTCTCGTGGATGTGATACAGGATCTTGTCCTCGATGTATCTGTATTGAAGATTGGCATGGTCAATCCTCTTCCAAAGAAATTAATAGAGGGTTTCCTGAGAAGCCATGATACAGTGGCTGTTGTGGAAGAACTTGATCCATTTGTAGAATCTGGTGTGAGAACAATTGCACAAATGCGGGGTCTAAGGACTAGAATAATCGGCAAGTTAGACGGTATATTTCCTCAGAGTTTCGAGTATACACAGGATGTTATTCATGATGCAATCGGCAGGTTTATTGACATCCCGGAGAAAAGGGAAAGACGTGTTGCCAAGATAGACATACCAGGGAGGTCTCCGGTGATGTGCCCTGGCTGCCCGCACAGGGGGACTTATTATGCGGTTAAACGCGCAGTCAGGATGTCTGGGATCAGCAATGTAATATTCCCATCCGACATAGGCTGCTATTCCCTTGGCATATCACAACCGTATGAGCTCTCTGACACACTTTTGAGCATGGGTTCATCTATTGGGATAGCACAGGGTTTCTCAAAGTCGACAAAACAGAAAATAATCGCCTTCATAGGTGACTCAACATTTTTCCATGCAGGCATTCCTCCGTTGGTAAATGCCGTGCATAATGGATCAAATATAATACTCATTATTATGGACAATGCAGCTACTGCTATGACTGGCCAGCAGTCAAACCCTGGAATGCCGGTCGACAGCATGGGAAACAGGGCGCAGGAAATCAGGATAGAGGATATTGTGCGTTCGTGCGGTGTGAAGAATGTTTCAATAGTCGATCCCTTTGATACAAGAGAAACAATGAGATCTGTCAGTGATGCGCTTCACAGGAATGAGTTATCTGTTATTATAACAAGGAGGGAATGCGCGATCATAACAGACCATTCAAGAAGAAAATTGGGTGAAATTGTGCCATATGCAATCGATCAGTCAAAATGCACGCAGTGTGGTAACTGTATTGAGAATTTTGCGTGCCCTGCCATCACATATTCGTCCGGAAAAATAGAGATCGACAGCAGGTTATGTGACGGTTGCGGACTTTGCTCAGAGATATACGTGTGTCCATTCAGGGCTATCTCGATGGCGGTGAATTGATAAATGTCTTTAAATATCAGGGTCTGTGGCGTGGGCGGCCAGGGAGTCATAACCGCAGGGTTGCTGATTTCTGATGCATCAATTGCCAGTGGGCACAATGTTGTTATGTCCGAAATACACGGTCTGGCACAGAGGGGCGGAAGCGTATTCGTGGATATCAGGATAGGAGATGGGAAGGGATCCATGATACCGGAAATGGGAGCGGACATGATAATAGCACTTGAATCCATGGAATCTATAAGGAACATTTCAAAATTAGCGAGAAACGGACTCTGCATTGTAGGATCAGAAAAAATTCCACCGGTTTCACTTGGCATCCGGAGACAGGATTATCCTGACGTTAAGAAAATGCTATCTTCAGATAGAAACGTAAGAGCCTGCTTCATTGAATCGGTTTCACTGGCTGAGAGTTGCGGTGACTACCGTGCGTCGAATGTAGTTCTACTTGGTGCTGCTATGGCATCACGCATTTTCCCTTTTGAGATGAAAGACATGCTTGCCGCTATCTCACGAAGATTCAGCGGAAATGCATATAATATCAACAGATCTGCACTGGAAAAGGGGTTTTCTGCATTCAATGAAATCAGTTCTGAATTGAAGCAGGATGCTAGCTGAATAACATTGTAAGTCCAGATATTTTACAAAAATCAGGTTAATTTTTCACCGTTAGCGACGAAAATACTACATATCCTATAGAGGCAAATTGTCCTTCCTGAAATGGTTATGTTGATACTACCAGGCGTCCCATCCGGCATCCACCAGAAGAGACGATCCAGTTATCATTTCAGCATCGTCACTTGCCAGGAATACAATAGATTTCGCAACATCCTGTGGCTCCATAATGAATTTGCCCCCCTTTCTGAAGGGTATATTCCTTCCCAGTTCGGCCAGGCTTGCCGGATCCTCTAAAAGTGTCCTTGTTGCTTCTGTTCTGGTTCCACCAGGGCATACTGCATTTACATTAATACCATGCGGGGCGGTTTCTACAGCAAGTGCCCTGGTAAGGCCTATGATTCCAGTCTTGGAGGCGACATATGCAGAGAGATTTGCTCGCCCTACAAATGAAAAATTTGACCCTATATTGACTATCCTGCCCTGTTTTCTCCCGAGCATGTGCTTTATCGCGTATTTACAGCCTAAAAATGCACTCTTCAGGTTGTTATCCATAACCTGCATAAATTCATCAGCTGAAGTGTCAAGCACGCTTTTGTTGAGCGAGATCGCTGCATTATTGACAACAACATCCACCCTGCCGTATTTACTGACAACAAAATCGAAGAGTTCAGACACCTCGTTTTCTGCTGTCATGTCTGTTTTCCTGAATATTGATATTCCGCCCATCTCAAGAATTTCTGATACTGTATCTTTTCCACCCTCGCGTGGATTTTGTATCTTATCCGCAACTATAACCACTGCACCTTCTTTCGCGAAGGATATGGACGCTGCCTTTCCGATTCCCGAACTGCCTCCTGTAACAATTACGACCCTATCTTTCATTTTCATGGTATAACATCTTCCCGCTAGTCCGATTCATCCCGGTTGTCCTTATTATTACTGTATTCACTCTGCAATTTAATCGAATCCTTTATTGATTTCTTTGCCGAGTCGATTATTGGCAGGTACCCTGTGCATCTGCATATGTGACCATTCAGGCCATCCTTTACGAAGTCATCGAGATTTCCATTGAAATTGGTATTGATTTCGCCCTTATCTCTGGCTTCTCTGACCATTGACTCAATGGCATTCACAAAACCTGGAGTGCAGTAGCCGCACTGGAAGGCCCAGTTTTCCATGAAATTTTTCTGGATATGGTTCTTATCACCTGTAATTGGAATGTTCTCAGCGGTTTCGACCCTTCTACCATTAAGCCTGAACGATGGCATCATGCACGAATAGACAGCCCTGTCATCAACTATCACTGTACATGCGCCACATCCCTCGCCTTCGCATCCCTGCTTTACCGCAGTAATGCCCATCCTTTCTCTTATAAGATCAAGTGCGCTTTCTCCTGGCTTGAATGATGTGCTGATCCTTTCACCGTTCAGTGTGAAATTAATCCTCTTCTGTTTTTTCATTTCAATATGCCCCCCTGCTTTGGAAATCTGCAAGAACCCGCCTGATATGAACTGCAAGTGTATGCTTCCTGAAATCTGCACTTGTCCTCTCGTCCGACCTGAATTGTAAAGATTTGCTCTCATTAACCAATGAAAAAGCCTCGTCTATTGTCTCTTTTGTTAGCTCCATTCCATTTAATCTCTCTTCTACAGATGATAACCTGACAGGCTCTGACTCAAGTGAACCGCCACCTATCGCAATCGCAATTTTTCTAATTGTCCCTTCTCTGATATCTGCAGATACCCCGGAACTTATATCACTGAATCCGTGACCAGTTTTGCCTATTTTTACATATTGTGTATAGTTGAATTTGTTTAATGGAATCAGCACAGATTTGATAATTCCACCTGGCGGTATGTTTGGTTGAAACATCCCTGAATATAGTTCTTCCAATGCTATCGATTTATTTGAGGAACCATCATAGATATTCACTGTTGCTCCAAGTGCCAAAAGACATACTGACATATCAAAGGCAGGATATGCAGTAAAAACCTGTCCTCCTAAAGTGCCTAAATTTCTAATTTCCTTTGGTATTGAGAGTAAAGCAGTCCTTGCGATATTGAGGTCCCGGGTCAACTGAATCATGTCTGCAAGCTTTGTCATCGAACCTAACTCTAATGAATCATTATTTTTTTTACTGAAGGATAGTCCCAGTTCGTCAAGATCAACCAGGCTCCTCACGTTGCTCATAAGACCTTTGTTCATAAAGATAGATATCCCAGTTCCACCTGCTACTGGCATTGCATCCTCATTCTCCCTGAGGAAATCACATGCCTCTTCCAGGTTCTCTGGCTTTAGATAATCCCTGACACTCGCGTTTAATGGCATAATCAAAGAACTTATCCTAGTTCATATTACTTTGCAATCCGTTTATCAACAATGTCCTTTGATAATGCTTATTTTAAAATACATGACATTTACTGAAATCTAGAAAACGTTGGCTGGTGAAATAATTCTTAAATGATCAAAGCATTACTGTATGATGACATCAGAGATGAAACCAAAGCCAGAGATGGATGCGGTTAATTCAGCGCTGTTTAACGGTCTTAAAAATAGGAAACTCCTTGTTCAGCAATGCAATGATTGCAAGAATTTGCAATTTTATCCTAGGCCAATATGTGTTAAATGTGGTTCAATCAATCTAGGTTGGAAAGAATCCAGCGGAAGAGGGAAAATTTACTCTTTTACGCTTATCAAGAGGGTTATCATGAATTCAAAGGAATTTGAATCAGAATTGCCTTATCTGATTGCTTCTGTGGAACTTGAGGATGGAGTTAGGATATACGGAAGATTGAAGGATAACAATGCCAGAATAGGGCAGCAGGTTTCCTTAGACCCACTGGATACAGGTGACATAGGACTGCCCGGTTTTAAACTATCCTGATCATGCAGAAAGAATGGGCACCCTTTCTATTTCATGCCCCTTGGCTATTTGCGGGCTGATTACTTGTGGCGTCGAAAAAATATATATATTTTAATCGTAACTATCCACAGGTGGATGAGAGAGAAAAAACAGGCTTCATCGATGATTTTATCAAGAATGATGACCCGGATTCAACCTGCCTGATTGACCAGGAGAAAATATTCTC
>JAKBLT010000007.1:0-37899 GCA_021831925.1 Thermoplasmata archaeon
TGGAGATTATTTCAAAGATAGATAAACCGATAAATATCAAGGTGTTTGTTACAACAACATGTCCATATTGCCCGAGGGCAGTGGGGACAGCTCATAAGTTTGCGCTCGCAAACAGCAATATAACAGGAGAGATGATTGAGGCAGGGGAATTCTCAACCGATGCCGGCAATTTTGGTGTTTCATCGGTACCGCATATAGTTATCAATGGGGATGTCCAGTTTGTTGGTGCAAGATCTGACGAGGAATTTGCAGAATTCGTTATGCAGGCATTCACTCATTCCTGAATATACCTTAAATATATTGCAAAATTCATAATATCCATGAAGATATCTTGAATAATGTCATCTTTTGATATCATAGTTGGAATGATAGAAAAGGCAAAGAGCCAGCCAGCGGTAATGGAACAGGTCAAGGGGCCTTCCAAGACTTTTCAGATTAGTCCGTCGGACTCTGATCATTATTTTGTCGTGGTTGGCGAAGGAAATATTTCTGTTAGCAAGGGCGACGGCACATCTCCGGCTGCCACAATATCTGCCACTGATTCTCTACTCTCTGATATTTTCTCGGGCAAGGCAGACGCTATTAGCGCATTCATGAGCGGTAAATTGAAGGTAAGTGGTGATATTTTCGGCGCACAGAAATTAACCGATATAATGAAGAAAGCCGGGAAGTGAAATCTTGGAGATCAAAAGATCAGCTGTGATCGGGTCCGGACTGATGGGCCACGGAATTGCAGAGGTTTTCGCCCTTTCAGGATTGAATGTCGTTCTGAATGATGTTTCCCAGGAATTTCTGGACAAAGCGAAGGAAAACATCCTTGGCAGTCTAACGAAAATGAGAAACAGCAACAAGATAACAGAAGAAAAGATGAAACTCACACTGGACAAAATATCCTATACAACAGATCTCAAGCAGGCGGTTTCAGATGCAGACATAATTCTTGAAGCAGTTCCGGAAATACTCGACCTGAAAAAGAAGGTATTGTCTGATGTGGCAAATGCCTGCAGGCCTGATGCAATAATTGCATCAAACACATCAAATTTCAAGATAACAACACTCCAGGAGGATATTTCCCACCCGGAAAGGGTGGCAGGAATGCACTTTTTCAATCCACCTGTTGTCTTGAAACTCGTTGAGGTCGTCAAGGGTGAAAGGACTTCACAGCAGACATTTGATTCTGTCTATGAGCTCGCGAAAAAGATCGGAAAGGTACCAATAAGGGTGATGAAAGATTCACCTGGCTTTGTTGTTAACAGGATAAATGCGCCTGAAAGTCTTCTCTTCTGTCTCCTCCTGGATAAAGGAATAGACAAACCGGATGCAATCGACAGGTTTGCCCGTTCACAGGGATTGCCGATGGGTCCTTACGAGCTCATGGATTATGTGGGTATTGACACAGTGGTTCACTCAATGGAATACTATTCAAAAGAGCTTTCCCCGGAGTATGCTAAATGCTCTGCCTTCAGGAACCTAATGGAAAAAAATCACCTTGGAAGAAAGACAGGGCATGGTTTCTATCTCTGGCAGGACGGCAGGGCGCAGATCCCTGCAGGCGATGTTTCATCGAAGGTTGAATTGATGGATGTTCTTGCCGTTGAATTGAATGAGGCAGTGAAATTGCTAGAGGAAGGCGTTGCAACCCCAGATGACATTGAAACAGGTGTCAGGGAAGGAATGAACCGTCCATTTGGGCCCATTTCCGTTGCCCAGGGTCTCACCAACTCAGAAATACTTTCAAAGCTCACTGACCTTTCCAAAAAATTTGAGACCCCTGTGTTTGAACCTGCTAATTCAATCAAGGAAGGAAAACTGAAAGAGATCATATCTGGCAAGATTAACAGGGAAAATCAGACGGAAATACAAAAGGAAACGCAAAAGTCATCTGAAAAGACAGCTTCTGATGATCCTGTCATCGTGGAAAGAAAAGGAAAAGTCGCGAGGGTAATACTGAATAATGGCCGCCTGAATCTGCTGAACCAGAACCTCATGAGATCTCTGGATTCAAAGCTGCAGGAGTTATCCGAGGATCGTGAAATATATGTCGTCATTGTAACAGGAAAGGGAGAGGTGTTTTCAGCGGGTGCGGAATTATCCCAATTCTTTTCCTGCGGTATTGATTTCATGGACGGCTCAAGATATGGTCAGTCAGTTTTCCGAAGACTATCAGAAATGAGAAAGATCACCATAGCAGAGATAAAAGGCTATGCCCTTGGCGGTGGTTTCGAATTATCGCTGGCTTGCGACATCAGGTTTTCAACACCAGATGCAAAAATAGGCTTTCCAGAGGTTCAGAGAGGGCTCCTTCCAGGCTGGGGGGGCACCCAGAGGCTTCCCCGGCTCATAGGAATGTCAAGAGCATCATACCTGATCCTGTCGGCTGAGAGGATAAATGGAAATGAGGCAAAGGAGATCGGAATTGTAAGCAGGCTGTACCCTCCAGAAGGGATCGATGATGAAACGATGAAATTTGCAGATGAGTTATCCAGAAAGGTGGCACCGGGCGCCGCTTACCTTGCTAAAACTTTGATATCGAGGGGCATGGATTCATCTCTGGATGACGGACTTGCAATGGAATCGATCTCTATGGGTCTAATTTTTGGAACCGAGGATCTGAAAGAAGGCGTAACAGCTTTTATGCAGAAACGAGATCCGGAGTTCAAGGGTAAGTGATCTACGGAAATGGCGATTGAGGCCGTTAATCTATCCAAATCATTCAATAAAAGGTCCATTCTCAGGGACATAACATTCCGCGTTCAACCTGGAGAGCTTTTAGGTCTGGCAGGATTGAACGGTGCAGGCAAGACGACAATAATCCGGATGCTCGCTGGCGTTCTGCAGCCTGAGCGTGGGAGCATACTCGTAGACGGGAGCAATATCTCTACGGATAAAGCAAATGCATCAAAAAAGATAGGATGGGTACAGGAAAACCCGGTCTTTTTCGCTGAATCTACTGTAGAGGGTGTGATCACCTATTTTGCCAGGCTCCGTGGTATTGACCGTGCTTCAGCAACAGCAGAGATCCAGGGGGCACTCGATATCGCAGGCATTTCAGGCATAAAGAAAGCAAAGATCCGAAATCTATCAATGGGTCTGAGGAAAAGGCTTTCGATTGCTATAAGCACATTGGGACATCCAAAAAACTATCTTTTTGACGAGATATTTAACGGGATAGATCCGGATGGAATAAAGTTTCTAAAGGAGCAGATAAACCATCTGAAGAAAGAGGGATGCTCTATTCTTCTCAGCTCACATGTGCTCAGTGAGATGCAGTCCTTTGCTGACAGGGTGATGATACTCCATCAGGGATCCATTGCAGATATTGTTTCCACATCAGATCTCGCCATGAAAGGATTATACAATATCAAAATAACAGTCGAGAATCCGGATAATAAGTTGATGGATTTCCTGGATAAATTCGGGGAGATCGACGTAAATGGAAAAACCATCCGTATCCGAAGGGCGACGGGAGACATAGGAACAATAAATCCATTCCTGGTCCAGAATGGATATTCTGTTATGGAGCTTACAATGACGGAAAATCTTCTTGAGGATTATTTCAACGATAAAACTAGGAATGTAAAATGATAAAATTCCTGAAGGAGGAGATTAAACGTATCCCCACGACATCAAGTGTAGTGATCATTATCGTTCTTGTTTTCGTATTCTCAGGTCTCTTGATTAGTACAACATTTTCTCCGCATTCGAGGAACAGTTATCAGGTTGTTTCTGGTGTTCTGGACCTTAATGGGAACTTAACAGTTGATACGTATGCCATTAACCAGTATGGGGTACCCTCAAAAGGCGTCAACTCCACAGTTTATTTGACAAATCTTTCTGACTCGAATAACAACTTAGAATACAACCTGACAAGCGGAAAGGGAGGATATGCAAACCTGACGATCGGTAACTTTTCCAGATATGAAAATGATCTTATTTTCATATACAACGATGAAACCGGTTTCTCCCTATTTGGAATTGAGCCTGGATTTTTCCCACGGGGAAACCCGGTATCCGCCTTTAACTGTTCATTAGATTATGCCTTTTTTTCATATTTTAAAGGCGGTGATTCGCCCTATCTTTCCATAAATGTCATCTATTTTGGCCAGAAAGGAACCACTTCTCCTCCCGTAAAAATAAATGCTGTATTCAGCAACAGCACTAATTATGCAACGGAAAACGTCACTTTTGGCCCTTATTCCGGTTTCACAATTCAGAATATCCCTGGTAACTTTGGCAATGAAAATAACAGCCTGATCGACCTGACAATCTTAAGCCACCTCAAATTACCTCCTTTAATAGAGGGAATTACAGATTATTCAGAACCACCATTTTATTCAGAATTTAGCTTCATAGGGGAATTAGGAGCCGTCTCAGGATTCCTGATCGTATTAACAGGTATATTCACAATTGATATCCTCTACGGGCAGCAGGCTAAGAGTGGCATTCTTGACCTGGAACTGGCACAGCCATTAACACGGAGGGACCTGGCCATGAGCAAGATGCTAACAGGATCAATATTCATTTTAATACTGCTTGGATCCCTGATAGGTTTTGACGACCTGCTTTCGTATATAATTTTAGGCACATTTCTCCCATCATTTTTTGTCGCTTCGTTATTATTCGGCATTGCCGTTCCGACTTTTTCAATAATGGCTATTTCTTTAGCGCTTTCTATCCATACCCGTCACGGAGATGTCATTGGGACCCTGTTATTCATTTTCTTTGCATTTGGTTTCCTGGTATTCGAAGCAATCATCGAAGGATATGTTGGGAGCTCGGCTTCAAAAATCCCTCTGTTCTATCAGTTCGTGTATTTTCTATCCCCGGTAGACTATTTTGGGCTGATATCCAGCAGCTTTGAGCATGGTCTGTCCGCATTCTCCGGTTTCCTTACTTTTCTTCCGTCGAATTATGTCCCATTGCTTGGGATAGTTGTCGCAGGAGGTCTAATCTGGGTCCTGGTACCATTGATAATCCTTTATCTCACTGCTGAACCAAGGGTAAGATATTAGGTAGTTAACCTATTACTTAAATTCACCAAGAAACCGCAGCTCAAAAGACAATATGTCGGACGATTCCTCTATCTGTCTTTCATGCGTAAGCCCTATGTGTCCGCCGGAGAAATCTGCCCTGAGGTATGTTTCAGATCCTGTTTCTTTCAGTTTTGCATAGAATTTCAGTGCATGTGCGGGATGCACCCTGTCGTCATTCATTCTCGTCCAGATAAGGCTGGCTGGATACTTTCTGCTCACAACGTTGCTGTAGGGCGAATAACTGGCAAGGAATTCCCGATCCACTTCATTACCTGGATCACCATATTCATTTACCCAGTAAATTCCGGTATAAAGAAGGTGAAATCTGAGCATATCAATGACAGGTTTACCTATAACGGCTCCCTTAATGGATTCCGGATGATTGATTAAGGTATATGATGTTAAGAGGCCGCCATTACTTGCCCCTTCAATAACAATGTCATACCCTCTATTCTTTAGATCCTTTATCACGCTGAAGAAATCATTGAAGACATTGATTTTCTTGTCCCGAATCCCATCGAGATGCCAGTTCTCGCCGTATTCGGATCCTCCTCTAAGGTTGCATAAAACGACATCCACGCCCTTTGAAAGAAGATATGCGAAAGGAAATCTATAATTGGGGGTAGTGCTGACATTGAAACCACCATAACCGTATACAAGTGCTCTGCGATGCCCGCTATTTTTCCCAGAAGCAAGGAAATAGTGAACCCTGGTACCTGAAGAATCTGCAAATTCATCCTTGATTTCAGCATCAATAAGTTTTAATTCCGACACCTTTGTTATACTGCCATTCTCAAAGATATATTCTGAATAGGGAATGCCAAGGGAACTGCTGTAGAAAGATGCTTTTTTAAGATCCGAGCTTGATGTTATCAGACCAGAAGCCTCTTCGAGTTGCATCTCCTTGACAATTTTTCCATTAAAATCGTATAATACAGTGCTGAGCCTTGCGTCTTTCAGAATGAAAGTTAACAACCCATCGCTCACTATGATAACATTCTCAACAGGGTGCTCAGATTCAATAATCACTGACCCATTTTTTAAAACCATTCCGTTTTTGCTGAACTTAAGAATGTAAACATCGTTTCCTACTATACCAAGTGGCTGTGCAGGTGAATCAAAAGAGTATAGTTTTTCCCAGGTAGATGGGTCCTCAATCAGGCCGCTGTAGATAGTTGTTTTCATCCAGTTTCCAACTGAAACAAGACACTTTTTCCCGTAAACATCAATGTCTATGAATTCCGTATTGCTAATCCCATCCCCCCAAACAATCTTCCCATCAAGGATCACCCGTTCAGCATTCTTCTCGACACCCTCAGCCTGATCCTCTCCCCTGAAGGACTTAAGTATATAGTAACGGTTGCCAAAAAATTTCACGCCACCGAAAAAGCCATGCAATTTCTGGATTATTTTTCCCGAATCCAGTATGTATAGATCACCGAGATCTGATCCTTCTGTCTCGAAATATGAGAGCATTGAAAAGGATTCATCTGTGCTGAACCATGTTATTATCTTATCAGATCTTACAACCTCATTGCCGTCGACCGAAATACAGTATCTATCCCTCACCCGGTAAAGCAATGCCTTGTGCACTCCGTTAATTTTTACCTGCATGATGTTAACGACGTCGCTGAATTCCCTTATCTCTTTCCTTATTCTTTCGGAATCAGACCTGAAAGCATTCCGGAATTTTTCAGTCTCTACGGCAGCAAAATCCATTGTTGTCTTACTCAGGTCTTCAAAGGCCAGATATTTGTCTTCACAATCCTTATTCATTCCACCTTTGATATTAGTATTGAATTAAAATTATCGCTTTTGCATTGCGTTATTGTTATCTTTCCACTGAGAAACAGCATAAAATTTAGCTGGTCTGTTGCGGTATTTCTATGCCATAAGAAGCAAGTCTTTCAACATCTATTTCTCTAACGTATATGCCCATTCTTTCTTTCGAATCAATTACAGTGGGTCCATCATAAACCTCCCCCGTCCAGTAACTGACCCATTTGCCCTTTGGAAGATAAACACCCCTGACGCGCTGATCTTTTCCAATAACTGGTGCATGAAGAACACTTTCCCCGAGCATATATTCATCCTCCACCGAATACGCGTCGGAATCATTGGGGTAATCATAGAACAGTGGCCTGATGATAGGTTCTCCATTGCTGGATGATTTTCTGGCTAATTCCATGATATAAGGCAGGAACTTGTATCTCGTATTTATTGCCTTCAGGATCCGTTCCTGATAGTATGCCGGAAGCAGGAAAAGTTCCTGTTCGTTTGCATTTTTGATCTTGTGGTTCCTGTAGATCGGGAAAAAGAGAGCAGCCTCGTAATAGACTGACAGCAAATCAGGGTCGGAATCACCCCAGAACCCTCCCAGATCACATCCGCAATATGGCATTCCGGATATTGACAGGCTGAGAACCATAGATATTTGCAATTTAACATCCTCATATGAGGAAAGGTTGTCGCCTGTCCACATTGCAGCATACTTCTGTATTCCAGGGTAACCTGATCGCGTCAGGATAAATGGCCTTTCTATCTTAGATAGCATAGCAAAATAAGTAGCCTGGGCCTCGTAATACGCATAAAGGTTATGTACAGATAAATCAGTTATCCTGGTACCATCATCCATCCTATGCATTGCATCCTTAAGTATGGTCGCTCTCCTCTTTCCATTTTCATAGGCGTTGTGTACCGCTGGCTCATTCATGTCGAGCCAGATGCCCTCTATTCCGAACCTTAAGAATTTTACTATCTCTTCCGACCAGAAATTGCGTGCACTCTCGTTTAGAAAGTCTGGAAAGACACAGGTTCCTGGCCAAACAGTATCTACATACAATGAACCTGATGGATCTTCCAGGTAGTTTCCCAGTCCATTCCTGAAAACGTCAAAATTCTGATCCAGTTTTATTCCAGGGTCCAGAATTGGAACGAGTTTCACACCTTTATTCTTAAGGTATCTGACCAGGCCCTCAGGATCCGGGAACCTTTGCGAATCCCAGGTAAAAACGCGGTACTGATCCATATAATCAATATCCAGGTACATGGCAGAAACGGGAAATTTATCCAGATAGCGATCAGCTATATCTTTTACTGATGATTCTGGAAAATATGACCATCTTGATATCTGGTGGCCAAGTGCCCATTCTGGGATTTCAAACGGTCTGCCAGTTATGTTAACATAAGTGCCGACTACCTCCTTCATGGTTTTAGCGTGTGCGAGAAAAAGCTCAAAATTTCCTGACTGGAATGTAATAATTATGCTGTCATATTTTTCTATACCAAAATCAAACTCGATCTCTCCTGGATAGTTCAGAAATACCATATATGCGTTTGTTCCATCCAGAATGTAGAAAACTGGAAATGAACTGTAAATGTCCTCCTTCTTTGTATTGTAATCCCATGCACTTGTACTGTATAAAAGGTGTTTTGAACGCTTCCTGTTCATCCTGGATGGCCTCTCCCCCAGCCCAAAAATTCGATCCGTCACAGAAAGATCAATTTCAATCTTTATTCTCCCATGTTCCACGGAATCGTTTTTCACAATGTCACCACCATAAGGTTCAATATGGGCGGTATCGGGGCTTATTTGCGAGATCATCATTCTCTTATTACCCAGTTTCAGAGAATTTTCTACCGGCAACTTATCAACCCCATCACGAAGGAAGGACAGAACTGGTTTTCCACTGTAGATGGCTATATAGTCACCTGCATTGTGTTTAAGAAGGTGCATAGTTCTTCATTACTTGGCAAATCTTAACAGTTCTCCATGTCACGTCTGGATAATTTTTCTGACGAAAATATAAATCATTGAGAATGCTTATTGAATGATGTTCTGCATCCCACCAAGTGAATACCCAAAAAGGATAAACGCCCTTGTCGCGCTGATGGAGAAGCGTGACTTATCCGGTGTTTTCATGTCCAATCCAACGAACATGAGATATTTTTCAGGAATCACGTATTTACAAACGGAGCGACCTGCTGGAATTCTGGTAAACCGGGATGCTGAAGTATATTTCTTCGGGCCAAAGCTTGAGGAAGAGCACTCAATGTATCTTTCCAGCATCATAAAGAACTCATATTCCTACTTCGATTATCCCGGGAAGATACATCCATTCAGGCATTTCGGGGAATGGATCCATAAACTGATTCATGGAAAGAATCTGGGCATGGACAACACCTCAATTTATCCAGGTGTTTATGGATTTCGTGGTATACCGAGTGCTGAGATCATCGGTGACTATAAACTGGTTGACATATCTTCGTCACTATATGAAATGAGAAGAATCAAGAGCCAGAAGGAGCAGGAACTGCTCAGGGAAAGTGCAAGATGGGCCAACTATGCTCACAGGCTCCTGCAAAAGTACACCGCACCAAAACTTTTTGATTTTGAGATAGCATATAGAGCAAGTTCTGAAGCCAGTGTTGCTGCAATGAACGCTTTTGGAATGGATTCAAAGCCACAGATAAAGTACCCTATTGAGATATTCGCCGGTTTCAGGGGGCAGGTCGGTACACATTCCTATTATCCACACTCTCTTTCAATAAACCGGCCCATTAAAAAAGGTGACATACTGGGATCAGGGGCGGACGGCAGCATAGATGGATATCATGTTGAAATAGAGAGAAACCTTTTTGTTGGAAGGGTAACACCTCAGATAAGAAAATATCACGCAATTATGCTTGAAATGCAGCAGGAGGCAATTTCATCCCTTAAGGTAGGTGGCAAATTCAGTGACATAGATCGCGTCGTTGTTTCTATGGCGAAAATGAAAGACGTATCACAGTTGCTCCTTCATCATACCGGACACTGCATAGGTCTTGAGGGTCACGAATCACCTTTCTTTGACGTCGGTGACGATTCGCCCATCAGGGCTAACATGGTTTTCACAATCGAACCTGGTATATATGTGCCTAAACTCGGAGGTTTCAGGCATTCCGATACAATTATCATGCATGAGGACGGACCGGAGGTCATAACATACTACCCGAACAACACAGATGACTTGATTGTAAATTGAGTTCAAATCTCACAATGAAAGCAATAAATATGAAGGATTAATACTAATATTATGTTTATAGCCGCACTGGAGGTTCAACTTTGATCTATCTGTTTTCTATACTGCTTCTTCTGGGCGCGCTTGTTTCTGCAGGAATTTTCTTCTACACCCTGTACGCACTCTTCTGGAACGCTAAGTACATACCGCTGAAGAAGATCGAAATGAAGCCGATCATCCTCAAAAGAATTTACAGGGTAATCAGGAACGTATTCCTTCAGGCCAAGCTTTTCAAGGATCGATCGGGCGGTATAATGCATGCAATAATGTTCTGGGGCTTCATAGCATTTGGAGCCTATTCCCTGTCCTTCTTTTACCGTGGTTTCTTTCCTGACTCTCATCTTATACCGGCCGGTGTTTTGAAGGATGCAATTTTCTTCACCGTTGATATCTTTGCGGCGGTTCTAATAGCCGACGTTATATATTCCGTTTTTCGCCGTTGGATTATCAAGATCCCGAGATATCAGGGTTATAATGGATTCGAGGCTTCTTTCATACTGTTTTTGATAGCACTCCTAATGGTAACATATTATGCTCTGGGCGTTCTGAGAATAGATGGAATAAGCAGGAACATACCCGGAAGTATTATGGAAGGACTTGCACCCGGTGTGACGCCAATTACGACGGCACTCGCACATGCGCTCCCTAAAATTTCTCCAGTTGCCGGATATTATGCATACTGGACAATATGGAGCATACATGCCATTGATTTTCTGGTATTCCTCGCCTACATACCAAGATCAAAGCATCTTCACCTTGTTGCAGCTCCTCTAAATGTCCTGCTCTCAAAGGACAAACCGCAGGCACAGCTTACCCCTATAGACTTCGACAAGGCAACAAGATTTGGTGCAACTGATATAAGGGATTTCTCCTGGAAGGACTATATGGATTTCTATGCGTGTACTGAATGCGGCAGGTGCACCTATAATTGTCCTGCATACACAACCGGAAAAACACTTTCTCCAAGGGACATCATATGGGATCTCAGGGAGGTCGTCCTCAAAGAGGGCACAAAGATACGGAAAACACATGACAACGTGACAGAATCTAAGATTGTCCAGCCTGTCATTGGTTCAACAATAAAAGAAGAGGATCTCTGGTCATGCACCACCTGCATGGCATGCGTTGAGCAGTGTCCCGTTATGATCGATCATGTGGATAAAATTGTAAGTATGAGACAGTCGCTTGTTCTGAATCAGGGAAAGGCTCCAAAGGAAACACTGGATCTTTACAGGAACCTTGAAAATTACCAGTCACCATGGAATAATCCCCCTTCTACGAGGGCAGACTGGGCAAAGGATCTCGGTATCAAGGTGGTATCCGAGGGTGCTTCTGACGACTTTGACGTCCTTTACTGGGTGGGCTGTGTGGCGAGTTTTGATCCGAGGAACCAGGAGATTGCTAAATCAGTTGTCAAAATATTGAAGGAAGCTAATATAAATTTTGCAATACTCGGTTCTGAGGAGAAGTGCACGGGCGATCCGGCAAAGAGAACAGGCAATGAATACCTTGCACAGACCCTTGCAACCCAGAACATTGAAACTTTTAAAAAGCATAAAGTTAAGGATATAATCACAAACTGTCCCCACTGCTTCAATTCTTTAAAGAATGATTACAGGGCCATGGGTTATGAAGTCAATGTTATGCACCATAGCGATTACATCTCAAACCTCCTTTCAACCGGAAAAATCAGGGTCAAGCAGGATACTACAGGTGAGAAGTATACCTACCATGATTCATGCTACCTCGGCCGATATAACAAGATTTATGATGCACCGAGAAAGGTTATTCAGAGTGTTTCCAAAAACATGGTCGAGATGGAGATGAGCGGTAGCAAGGCTCTATGCTGCGGTGCCGGTGGCGGTCGATTATGGATGAACGAAACAGTTGGAACAAAAATCTCCCATAAGAGGATGGACATGGCGGACAAAACAGGAGCAACAACCCTTGTAACAGCCTGTCCATACTGCATGACAATGCTGGATGATGCAAGAAAAGTAACGAACAGGGAGGAAAAGATTAAGATCACGGATATATCCGAGATTATAGCAAAAAACATCTGAACTTTATATTATTCAATATCCCTAAGAAAGGGTGTTTCGGAAGAAGAATACAAACCAAATCAACAGATAAAATTAAGGATTACTTTATTATTATCAAGCATGAAGATAGAGAGTTATGACATAGAGCTTGATGTCGATTTTGAGCATGCTAATTATAGAGGCAGGGAAAAAATTAGACTTGATTCCAGTGTAGAGAGCATTGTGCTGAACTGCCTGGGCCCTGTTATAGACAATGTGACCATAAACAATCAATCTGCATTGCATTCGAAGGGAAAAAGAGATGACGAGGTCTTGATCAGACCTGCGAGTGGTAAATTCAGTGATATTGAAATCGACTTTCATGCCGAGGTTTCAAAATCGCTTATGGGCCTCTATCTAGCGAAAACAGCAGATGGAAAGACAATGTTCACAACACAGTTTGAATCCACAGGAGCAAGGATGGCGTTCCCATGCCTTGACGACCCGAGTTACAAGGCAGTTTTCAGGTTATCCCTTATAATTGACAGCAAGCTTGATGCAATTTCAAACATGCCTGTATCGAGCCAAAAGGAGAAAGGTTCCCGTAAAACAATAAAGTTCCAGGAAACACCAAGAATGTCGACCTATCTCCTCTATATAGGCATAGGCGAGTTCGAAACAATTGAAGGTAAGCACAGAGACAAGAAGATATATTTCAGCGGCCTCAAAGGCGCATTAAATTCAAATGATTTTCCGATCATTGTCGGCGCACAGTCCCTTGAATTTTTTGATGAATATTTCGGAATTAAATATGCGCTTCCAAAGATGCATCTGATCTCCGTACCTGAATTTGGTGCAGGTGCCATGGAGAACTGGGGCGCAATCACTTTCAGGGAAACAGCTATCCTCGTGAACGAAAACACCAGCGGTTTAACGAAAAAAAGGGTTGCGTCCGTTATCGCACATGAGATCGCACACCAGTGGTTTGGCGATCTTGTAACTATGAAATGGTGGAATGATCTCTGGTTGAATGAAAGCTTTGCAACATTCATGATGTATAAGGTCGTCGACAGGTATTACCCAAAATGGAATATAATTGGTGAAATGCTACAGACAAGAGCATCCGGTGCATTGACAGACGATTCATTGAAATCCACCCATCCAATCAACGTTGATGTCAAGGACCCAGAGACCGTAGCCCAGATTTTCGATCAGATAAGTTACGGGAAGGGCGGCATGATATTGAGGATGATTGAAGGTTACGCAGGGAACGAGATGTTTCGTGAGGGTATCCATGATTATCTTTCCAAATTCGCTTATTCAAACGCCACTGGTTCTGATCTATGGAAAAGTATTGAATCAAGATCCGGAAAACCCGTGAGCAGGGTAATGGAAGCATGGATAAACAGACCCGGATATCCCTATTTATCTGTGAAGAGAAAAGATGACAAGATCGAAATAAGACAGAAGAAATTCTATCTTGACGGTTCGTCATCAAATGAGCTCTGGCCCGTGCCTGTAACAATCAAAAGGAAAAACAAAATTGAATCAATTCTTCTTGAAAACGAATCGATCGAAATAGAAGGAAAGGATTTTGTCAAGCTAAATGCATCAGAGACTGGCTTTTACAGAGTTCTTTATGATGAATCTTTATACAGTCAATTACTGTCTAATCTGCAGGATCTTACATTTGAGGACAGATGGGGTATCGCTTCTGACCTATTTGCCTTCCTTGTCTCTGGTCACATCAATATATCGAATTATCTTGATCACGTCAAGAGATTTGAAAAGGAAGACGAATATGCCGTGATTCAGGAGATTTCATCAAACCTTCAGCAGTTGTTACTTATCAATCCAAAGAACTCAAGAATAAAGGAAATAGCCTTAAGTTTTTACCGAAAACAGCTTCAGAGAATCGGCGATAAATCCGGCAGAGACGACATCAACGAAGGCATCCTCAGAGGAATGCTGAACTCCAGACTTTCCGACATAGATCCAGAACATGCTGCAAAACTTTCCGGCCTGTTCCAGACAATTGAAAAACAGGATCCAAACATGAGGACAGCTATTGCCATAGCAGCGGCAAGGCACTTTGGAAAGATAGATCCACTCATAGAGAAATTCCTGAATCTAAAAAGTGATGAGGACCGTGTGAAAGTTATTTCTGCAATGGGAATGGTTCCAGGCAAGGATGCAATGGACAGGGTCATTCAATTAATGGATGCAGGAAAGATAAAGAAGCAGGACATAACATCATATTTCACATCAATTGGAATTGAACCGTTGAACCGGGATCTTGCTTTCAGGGCGCTTCCAGAAATTGTAAAGCGGATGAGTGATGTTTTTGTCGGAACCGGTACTCCTTCAAGACTGGTATATCAGCTTACCCAGTATATCGGCCTTGGCAGGCTCAGGGAGACTAAATCCCTGCTTGAAAAGATAAGGACTCCACTGATAGACCAGGGAATATCAAAAGGTCTTGAAAGCCTCGAGATAAACGAGAAACTGCTTCTCTCTATCAGTTAATATTTCTTAAATTTTTAAGGCAAATTAGTTATATTTCTTGTTAGCATATTGATCTGAAGTATCATGGATGAGAATAATACCCCGTACCTGGTTTATTTCAAAAGGACCCCCTTCTCAAGATCGAGACCTGCTGATCCTGAACGCGACGTTTTTAACGGAATCCGGATGGATGAGGCTCTGTCCAGGCTGATAAATGATTCAATTGAGCAGACTGGAGTGAGACCTGATGAGATATCTGATGTAATATCAGGTTGTGCACTCCAGGCCGACGAGAACTGGATGTATGGCGGAAAACATCCCGCTCTTCTATCAAGACTACCGGTCACAGTGCCTGCGATGGCTCTTGACAGGGCATGCTCGTCTTCACTTAATGCAATCACAATCGGAGCAATGGAGATAATGACTGGAAATGCTGACATTGTGCTCGCCGGCGGAATGGAACATATGACCCATGTACCACTGTCAAACAATCCGCATGTTAAACCAAATCTTAAGCTCCTGGTACGGCCCGAATACATGAAGCTTGACATGAATACAGGTTATTCTATGGGTCTAACAGCTGAGAAACTTGCCGGTCTGAGAGGGATAGAGAGGAAGGAAATGGATGAATTTTCTCTAAGAAGTCACAAACTTGCCTCCGAATCTCAGGCTTCTTTTATCAGGGATGAAATACTTCCGATAGAGGTCGAGTCACAGGGTAAAATGATCAAGGTCGAAAAGGATCAGTCTGTCAGGGCGGATACAACTATCGAACAGCTTGAAAAGCTACAGCCTGCTTTTAAACAGGGTGGCAGGATAACAGCTGGAAACTCCTCGCCACTGAACGCAGGTGCATCTCTGGTGATGGTAATGTCAGGTCGCAAGGTCAGGGAATATGGAATCAAGCCAATGAGCAGGATAAAGTCATTTGGCTGGGCTGCAGTAGAACCATCAATAATGGGCGAAGGGCCGGTTCCTGCTTCAAGAAAGGCACTGGCCTCCGCCGGTCTTTCGGTCGATGATATTGATCTATGGGAGATAAACGAGGCATTCGCAGTGGTTGTTTTGAATGCAATGAGGGAGCTTTCGATCCCCCTCGACAGGGTAAACATTCACGGAGGGGCGATATCAATCGGGCATCCACTGGGGGCAACTGGTGCAAGACTTGCTGGTACGCTTTCAAGATCACTGCAGGAGAAAGGAAAGGATCTGGGAATGGCGACACTGTGCGTCGGCGGTGGTCAGGGATATTCATTATTGTTAGAGAGGGTGTGATTGGAATGGATTTTGACCTGCCTCAGGACATTGAGGATCATAAAAAGAAGGTGCAGGATTTTGCTCGAAGTGAATTTACTCAGGAACTTGCCAGAAAGTATGATCAGGAAGAGAAGTTTCCATTTGAGTTGAAGAAGAAAGCCTTTGATCAGGGAATTGTTGACTTTTCAAGCCCGTGGAAGAGCCTTGTTGCAATCGAGGAACTATGCAGGGTCGATCCCGGTTTGGGCATATCTGTTACTGTTCCATATTTTGGCGCTGAGACAATTATGCTCTTCGGCAGCGATACACTGAAGGAGAAATACCTTGCAAGGGTGAATGCAGGAAAGGCAATCATGGGTCTCGCTGTAACAGAACCCGGTGGTGGAAGCGATGTTGCTGGAATCAAAACAGAGGCGAAGAAGGTCAATTCTAAGTACATAATAAATGGTTCCAAGATGTTCATCACAAATGGATCAATAGCTGACTTCTTTGTAATGCTGGTTCGCACATCGAAACCAGATGACAAGAGGCATCACGGCCTTAGCGTCATCGTGGTTGACTCAAACTCAAAGGGGTTTACCTCAAACAAGCTCACGGGAAAGCTTGGCGTCAGGGCAACAGACACTGCCGAGCTAATATTGAATGACGTTGAGGTTCCCGAGGAAAACCTTGTTGGAGAGGAAGGGAAAGGTTTCTACTACATAATGACTTTTTTCAATATAAGCAGGATTTTTGTTGCTGCACAGGGATTGGGCGTGGCTCAGGGCAGCCTGGATAGAACAATGGAAATACTCAGGACAATGCCAGATAGTTATAGAAATTTAGAGAATGTCAGCTTCACGATAGCCGAAATGGCCACCAGGATAGAAGCAGCAAAGTTGCTTACATACAAGGCTGCATCGTACCTTTTCCAATTCAAGCCTAAACCAGAAATAACAAGCATGGCAAAGGCATATGCATCAGAAACTGCAGTATTCTGTGCGGAGAAAGCACTGGAGCTTACAGGCCTTAAAGGAATAACGGGTGATCTTGAAAGATACTTCAGGGACGCAAAAATACTTGAGATATGGGAGGGGACAAGTGAAATTGAAAAACTTGTTATTTCTAGGTTCCTCAACAAGGAGGTGGCTCAGTAATGCCGGAAGATCAGACAGAAATGCTTGTTTCGGCAGTTGATGAATTCTGCAGGAAATATATCGAAGGGCAGGCCCTGAGGATAGAAAGAACAGGCCTGGATAAGGATTTGATTGAAAAACTAGGTTCTCAGGGATTTATCGCCCTCAAGTTCCCGGAAGAGTATGGAGGGTCACTTTTGCCTGACGATGCATATTTGCAGGTTCTCAAAACATTTGCATCATATTCCCCTTCTGTTTCTCTGTTCATAGCTGTTCAGAACTCAATTATATTCCCGCTGCTGATTAAAACAGCAGAAACTGCCGATATACTCAAGGAAATTGCAGCAGGCAAAAAATCCGCCGGTTTTTCCCTTTCCTCATCCACTATGAGCAAAGAATCACTTGGAAGCTTGGTTTTCTCAGGAAAATCTTCTGCAGGAATCAAGAATTACATTCTTGGGCCTGGGCTCGATATTCTCCTTATTTTCGCAGACTCCCTGCCAGATGCACTTCTTCTCTTTACATCCGGATTTACAATAAAGGAGAAATATCCAGTTCTCGGTTTCAGGGGGCTTGGAATCTCGTCAGTAGAATTCTCGGATTCATCTTACATAGTAATTTCAAAGGAAAATGGACGTTCAATGATAGAATCTGCAGTCAAAAGTATGGGAAATGCAGTTTCGGCAATAGCTTTGGGCATTGCGAATGGTGCAATTGGTAAAGCGATGGAATATTCAAAGGTAAGAAGCACGTTCGGCCATCTGCTAATGGATTACGAACCTGTGGCTTATCCCCTCTCAATAATGAAGAGTGAAATCGATGAACTTTCATTATATCTTGCAAGGTGGAATTCGCTTTCCGAAACGGAAAAATTGGCTGTCAAGATACGATCTATTGAGATTTCCATAAAGGCATCAAGACAATCCATTCAGTCTCACGGGGGATACGGATATCTGCAGGACTTTGGTGTTGAGAAATTCTACAGGGATTCCGCCACAATGCCCGCTTTGTTCATGGAGGGGCAATCAGACAAGATATCACTGTCAGAACTTTCTTACAATGGGAAGGCAGGCTTCCTTTAGGATCCTCAATCAGTATCCGGGCCTGATCAGACCACCGATAAGACCGCCGACAGCCGGTATGAGGACAAGGTAGAACATCGTCTTCTCAACTATCGTGAGTGTTGAATCAAGAACAAGGACATACAGATCTGTATCCGCCTTTTCTATTACAGCGAATTGTGTAAAGTACGGCATTGTATTATAAAGAAAGGTATCGCCATTAAGAACTGCAAGTGTTATAACGACTGCTACAAGGACAAATCCCGCTATAATAGTAGAAAGAACTCCCCTCGCAACACCCCTGCTGACAATACCAGCAATCAGTCCAGCAAAGATGATAGCGTAAACTGAAATCAGGGCAAAAAACGGTATCAGAATGAGCGCAACAACAACTCCTCCGATGAAGCTTCCAAATCTTTTGGGGGTTTTAATCATTTAAAAGTTGTATCGGACATGTTTATATAACCGTTTTTATAGTTGAATTGAGGTTTTATAATCTTTATCCCATCCATATATTGATTGATTAAAAAGGCATTGAACTATTGACTGCGATTCTTAGTATATTTTTTCCTCATGATCAGGACAGTTATAACTGCAACAAGAGCAATTATTCCAATAATTGTAATTAATAAGAAAAGTACGGTAGAAAAGAAGCTGGGATATAGTTCATTCATAATAAGAGTCACGGATGAACTGGAGTTCACTTTTATATTCCTCGATATTGTCTGCGATATGGGTGTCAGTTCATATTCTCCGTTATAGTACACGGATATATTGTAAATGCCTGCCGCCAGAGTTAAAGTAGCTGTGCCGTTTGAATTTGTCTCAGCAAAGAACTGGAACCCGTTTGAACTGGACGTGGTCTTAATGACCGCGTTGGCTAAAGGATTACCATTATTACTAACAACCTTAACTTCTATTGTGAATATGTTGGCTATTATTCTGATGGAACCGTTATTATTCACTAGATTTACAGAGGCGTTATTGTAAACAAGGATCCCTTTCCAGTATGCCTGAACAGAATAGGTTCCATAAGGTATCAGAATGGATGTGGACCCTTCACTGTTTGTGGTGTTGAAACCCAAAATTAAACCAGATGTATAGTTTTCCACTGTTACTTCAGAATCAGGAACTACGTTTCCGGATGCAGTTGTAACAATGAAAACTTGGGAATATGCGTTCACTACAATGCTAGATTTAGTGTTATTGTCAACATTGATGGCATTTGAATATACAAGACTGCTATGCCAGAAGACTGTAAAGAAATAACTTCCGTATGGGACCTGATTTAAATATAGGGTGCCGTTAGAACCCGTTGAAATCAATGGGAGATTGATATTTAATGGGTTCTTAATTTCAACTATTGTGTTTGAAAGCGTTTGCCCTTCAATGGATGTAAAGATAAATGATGGAGAGTAAACTTCTGTCACAATTGTAAAATTGCGTGAGGAATTACTTATAGTCTGTTTGTGGTTGTAAACGTTAATCCCTTCCCATGTTACTAATAAGGTGTAATTACCAGGCGATAGAGCTGCTGTAGTAAGACCCTGCGAATTTGTAACATTGGTTGATATTACGACGTTATTATAATCAATCGAGATTCCGGCTCCCATGAGCGGTCTCTGTTCAGAGTCAAGAACAGTAAAATTAGCTTTAATTGGTGGCTCTCCAATATATATTTGGATAGAGAGAATCGCATCTCTGCCGTAAAGTGCACCGTTTATATTGTAATAATTGTGGGCAGTATTGTCAGTAGCATTTATTGTTATTATATAATTCCCCGGAGCAAAACCGCTATAATTAAAGGAGAATGAATACGTTCTGGAAAAGGAAAATGCAGAATATGCTGTAACGGGCTGCATTTGTCCAGACAGGATGACATTTGACGAATACGTTATATTATAGTTTACAGGCCAGCTCGCAAAATCATATTCACCAAGTGGATCCGTAGCATTTACCGATACAGTAACGGACTTATTCTGAGTTTCAGTGCTCAAGGAGCCATTATATTCTCCTGTTGAGGATATTACCCTCTCGTCTTGCAGGTTTAAGTATGTTGATACCGGTATTATTGCTCTTGAATAGTAGAACGTTCCCTTGACATTTCCCCAATATGCACTGTAAATTTCGCTGGTGCTGCCTATTAATTCTATATAAATCCTCAGGCTGTAATTTGTTGGTATGGTTTCATCAATGGTGGGTCCGGTGATAAGCACGGGCGTTGGAGTAGACCCTGGTGAAGTGATTGAAGTCGTTATTGACGGGCCGCTCCCCAGATCTGTTGTTGACCCATTTGGTGAGACCTCAACAAAGCTGGCATTAATCTTGCCTGCAGTTGGAGAAGATCCATTCTGCGCAAAATAAAACCATACGTATGAGGTACCATTCAACTTAAGGTCCCCCGAAAGCTGTGGGTATAAAATAAACGAGAGCGACAGATAATGAGTTGAACTAACATTTTCCCCAGTGAGGTAATACTGGCTTGCGGTATCATTTATGGTATTAGAAATATGGAGGCTCTGTTCACTCCCCACAGTGACCGGTTTGCTTAAATTATGGAAATAAACTGTTATATTCGTGACTCCACCAGGTGAGCCGGAATAGGGTTCGGCATTCACCTCGGAAGGCATAACTATAAACAAAGAAGATGCGAGTACCACAATTACCAGCGTAATTGCCAGAGTCTTACCTTTTATCATTGAAGGAAAACATCTTGCTGAGGAATATGCTTTGTGGTGCATCTTTGTACCAATATTTCCGACAAGAATACTATTAACCATTACATCTAAATTTATTGTAAACCGTGGAATCACTATTCCAGTAATGGATCTAATATATAGTATATTGATATGATCGGTCTATGGTTTCGGTTGTTACCTCCAAGGGTGGCAAGGAGACGCCTTATCTCACATTTGACAGGAGCAGCTGGAAAGAGCTGAGGAATTCCACTCCTTTGACCCTTAATACAGAAGATCTCGAAGAAATTAAGGGAATTAATGAAAATATATCGCTTGATGAGGTTTCTGACATTTATCTTCCAATGTCCAGACTCCTTCACCTCTATTACAAGGCCTCGAGGGCACTTTATCGTGCCAGAAGACAATTTCTTGGCATTGAACATGAAAAGATAACATTCATAATAGGAATTGCTGGAAGCGTAGCTGCTGGAAAAAGCACAACAGCAAGGTTGCTCAGAACTCTTATCTCATCCTGGCCAGGCTCACCAAAGGTTGATCTCATTCCAACTGATGGGTTCATATACCCAAACAGCGTGTTAATTGAAAGAAAAATACTAAATAGAAAGGGTTTTCCTGAAAGCTATAACGTACGAAATCTGATATCATTTCTTTACGATCTGAAGTCAGGAATTGGCAATCTGAAGGTACCGGTTTACTCCCACCTGACATACGATATCGTACCTGATAAATTCATCACTGTGGACAGGCCTGACATTCTTTTACTGGAGGGCCTGAATGTCCTGCAAACACCACAATCGAAAGAAGCAAGGGAACCACAGTTTTTCGTGTCTGATTTTTTTGATTTTTCTATATACATAGATGCGGATCCATCATTTATAAAAAAATGGTTCATTGAGAGATTCAAGGTTCTCATGAGAACCGCCTTCTCCAAGAAGGAGTCATATTTTAATTCCTACTCCCGGCTGTCCATTGATGAGGCAGAAAGTGTCGCTGGAAAGATCTGGGATGAAATAAATGCCGTTAATCTATTGGAAAACATTGCGCCTACCAAGTACCATGCACATCTGATACTTGAGAAGAACATCGATCATACCATCGATCACGTCCTGATGAGAAGAATTTAAGATTGACAGAAAACATGGGGAATTTTTAAAAAAAAATAGAAAAGAATAAAGAACATAGGCATTATCCACTCGCAAGAATGGAGACGGAATTAAACAACAACTACATGCTCCCGGTGATAGGTTCTTTCCTAGGCTGGCTTATGGATGGGTACGTTACAATTTCCTATTTGATCCAGGAATCAACAATTCAACCCTTATTTTTTCCCGGTGACCTTTACATCATCTATTTCTTTCTATTCGTTGTTAATGGGATAGCCAGAGCTGTCGGCGCTGCCTTTTTAGGCAATTTCATAGGCGACAGGCTGGGAAGAAAAAGAATGATGGTTGTTACGATCCTGATATTCTCACTATCAAGCTTCTCACTGGGTTTTCTTCCAACCTATGCACAGATAGGCCCTGCTGCTCCTATCATAATGGGAGTTCTTCTCTTCATGATGGGCCTTTTTGCAGGAGCTGAGTATGGAGGAGGAACTGCCCTCTCCATGGAAAGTGTTCCGATGGAAAAGAGAAACCTCATGGGTGCTTTTGTCCAGAGCGGTTTCGGCGTAGGTTATGCAATTCTTGGGTTTGTATATTTTATTATATCCAGTGTAACCGGTCCTGCTTATGTCACAATCGGTTGGAGGATCCTTTTTATCACAACTATCATCCCGGGACTTTCCGCCTTTGGAATCAGGTTCTTCATGCCGGAATCAAAGGTATTTGAAAACGCCAAGAAAAAGAAGGAGATTTACAAATTTCCTCTCCTGAAACTTGTAAGAGATTCCTGGAAAGTTATCCTAGTCCTCTTGGCAATTACTGGTGGATTGTTGTTCATAGACACAGCAACATTCAGCCTGTATCCAACAATTTTTCAGGAGGTTGACGGATTTACAAGACCAACAACCGGTTTCTGGGTGGCAATTATAAATCTGATCTCTATCGCTGGCGTTATTCTTGGGGGGACATTCGCGAGATTTTCCAATAAGAGACTTATTCACATGCTTCGTTATTCTGTGATATTCCTGATTGCAACCATCATAATTGACATGTTCGCATTTTCGCATTCCTTATTAGATGTGGTGGTTGCTTTTTCGATCCAGGCATTCTTCGAGGCCATGATATTCTCGTCGTTGCCTGCATTCATGTCTGAATCCTTCAGTAAGCTATACAGGACTACAGGGGTCGGTTTCGTCTATAACCTAGGTTCAACATTAGGTTCTCTTGCAATCCTTGTTATACCGACTTTTTCGCTCATTTACGGTTGGAAGTTATTCTGGTTATTTTCAGTGGTTGGTGCCACTCTGATAATGTTACTTGGAATGTCCATTTCAGCCAGAATGGTTGCTGAGTCTGATAAAAGAGTTGATGCCATTACACAGTGAGCATCACTCTTCGTATACTGTCTTTCCCTCTCCTATCACATTGACCGGATGGCTTGTAAACTCAAACGGATCACCGTTCCAGACCACCAGAGAAGCCAGATACCCCTTCCTTATCGATCCCAATTTTTCTGCTCCAATTATTTCTGCAGTTGATTTTGTCAATCGTGACACCGCCTCATGCTTACTCATTCCGAACCTGATAAAATGTCTCATCGTCAGGAAAATATTGCGCTGCAGGATCACTGGATGGTCGCTCATCATTCCAAAGTTGACTCCTGATTCATGAACTATCCTGCAATTTCTCCATGTTTCATGCTTCAGTTCAACTTTATACGGATGAGAGTCCAGCGGTCCGTAAATTAATGGAATATTATTCTTCTTCAACTCAAGAAACGGTTCCGGTCTGAAAATGTCCAGCCCATGGTTAACAACGAACTTGAAACCAAACTCCTTAGACAGCTGGATTGCAGTATAAAGGTCATCCTCCTTGTGAAGATGGATCATCATCTTGTATTTTCCAGAAAGAATATCCATGAAAACTTCGGTCAGAGGTTCTATTTCCTCCAATATTTTTTTCTTTTTCCTTAAAAGTTCCTTCGCTTTCACTGCCTTGGTAAAGTTTTCCCTCAGAAGGGCAACAGCACCCATTCTCGTGTTTGGTCGTTTCCCATGCCATTCTACTGTGCTTCTCGGATTATAGCCAAGCGCAGCCTTGATCCCAATTTCCTTAACAAATGCATCTCTGGTATTGTTTGCAAAATTCCTTATGAGAGCAGCTTTGCCTCCTATCGGGTTTCCACTCCCCGGGAGCACTGTGGAATATAGGACCCCCGCTTCAACAGACTCCCGGAATGCATGATCATCCATGTATACGCTGTCAATTGCCCTGACCAGGGGATATATTGAATCCATATGTTCGTTGGCCTCACTTTCTGTGTATGGTTCTCCTGCCCGATCCATACCTATGTGGCTATGGCCATCCACAAACGCCGGAGTAACAACGCCTTCAGCGATTATCTCACCTTCCGGTTTCTTCGGGCCCACATACTTTATCTCGTAATCGAAAGCAACATACTGATCTTTTAAGACCTTCTCACCATCATACAGGTACCTGGCCTTTACAACCTTCATATAAACATGAGAATATCTATGTATAAAATAGGATCAATCTGATCCAAAAAGATAGATAAACAAATTGCAATCAGGAGTCAGTGAAAGGCTCCACTATTAGGAAACGTTACATACTGATGCAGGCAGACAGCGAAAATCTGAAGGCAGTCGTTAATGACATCCATCGTAAGTTCGGCACAAAATTGAAATGGACAGACGGAAACAATGCCATCGTTCTGACCGATCAATTCCAGAAGGATGTCATATGCCAGTATATTCAGAACAAAACTAGTGTTTCGATAATCACAGTCAGCGGAACCATAAAAAAGTGCAAATCACTTCTTGAGATTCCTAAACTCCAGACCGGATAAAGTCTGAACTTCAAGATCAGAAAGTTGAAGTTTTGTTACGATATCCTCAAAAACCTGGCCGGATGTTCTGGCCAGCTCCTGGAAAAACCACTTCTGGTCCGAAACTGTTGAATCTGATGCATGTGTATACCTTGCAAGTTTGTTTAGGGCAAACCTCCTTGCATTTCTGGATTCCTTCATAGATGACATTTTGCCAAGATAGCCTGGAAATTGAAACTTTAAGAAATGTTTTTCAGATCTTGTTATCAGTGAACCTATTAGAGCTGCAAGTTCCTGTGAATACGATAAAAATGCGAAGTGCTGCTTTCTTATAACTAAATTTGCGTATAGATCTGCAATAGAGAGAATATCATATGATTCATCGAGATCTTCAACATCTTTCGCAGCACTTGACAGGTTATTATCTATCCAGAGTTGAAACATGTCCGGGGTTACGTCAAGGTCAGGAATAGACTGTAGAGAAAGGTCCGGATCCCTTAATACCAACACGTTCTCAAGCGCTTTAAAGATTGATGTGACCTGGTCTCTTTCCGATGAAGGAAGCGCATTTTCCTGAGCGCTTACAGCCTCAACATCGTTTAGAATGGCCCTTATGTCAATACCATCACGATCGAATATTTCATTCAGAATCTCAGCCCTTACATTTCGGTTTTCCAGTTCAAGAATCTGCCTGATTCTTTTGAATAACCTTATCCTGAAGTTTTTTGCGTTATTGTCATTCCTCCTCAGATATTGCTTGAACTCTACTATCTCAGACATGCTTAAAACTAAATCAGCACCCTGTTTTCTTCTGAAATCGTAGTATTCATTCATGGTTATTATTATGGGATTTCTTGAGGTTCTGATGACATATGCAAGTTCCCTTATCCCGCCAGAATCCTCTCCGCTTCTTCCCTCATGCATGTTGTCTGCTTCATCAATCAGTATGACCTTATCCATCTCCCTCTTTTCCGCATCAAAAGACATCAGGTCTCTTGTCGATGCTGCATTGCCGGCTATCTCCCTGATCTTGTCCCTGTTTCTCTGAGAGGATCCATTCATCTCTATTACCGGAACGTTGAGGGTGTTAGCAATGCAAAGTGCCGTAGTTGTCTTTCCTATCCCAGGAGGACCGAATATCAGCAGTGATTTTTTCCTGGGATTTCCAGATTTCCATGAATCAATCCATTCATTGATTTTTAAATATATATCATCGGAAATAATGAGTTCCGAGAGCATTTTTGGTCTGTATTTCTCAGTCCACTGCATCTGCTATGTTATCTCACGTTGAATTTAACCTTTTATTTTAATCAAGGTTTTTATATACAATTTAACATTCAATACATGCACACCAATAAAAATTCCTTTTTAGAAACGTTTTAATCAACAATCCCAATTTCACCCTGAATTGGACAGAATTCACTTGCCATTTGCAGACAAAAAGAAAACTATGATGCTGGTTCCATGGTTTATAATATTCGCCTTTTGCCTTTTTATCGGTTTCGGTCTTGCTGAGTCCAGAATTGAAACATTCGGAACAGCAATTACTTATTATGATTCATTTCCAGTAGCGATAGGAGGAATCTATTTTTTCACTATAATAAGCATTGTTTTCGCATTTGCTATTGCAGAATTTAAGACCCGGAATATCTTAAAGGCGCTATTAATTGCCATTTGCGGGCTTGCTTTCTATGAAGCCGTTTTTGCCGCTGTTTATGCCGTATACTCAAATGATTTGCTGCTGCTCTTACCTGAATATAGCCTTCCTTCATCTGGCTGGCCAGGATATGCAACCTGGTTCGTAGAGGAGATTTTGATTTTTCTTCTAAGTTACGTCTTTTGGGGGCAGATGAAGTTTGGACGCCTGCAACTCTTTATTCTAATAATGTTTTTCGGTTCCTTTTTTGTATGGTCAAATGCATTCAATTTTTTGTATCCGCCTATCAGCTATTCACCGGGTGTATTATTAGTTAACACGCTTACTGAAGTATCTGGAACAATTCTGCTATCAATTTTAATATCCCCAAACTCGAAGGATAATTGCAAATATTGAATTTCTAAAAGAAAGTCATCGCAAATTGAATAATATTTTAGTCATCGATAAATAGATATCAATTAAAGGTTTTAAAAAAAACGATATAATACATTTGGTAAGAAAACATAATATTAATTCCGCATTAACATTACTGCCCCGTTGCTCAGGTCTAAGACGCCCTTATTGGTAGTCCAGAACGTTTTTAATAGTCTTTTCGGACTAGTTGGTGTTTTCTTCATTACCAGATTCTATCCTGTTTCATGGGGCATTCTTTCATTCGCGATAGGTTTCGTTGGCCTTTTTTCATTTCTTTCAGATCTAGGCTACTCAACAGCCTATGTTAGGTTTCTTTCGAGTGGGATGGACGAGGGAAAAGCTAATTCAAATATACTTGCGATCAAAATGGTTCTGGGGGGAATATTTGCCGCTGTTACTTTTGCAGCCTTGTTTTTCTGGACAGACATACTTCACAGGGGATTCGAATTCGCCATCGATTACTGGGTAATCATCGGTTTAATACCATATTATTTTTTTGTGAGCCTTGGGAGTTTTCCACAGTCATACTTTAGGTCAAAAATATCATCGGCTAAATATGTAATACCACTGATGGCCGACGCAGCCATAAGAAATTCAATTTTCATTGTAATGGGAATAGTTGCAATAATAAATATAAATTACCTTTCCGATGCTTCGGCGGCAATGTTGCTATCTCTTTCATATGATGTGTCGTACTTCTTTTACTTTTATTTTTCATATCGCTTCGGCAGGCCATGGAAATTTTCAGGTATTGATCTAGATACAATAAAAAAATACACACAGATTGCTATCCCTCTTGCCATTGCCGGCGTCGTTGGCTCAATAAATACCAATATAGACAAGATAATCATCCAGTTTTTCTGGGGAGACTTTGCAACCGGTGGTTTTTACCTTGACCAGAAGCTTGCTCTTGTTATAAGCAGTTTTGGGGGAGTTCTTACTGTATTCTTCTTGCCCATACTATCAAAATTGCATTCGTCTTCAGACAGTTCTGACCTGAACCATATGACAAATGAATTTGAGAGGCTTGTAATCATTTTCATACTGCCACTGGTGGTAATGACATTTTTCCTCAGCTATTATATAGTGAGAATATTCGACGGGCTCTTCACACCATATTCTAATATATTATCAATTTTATCAGTATCAGCTATTTTCACTGTTCTGGTCACGGCATCAAGTTCAGCGCTGATTGCCAAGGGCAAGTCAAGAATCGTAGGTGGTCTTTCTATTCTTTCAATGACTGTGAATATTATACTGAATTTTCTCTTGATACCCCCGGAAATATTCGGAATACGATACCTATCAATAGGCCCCCTTGGCGGAGGGGTGAGCTCTTTAGTTGCAAGCATAATTTATTATCTAGGTCTCAGGATTTTTCTAACAAGAACATCAGGAATCAAATTTGCCGGTAGAACCTTCTATCCTCTGCTTGCGGGGGCTGTTGAGGCGATATTTCTTTACTTTATTACCAGGATTGTTATTCCCGAGAGGATTTTCATACTCATACCAGTCATGATTGGAGCTGGGTTAATTTTTACTGGGACACTGCTTATGACAAGACAGATCGAATGGAGTGACTTAATTGCATTCATTAGAAATCTGTTAAACCCGTTCCACCTTACCAACACGTTTAGGGAAGAAAATAAATAAGGTATTACATATATTCTTTTCCGAGTGTCTCCCTGGCTATTATGACCTTCATGATCTCTCTCGATCCCTCTGCAAGCTGGAATGACCTTATTCCCCTCAGCGCCCATTCCTCTGGGCAGTCCTTCGAATAACCATATGCACCCTGCCACTGCAATGCATCATTTATTGCATCAAATGCATACGTAGTACTTAGGAGCTTAGCGATTGCAATCTGCTTGCTTACCTCGAATCTCGAGAATTTATGGTACTTCTGCTCCTGATCATACATGTAAAGCGCCTTGTAGGCTACAGTTTCTGCGGCCTCAATTCTTGCCACGTGATCGGCAAGCTGGAATTGAAGTCCCTGGAACCTTGAAATCTCCTTCCCAAACGCCTTTCTTTCCTTTAGATACGCAATACCATTTTCAATGGCACTTGTGGCGGAGGCGGTTGAAATAAGGGAAATGAGGCCGCGGGCAAATTCAAACCCCTCATGTATTATCCTGAAACCCTGGTTCAGCTTTCCAAGCATGTATTCCTCCGGTATCTCTATATCTTTAAATCTAAAGGCCGCCCATGATGAACCCTCTCTCCCCATTTCCTCAAGATAAGTGATATCAAAACTTCTGTCATATGGCATATAGAAAAGCGAAACACCATCCGTTTTCTTTGAACGATCCGTCTTCAATACTGTGACAAAACCACCGCCTCTCTCGGCAATGTCCCTTACAAGGCTGATATAAGATTTTTCACCGGTTGCAACAAATGCTTTTCCTTTCCTCTCTGCATACGAGACCATTGATCCAATATCAGATCCGAAATTAGGCTCGGTTGAAGCGATCCCTATGAGTTTTTTTCCACGCGCCGCGTCAGGGAGTATCTTATCCTTCAACGATTCTGTTCCGTATTTAGCTATAAGATAGGACCACGCGTTGTGCACTAAAAAAAGCACTGGAATTGAAGCAGTCGGGTCAGCTCTTGCTATCTCTCCCGCTACTATTCCCGTGGAAATAGCGTCTGCACCAATACCTCCGTACTTTTCGGGTATGGTCATTCCTAAAAAATTCATTTTTGACAGCCCTTCGGATATAGACGGCGGGATCTTTCTCTCCTTGATCATCTGCCTTATTCTTGGCTTTATCTCCTTCTCACAAAAGTTCCTGGCAGTTTCTTTTAGTTGCTGCTGTTCATCATTTAAAATAAAGTCCATTTTTATCACAGTTAAAGGTATTACATGCTACTAGGTTATTGTTTCCTTCGAATCATCTTTGAATAGAATTACGATTCATGCATGAATTTAAAGGGGTGATAAATTTGGAAATCAATCTTTCATGGTTTGGGCATTTTTCCCAGTATTTCAACTTCTGGAAGCGGGCCACGTTTCGGTATGAGCGGAAGCATTATTATTGCGGCAAGCGCAAATATAAGCATCAGGGTCAGTGAATAATAAAGTGAGACAAAGACCTTGAAACCATCAATAACCGCGATACCAACAGCACCCCCAAGAGTATTTCCAAAACCCCAAACGAGAGCATTAGAAGTCGTTGATATCTCCCTGGGAACAACCTGTCCAACATAACCCAGCAGGACAGGAAAACCACTGTAAGTCACAAACGCAAATATTGCAAAAGAGATCCCGCTCAATATAATGTTTGTCGCGAAATACAGGAAAAATGCAAAGGATATTCCAGATATGATTGTTGTGAAAGTGACTATTTTTCTCCCCCCATATCTCGTAGTAAGCGAACCGAAATAGGGCTGCCCGAATACGGCTGTCACAAAACTAATTGTTACAATTGCAACAGCTATGGTCCTACTCTGATAAACGCTTGTGAGAAAGGTCGGAACAAATGTGATTGTACCCGAAAGAAACATGGCCCTGATAAATACAACAATTGTTAGGATGTAAAGGAATTTTGAATATTTTCTGACAGTTGATTTGCTCTCAACAGTTGAATGTGATTTTTCCTTATTTGGTCTATCAGGATTTCTCCTGAAGTTTCTGAGCCCAGCATATATTACAAGAGCAAAAATAAGCAGATAAAACATTATGAGAAACAGGCCGTCTGCATCTCCGATAAGAAGCATCACCGCTACTATTATGGTCGGGAATACTGCTCTTCCTATGCTGCCAAAAGAACCATTAATTCCGAGCATTCTAGTAGCTGCCTTCCTCTCAAAACTCTCTGTAATGATTGTTGCCCCGATAGGGTGGTAGAATGACTGTCCAAGACCGAGAAGGACTGAACCCACTATAATTGAAGGAACCGTCAGGGAGGAATCCACAAAGGGGATTGCAAAGGCGCCAACCGATATACCGTTAATTCCAATCCCAAGCGCGAGAAGGAATGCGTCTCGGTCTATTCTGTCTGCAAAACGACCAATTGGTGTGCTCAGTAAACCTGAAAGGGCGTTGTATATTATTGCAATAGCGCCCAAAAGAATCAGGCTGATTCCAGGGATAAGGCTATAGTACGTAATAAGTACCGGAAAAAGAAGAAAATTTCCATCATTGGAAAAGTGCCCCATTGATGTGAATATCAATGACCTGATTCCTCTGTTCATAATCACCCACACTGCAATTAGATATTAAAACCAGATACCGTCCGACTATTTCAGAGAATGGTAGAATTCATTGCAACTAAAATAATCATATAGCAGAAAAATCAATCTTTGCTTTTGAGGGATCTTTGCAGATCAGGGCAACTCGACTCTCTCTCCTCTCAGCTGTATAGACGTAACCCAAATTATCGGCAAGCGATCTTGAAAATTCAACGATTGAATCATGTGAAGGCATATTGTTTGCACTAAGGTTCGCTATCGATGCACCGACGTGCACATAACCTTTCGATTCTATGAAATCCGGGGCTGCCCTTCTATCCATTTCAGTATACTCTTCCAGGAACGGGAAATTTACATCCTTGACAAGTGTATGTCTTATAACCTTTCGTGTGTTCAGAGAAGGCAGTAAATCAAGCGTTTTATTGAAATTCTCCCAGGCATTACCAATAGCCGGGTTAAGAACTTCATTAAAAATTCTCTTATTCGGACCAGCTACTGTAACATATAATTGCGTGGGAAGTGGATCTAGTTTTTCAAGGACCATGGGCAGTGTACCATTTGTTACCAGGAAGGTCGATATTCCTCTGTTTCGTGCGAGTGCAATAAATTCTCCCAGTCTTGAATAAAGTGTTGGTTCCCCTGTGAGGGAGATAGCGATGTGTTTTGGGTTCTGTGACTCCTCCCATTTTTCCAAAGGAACCTTAGGGTTTCCCTTGAAACCTGTCAGGAGCTTCTTATGTGCTTTGATGCTTTCCTCAAGTATGAACTCAGGATCATCCTCATCCGAAATATGCATTCCGTCAAATCCCTGGAATCTCCAGCAAAAAGAGCAGTTTTCAGTGCACGAATTGACGGCAGGAGTCATCTGAACGCACTGATGTGACTTTATACCGTAAAACGTCCCCTTATAACAGCCTTCGCCACCTCTCAGCTCGCTTTTTGTCCAGTGACAGACCTTAACTGCTGAATGTTTACCCACAATTGAATAGTGCTGCTTTTTGTAAACCTGCTCGTATTGAGATTCCACAAATCTGGAAGAAACAAGTTTATTTAAGGTTTGACCAATTTAATTCTGCAAAAGTCATACATTATTATGATAATTGAATCATCAATCAGATTGATAATGGAATTTTTGCCGAATGAACTTCAAGACTGTTATTTTTAAGAAAGTTATGCCTTTTCTATTTTCTTCTGCAGTTCCTTGATCTCTTCCTGCAACTGCTTATTCAGAGGACTCTTACGAGCCCTCTCCTGAAGTTCCGAGAGTTTATCCTCAAGACTTTTCTTCTTCCTAGAAAGATCTCTTTTTCCAAGACCCATGTAAGAGCATCCCGATCCCGTTATAAAAGATTCTTATCTCAGTATATTTTAAGCAGCAATCTTTGCATAGTGAGTTGCTTCAATGCAGAGCCAACCAAAACCGCGTTGTGCAGATCCTTTTTCGCTATCAATATATTTCGCAAAAGTAATATCACACATCAGGATCAGATTGCGTGGCAAAAAATCATTTAAAGAGAAATATAGCTGTTCTGGCTGTTGTAGTGGTAATAGTAATTTTACTTTTCGTATATATTATCCCTGTAGGTCCGCATTCTGGTTTTATTTCTCAAAGTCAGGCGTCATCTATAACTAAGCAGAATTATACATCATCATCAACATCATCCTCTTCGACGTCTTCAACAAAGGGAAGTCAGAGCTCACAATCGAGATATTATAACACATCAAGTGGAGGGTATCTATTGATTTCCGTTGCAAAATTCAACTCGTCCACAAGCGCAGAGCAGTCCTTTGCTTCTATAAACACATCCTTATCAGCTGAGTACCATCTTTTCGGAATCAACCTTAATACTGGGAATTTCAGGGGTTTTAAGTATGACTATACCTCAATAAGCCTCTTGTTGATCAGCCTTTCTTTTTCTGCTGGAATTGACGGAAGTTACGAATTCGTTATTATCTCAAATCAATACATGAGCAATAGCACAATGGCATCTCTGTCTCAGGCACAGATAACTGCAATGACAAGCCTCTAATTGGCAAAACAACCATGCATCATTATCTGTTACCCTCTCCTACCATTTCTCAGGAGGCTCCTCTCTTCGATGGTTGCAGACTGAATCTACATGATCTGAAATCCACTTAATAAGAAGGCATTACGTTCATAATGATAGACCACTTTAGTTTTATGATACATTGAGAGAGAAACTATAAAATCATTATGTCCACTTAAAACCTTAAGAAAGTCTTTTGGTGACGGGATTCAAATAACATAATTCTAGATAGTTTTGCCTTCACCACAAAAAATTGGTATAATGATAATCTTAATCTGAAGACCACTGATTTTTACATTCTTAGATATTATTTGGCCTGGAGCACATGCATTATCAACAATATAAATGAAAGTTTTTTCAATATATCTGCAGGCTAACAGCCAAAATTGTTATCAGGGCCATTAAAGCAAGGCTTGTGTAACTCATAAAATGTGACATTTTTCTTAACTTGTTCAATTCTTCCTTCTTTCCCTCTCTGCTGAGCCTCATGATCCTCTTGCCATGATAAAGATTATTTCCATAAACTATTATTATCATAATTGCAACTACAATCATCTTTGCAAGAAGGATGTGACCACTTATCGTCGTAAAAAGATCGGAAGGCTCAGGAAGATACCATCCAAAAGCAAGTATCAATCCTGTTATCACTAATATCAGTAATGTCGCGTGAGAAAAATAAGCAAATCTCTTGGCTATATTACCGACTATTTTGGTTCTCTGCTTCTCATCCTCTGATATCTTAAAAGAAGATGGCCAAACCACGAGCCACATGAAGTAAGACCCACCGATAAATATAATTGCCATAAAAATGTGGATCCAAAGGATCCCATCGACCAATGCCTGTTCCACAGCCTATAATACAAGGATTAAAATTAAACTTACCAATTGTTTTCAATTCTATTAATTATATACGTGCTTGTATGGATCAAAGAAAAACCTTACCTTTGACTGTTTATTAAAAGAGATTAAAATAGATATTTTCTATATTCAGCGGAATTTTTTGATTTCCCGCCGGTCTGCATGTATGCGTTAACTTCCTCTTTTAACCAGTCTTCCATCTCAGTAAATGAAAAATTAACACCCTTGGCTTTCTCTGTTGATAGGATATAATCAACCGGGTTGTAATAATCTGATATCTCCTCGTTTTTATCTGGTTCTTCCAATTGAACGTCGACACCAGCAAAATTTGCTATTTTCTTGGATAATTCTCTCACAGTTACGGCTTCGGGGGAAGCACCATTATAGACGCCCTTTTTAACATGCAGTCCAATCCATGCAAGGAACCTTCCGCAGTCATCGACCCATGCATAATTCCTGCGTCCTTCGTTTGGTGGTATTGCAATTCTGTGCTGGTCTAAAATTTTTGACACATGCCCCTGAAATCTTTTTGTGCTGTCATCATGGCCAAGAACGTTGGGAAATCTTGCTGCTAAAACTTCAAAACCTGCCTTCTGGAAAAGATATGCCTCCACATTTCTCTTACCTTCACTGTAAGATGTTTCCTTTCTGTTTTCTATGATATCAAATTTCATAGGGTCAAACTGACTTTCCTTCAAGATCCCAGATAATCCTTCATAAACTGCTGCACTTGATATGAAAACATAGCGGCCTATTCTGCCTTCGAAGAAATTGCTCGTCTTAACTACATCATCCCTTCTGAAAGCTAGATTATCGAATACGACATCAAAAAAAGGGGGCGAAGAGAGCTTGGATTCTATGCTTTCTTCACTGAAGCGATCAAACGTGATAGATGCGACCTCGTCCTTGAATGGATTGGGAGTCTTTCCGCTGGTGGCGACGGTGACCTCGCAATCATACTTTATTAGATATTCAACCAGTCTTCTCCCTATAAATCCGGTTCCACCAATTACCAGCGCTCTCATGGCAGGTCAGATCATCCATTGGTGATTATTTATTTTTTACATTCATATAAGGAGAACTCTCTGCTTGTAGCATAAGACAAGATCTAACCATAGCACTGAGAAATAACCACGACATAATTCCTTATTATGAATATTTGATGATTTTGGCATGGAAACATAGAATTCAATCCAACCGGATCTCTAATTCAGAAGAGGAAATAATACAATATAATAAGACATGATTAACCTTTATGGATAGAAAATCTCTGCTTGACAGTCCAGTAAAAGATATGAAAATTTCAAAGGATACTACCGTTGATAAATTAATGGATTCGTTTGGGCGGTCGGGTGGATTTACATCGGCCAAGGTATTTACAGCTTACCAGATCCTCAAGAAGATGTTTAGTGAGGATAACACAACATTTCTTTCATTTCCTGCTGATATAATTGCAACGGGTACTAGGGGTCTGATTAACGAATTAGTGAAGAGGAAGATGGTGGATGTAATTATTACAACAAACGGAACCCTGGATCATGATATTGCGAGAACTTACATGAAATACTACAGCGGCTCTTTCGATATGAGTGATCGCGAACTCAGGAATCTAGAAATAAACAGGTTGGGGAACGTTTTCGTCCCGGACGAGAGTTACGGTACAATCATAGAAGAAAAAACGCAGCCTGTTCTGGAAAAACTTTATTCTATAAAGAAGGAGTGGACAGGTTCTGAATTAATATCCGAATTTGGTAAGAACATGAATTCTCAGGAATCCATATTATATAATGCCAGCAGGAACGGCATTCCTGTCTTCGTACCAGGAATGATGGATGGTTCTTTTGGCTCACAGCTCTGGTCCTTCTATGAAAGAAACAGGGACTTTAAAATAAATCTTCTTGCCGACGAACATCAGTTATCCGACATTATATTTGATGCAAAAAAAACCGGTGCTTTGATGGTTGGCGGCGGTATATCCAAGCATCATACAATATGGTGGAACCAGTTCAGAGGGGGGCTTGATTATGCTGTCTACATCACAACAGCACAGGAATTCGACGGCTCTCTCTCAGGGGCCAAGCTCGAAGAGGCGATATCATGGAAGAAGATACGTGAGGATGCTGAATTCGTCAATGTATATGGAGATGCGACTGTGATATTGCCTGTGCTGCTTGGTGCTCTTCTTTAGTCTACGTACTTAAGCCATTCCATGACAGGATCGTCTTTACCTTCCAGCTTGGTTCTCGTTTCACCAAGGCTGCTTCTTGTAATGAATTCTGTGAAGTATATGATATCGTCCTTCAATACACCCAACATTATGTGTTCCACCTCGCCTCCACCCGGAAAGTGCTGTATCGCTTCTGGTGTATTTGGAAAGAAATGAAGCTCAACTTTTTCTTCTTTGATAGAAAGTGTGAACTGCCTGTTAATATCGACGTAGGTGAGTAGTCTCTTCCTGCTAATAGACGGTAGATCCATATTCATACAAGAATATCGCTTCACTCTATATTAACAAACCATTTTAATAGAACGGGCATATTTTGAAGTATGCGATACATAACTGAGGATGAGGTTGCTGAAAATCTTTCAATGGCCGATGTTATCAGGGATCTAAAGGAAGCTCTGACCTACCTGAACCATGGCAAAGCACGCTATTATCCGAGGCAGCGACTTGAGGCTGATGGAGGTATCTTCAACACGATGCCGGCTGCTGTAGATCCTTGGCATATTGCTGGCCTGAAGGCATATTATGCGTCAAAGAGGGGTGGACGTTTTGTTGTAACTGTATTTGATACAACAGGCGACAAGCCATTATGCATAATTGAGGCAAACAGGCTCGGCCAGCTCAGGACAGGCGCTTTGCCTGCAATTGTATCAAGAATGCTGCTCAGGGAAAATGATCCTGTGTTTACGCTTATCGGGTCTGGTTATCAGGCTGAAACCCAGCTGGAAGGTATTTTGAACCAGTTTCAACCGGCAGAAATAAGGGTTTTTTCTAGAAACATGAAGCATGCCGAATCATTTGCGATTAAAATGCAAAACAGGCATTCGATAAAAATAAAGATCGCAAAGACACCTGAAGACGCTTTGGGCAATGCAACCCTTGTAAGTTCAATAACTGATACAGTCGAACCGGTTATTAGGGGAGAAATTCTGGGAGAAAGATATCATCTTAATCTATGCGGTGCAAATCTCCTCAATAGAAGGGAAGCGGATTCTAGAGCTGTCTCACAGTCAGAAATAGTTATAGTTGAGAGCCTCAAACAAGCCAGAATGGAATCAGCAGAAATATCTGAATTTGAGGAGTCTGGAGACCTGACCAGACTGATTGAGATGAAGGACATATTTGATGGGAGGGATTATTCCGGAAAATACAGTAGATCTGTGTTCAAGACAATGGGTATAGGCCTGGAAGATCTGGCAGCTGCCCATGCTCTAATGATAAATCTAGGAATTGTCTGAATATTCATTCATCACTTTTTTATATAATTCCAGCAGGCGATTGGCATGATTTTCAGGGCTGTACAGATCAGCGTATGGAAGTGTATCATAGTCTGCTTCGTCGCGGATCATTTCCCTGATTTTCTTAGCGAGGTCATCGGGATCCGAATTCATGAAAACACGACCGCACTTTCCTCCATGCACAAGTTCTTCCTGAGAGGTTTCAGACGGCACAAGTATTGGGGTTCCGGCAGCAAGAGATTCGACATCCACCGTACTCATTACCTCGAAATTTGACGGGTTGCAGAATATATCTGCTGCCTTCAGATACAGGTGTATTTCCAGATCGTCCACAAATCCCGGAAATTTAACATTCTTAAGTCCCATTTCATCAGCCATTGTTTTATAAAACTCAAGGTGTGGGCCGGTACCAACAATGACAAAATCAATTTCCGGTCCTGTAATCCTGGCTGCTTTAATCATAACCTCAAGGTTTTTCTCCTTACTGATTCTGCCGAGAAACAGAACTATTTTGCGGTTCTCATATCCAAGTTTTTTCTTGGCATTTTCCCTTGATATTTCTGTAAC
>JAKBLT010000008.1:0-37244 GCA_021831925.1 Thermoplasmata archaeon
AGTGGATATACTGGGTTGCACCCATCATTGGAGGCACGCTTGGTGCATTATCCTATAAATTCATGTATCGGGAAAATACAAGAATCCATCTTTCTGATTCATTGCCTGTTTGAATCATTTTTATTGATTGTTTGAAATCCCGCTGGAAAATTACAAATGCGCGTTGTCTTCTCGCAGCTAATAGACGAAAGCGCTCAAGGCAAGATATGCAACTCAATGAGGATATTTATGTATACTGGAGGCCTTTTAGGTATATCTAAGAGATTCAGTATGCATCTGGCGGTGTTCTAAAGTAGGTTTGATTATGAAGAAAGGTGCGGGCATTCAGAAAAATCGAAAAAACGAGAAGGAAAAAGCGGACTCCATAAAAGGAATGCCTGGTTTCGTAAATGATGAAATACCTGCGTCATGCCAGATCGACAAAATGATCGCATCCTTCAACGAATGGCGTGGGCAGACCCTTTCGGAACTCCGCTCAATAATAAGAAATGCGGACCCTTCAATTATTGAGGAGGTCAAATGGAAAAAACCTTCAAATCCAGCAGGTGTGCCAGTGTGGTCTGCCGGAGGGATAATATGCATTGCGAACGTTTTAAAGAAATCTGTCAGGCTGACATTCCCAAAAGGTGCTGCAATCGATGCTAGAAAAAACACATTCAATTCCAGAATGGACAGCAGGACTGTTCGTGCGGTGGATTATTATGAAAACAGCAAAATAGATCCTGCTGTGCTTGTATCCATAGTGAAGCAGGCAGTCAACTTAACACAGCGAAGTAACGCAACCAAATAACGCTCTCTTCTAATAATTCAATCAAATTCAAAATTAAATTTGATCAGAGCGGCAATTCCGCCTGAAATTCATTTGCTATCAATACAGGAATGCACCTATCTACTTCACAGAATTTACTATGGAAACAAGTAACTCATCAAGCCTTTTCCCAAGATCTGATAAACCGTTATATTTGCTGAATAGATCTGAAGCATTCTGTGCGATCACATAGGTTTTCCCAGCATCCTCGTAGACGTAGATCCTGAGGGGAGGGATTATTCCCGCCCTAAGGTCTTTGTCAAAGACCTCTGCTGCAAGTTTTGGATGGAAAACTTCAAGGATCTGGTTGCCTCCAATCTTTATGCCTGCTCTGCTTAGATTTAGCTGCGCATCTATCGAGGTCACTACTTTCAGGCCGTTTTCTTCAACAGATCTGCGCAGTATGTCAATAGTTTTGTTGAAGGGATAACGAGATACGGTTTCTATATTTTCCATTCCAATCATTCCACGCAACATGCCATTTTCGAAATATCCCTGATGAAGGATTGAGATGCAAGCTTGATGCCTTCTGAGATCGATGGGAAGATATGGCTGGTCGATATTATATCATCAATGGTGAATTTATTCCTGACGGCGTATGCACCCTCAGTTATAATATCAGTGGCATTTGGTGACAGGATGTGCATACCTACGATCCTGTTGTCGAGTGGATTTACAGTGATCTTTATGATGCCTTCTGTTTCGCCAATTATGCCTGCCTTTGTAAGGTTCTCGAGCGAGAACACCCTGCATGAACAGGCGCCGTTCTTTTTTGAGAATTCATTTTCGGTCATCCCAACACCTGCAACCTGTGGGCTGGTAAAGACTGCCCAGGTCGTTGAATCATAGTCTATCCTCATTTCCTCCCCGAACATATTGCTTACCGCAACTACGCCCTCTCTGGCCGCGAGAGTCTCAAGAAAGAACTTCTTTGAGACACAGTCACCGGCGGCGTAGATCCCGGAAGCGCTTGTCTTCATCGTATCTGTTGTAAGGATCAATCCTCTTGGATCGGTGCTGACACCTGCAGCTTCAAGATCCAAGAAATCAGTGTTCGCTTTCCTACCTGTTGCCACGATGATTTCCTTTGCCTCCAAGATCTCCTTTCCCCTGTGCGTTATTATTTCGATGCTCTTTCCGTTAGCTGATCTGCTGACGCTGTTTATCCTTGCCCTCAGGAAGAATTTCATCCCTTCCCTTTCCAATCTTGTTTTCAGGATGGCGCCTATTTCAGGTTCAGTCTGTGGTAGAAGCGAGTCAAGAGCTTCAATAACTGTAACTTTAGAGCCAAAATGCAGGAAGGCTTGTCCCAGTTCGAGCCCGATCGCCCCTCCACCTATTATCGAAATTGTTTCAGGAAGTTCCCGCAGGTTCCAGATCGTGTCGCTTGTCAGGTATCCCGTTTCATTTAGGCCGTCAATTGGGGGTGCCGTAGGGTGCGACCCAGTGGCTATGAGGATATTTGACCCAGAAACTCTTGCAAATTCCTTTCCTTCCTTATCCACGATGCTCACTATCTTTCTATCAACGAATTTTCCAAGTCCATTGAATATTTCCACATTCTCATAATTTTCAATGACCCTGGCATATTTTGTATCCCTGGCATGAGCAACATAAGCTCGCAGGCCGTTCATCACTTCACTGAAATCATGCTTCACGGATGTTTCATATATGCCGTGCATCCTTGGGTGTCCCGGATTAAAGACCAGATGAGATGCTTCCAGGATGTATTTGGATGGCACGCAACCGACATTGACACAGGTACCACCAAGTGGACCGGTGCCAATCATTGCGATCTTCATCTCTCCATTACTCAATTCTGATGCTTTTATTGCAGCCGAGAATGCAGCGGCACCCTTTCCTAGTATAACCAGGTCAAATCTCTGAATGTCAACTGTCAAAATATTTCACCGTTTAATCTTCCGAAAGGGTGGCCTTGTAATGTGACGGCTTTGTGAATACCCTGTTTTTCAATAATGCTTCCGGGCCTGTTTTCTCAGCATCGATCACAACTTGACCCGTCCCATCCTTCAGAGAGACATTGACATCGAGCACTCCTTCCTGTTGCTTGAGGCCCTTCGCAACCGTGGAAACACAGTCGTCGCATGTCATTCCATATATCCTTAATTTCACGCTCTTTTTTTCCATAATCACGTATTTCAGAGGGATATTAATACGGAAACGTAAACTATTTTTTACCTTGACCGATGGCATACGGTGAAAGATAAACCTGGAGACAGGAGAATCAGCAATAAAAATAGGGCATGCATGATAGAGTACGGTAGATCCCTGGTATGCGTAGATCCATCTTTGAGTATACTGGAACTCATAGGGAAAAAGTATACGATGATGATAATAGGAGTAATCGGAAACAGTGGAAATAAGAAGAACTTTAATGAGATACTGAAAGATATTCCATTTTCAAGTTCAACAATAATCTCTAAAAGACTCAGGGATCTCCAGGCAGGCGGTTTGATTGAAAAAATCACGGAGTCAGGCAGGATTTCTTACAGGCTTACGGATCTTGGAAGCAAAATAAGGGAAGCCCTGCGACCACTTCTGCTGTTGATGGACACCGGCCAATAAATCGTTGAGACTTTCAATTTGGAAACAGTAATACATGCATGACCCGACATCTTGAAAATCTTTGAAATCAGACGAGATTTGATAGAAGAAAGCTGAAAAAGTAAATGTTATAACCATTCAGCGGTTAAGTACCTATGATCAGGGCGGTAGCCTTTGTTCCAAATACCCCTACGCTGATTGCCGATCTGGGAGTTCAGCACGAAGAGACGATATCCGCACTGGAATCGTTTGGTAATGAAATTTCAGGAAAGATAGATGCAGCAGTAATCATGACGCCGCATTTCCGTACATCTGGTTCTTTTGGAATAGTTTCCGCACCAAGATTGAAACAGATATTCGATTTCTATGGTTTTCCACCAAATTTTTATAAGGTTAGATATGAACCCCCCGGGGATCCGGAGCTCGCAGAACAGATAACAGAACTTGGTACAAGGAATGGCATAAGGATTGGAGCAGTCGATAACTGGGGTCTAGATCATGGTGCATGGTCGCCGCTTTTCCACATCTTTCGGGATGCTAATGTTCCTATACTACCAGTATCAATATGCCCCAGTTTGGGCATAGATGCACACATCTCACTTGGTAAATTGATGCATTCTGCATCCCTAAAAAAGAATTTATGCATCATTGCCAGCGGGTCGATAATCCACAGGCTTGATCTGTTTCAGTCTGGAAATCATCACACGCCGCCTGCTGCGCTTGAATATCTGGATCTCTGCATCTCATCCTTCGAAGAGGGGAATTGGGATAAGATCCGGAGTGCGAGCCCTGACATCTTTCATGCCGCTGCTCCTGAAGGCGACAACCTTCCATTAAGGTTTGTTGAGGGGGTCGTCGGGGAGAACTACAAGGCAAGAGTACTTGCAAACGAGATTGAATTCAACGCTGCTTCACTTACCACGGTCATATTTGAGTGAATGCTGATTAACTATTATGAAATCTTACAAAGACGTTGAGATAAATGCATTGTAAGTCATTAACAGAGCAGCAATATAACCGGTAGGTTACTTTTTACTGTAATTTATTAGAAACATAGGCACATTGAATTTTACTGCATGAAAAAGGCTCATTGGCTGGTCCCTTCATATTATTTTCAATTTATTTTCTCTTATCACGAGATTTGTAAATTTTCAAATAATCTTCAGTCACTTAAAGGACTGTAACGAGTCCAGCTTTTTTTGCTGCTGCATTAAATTCCATATCTGCAGAGCAAAACTTGTCACTTTTAGCCTCTTTGCAGGTTTCTAATTGAATTGCATCCACTATGTATAGGTGTTGTTCAAGAACTGTTTTCGTGGCATTTCGTATAATCTGACTTGTAAGTGGAAATATTTCAACTGTAGAAGATCTTTCAAGAGAACCCAGTTCCCTGAGCATGGATTGCAATCTATCTCGAGCATTTATACCAAATTTCCGTGAATATTAGTCAAACACGACGGCAGTTTCACCTAAGTTGATCTCAGAAATGCAAAATACGGCCTCACTGCGCTGAGCCAGATGAAAGAAGGTGTCGGCAATGTCGCTTTTCACTTCCTTGACGTATCTTTTTACCAGCATGGACGTATCCAGATAGACGCGCTGCCCTTGCATTACGCACTTCCTTAATTTCAATTTCCGATTGGGCCTTTCCTTTTAGATCTGGTCTGTCTTTCTCAACTTGTTCTGTGCTTATATAAATGCTATTAAAGTTCAGTTCCTTGCACATACCTTCGATAATTTCAGATGAAGACAATGATCTTGGGGACTTTTCTATATAATCGGACAACGTCCTACCCTTTTTCAGCAGTGCTATTTTTGCGTTGTCGACTACAGGCTTTTCCACCGACACAGTTATCTTGGTTTTAACCATATACCCGTATATACGGTTATACGTACTAATATTTATTCCCTGAAAATTAGATATTATTACAAATGAATTTATTCAAGTTTCAATCAAAATATCTGACAATTTTCGAATCTCTACCCATTATAATGCAGGAATTCTGGATCACCAATCCTTGCTTTATTCATTCTTCCTTACTAGAGCGGAACAACTTCCAACACAGGCTTATCCAAGCAGGTACAACGGATAATTACCAGACAGGCACATTCGCAAAAGCGATTAAATTCAACCCTGCTCTTCTGATCACAGTTCTAATTGAGTTAATTTACGATATATATTATCGTAAGCTTCATTTCTCTCATGGCTTCTTTACAGAATTTTATTGAATTTCGAATATTTCTCCTCAATTTCTTCCCCCAATTTTTCAAATATCTCCTAGATCAAAAAAGTATGTCATACTTATTTCAAACTAACTTCACTGATACATTAGGTTCTCACTTTTGTTCTGTTTTTGATCCATTCATTCCCAATCCGAACGGTTTTGCGGTCGGACGAGGTTAGGTCTTGAGGCCCTGCCGTCCCTGAAAGTTGCTTATCCATGGTTTCAGGAGCCTCTCTTACTCGCATCCCAGGCTGCAAATAATTGAGATCTGTATTTATCTTCTTCCAGTGCTCAAACCGCTGAGATTGAGGCCTATAACCTGATCCTGCGTGCACTTCTGTTGAATCACTGAATGGGCATTCCCGGAGCTGGAACCAGATACCTTTCAATGGTTGACAAAGCTAATGTCTGTTTTTTCCATAAAGATCAGATATTCTTTCCTCGAAAGGCCGTAAGGGAATTACAGATCAAAGTTCATCTGTGCATTAAGATGTTATGGAATATGAAAAAATAGACTAAGATCTGACAATATCAAAATTTTCCAAAATGCATCTAGTACCGGCTTCAAACATTTCAGAAGCTTCCGTTTCACTTAAGCCCTGCATCATGCCCATCATTATACCATTGTGCAGGGCGATCAAAGTAAGGGAGAGTTTTCTGGGGTCTATCCCCCTAGAAACCAAACCATTGCGTTTGAGTTCTTCAATTCTTTTGGAAATTATCTTAACGTAACTTTCATAGCTTTCTATTAATATTTTTCTCACCCTCTGATTTTTATTGATTTCCCCAAGCGCAAAAATCCAGTGAAATCTCAGGTGTTCAGGCAGTTCTAATTCTGCCCTGAAGAAATTTTTTGCACCCTCAAGAATATCCGCAGATACTAGTTTGTTAAGACTGTCTACCAACAGTTTCAAATTCTTCTTGCACACCTCGTAAAGGAGTTCTTCCTTGTTTTTGAAATAGAGATAGAGTGTGCCTTTTGTTACGCCTATTTCCTTGGCAATGTCCTCCATGCTGGTTTCCTGGTATCCACGTTTAAAAAACAGCCGGGAAGCTGATTCCATAATCGTATCTATCGCCTGCTTTCTGTAACCTTTGACTACCTTAGGCATAATTGTAATATCACCGACTATTAAAGAATTCATGTAAGAAAGATTTAAGACTGACCAGTCATTCAGTATTCTGACTATAATGTCTTTAACAGAGAAAATGGACACGGATGGGATACATGTTATCTTCGGCGCCACTGGAGCATATGGGCACTCCGTGATAAGAAAGCTCCTTGAAAAGATGTGGTCAGTCAGAGCAGTAGTAAGAGACGAAAGAAAAACAGCTGACCTTTACACTGGGAAAGTTGAAGTGGTATTAGCCGATGTGATGAATGAGGAAGAAGTCTCCAGAGTCTGTAAGGATGCATCAGTCATATACTTGGGTCACAATTTTCCATACGTCTATTGGAAAAAATATTACCTGAGGTCGATTCTCAATATTCTAAAGGGCTGCGAAGGATCGAGGCCATTGATAGTTTTTCCAGGAAACGTTTATGGCTATGGCAGGTTCCAATACCTTCCTGTTGATGAATCTAATCTGCTGAATGCAAAATCTGAGAAAGGCATGATAAGAAACCAGATAGAGGCTATCCTGTGGGATTATCATCTGAAAGGAAAGATAAACGTGATCATCCCAAGGTTTGCTGATTTCTATGGCCCCAATGTAGTAAATGAATTATATGGAGCTATTTTTCGCAATGCTATCAAAGATAAAAGTGTGTTATGGCCAATGAACGCTGATGTGGAACATAATTTCACCTATATTGATGATGCAGCTGATGCAACGCTGCTAATGGTACAGGAACCAGAAACATACGGAAAGGTATTTCATGTGGCAGGGCCCAGCATAACAGCGAGAAAGTTCATAGAAGAAATATTTCATTCTGCCGGAGGCAGGGCACGAATAAAGGTGCTTTCTAGAAAGTTTATTAGAGCTATGGGATTTTTTAATTCAAACGCGAGTGAACTCATTGAGCTTCTTTATGAATATGAAGATCCATATGTTCTTGACTCTACAAAATTACTGAAAACTTTCCCAAATTTCTCCTACACCCCTTATGAAATGGGAATTAGAAGAACCGTTGATTGGTTCAAAAATAAACTGATAACTCAATAATGAGTGCAGCAAGATTGGTACGAAATTAAAACTCCATGCAATTGACATTTTCAGGGTTCTACGGAGCGTGTCATCGTATCATGCTTACAAATTTTATTATTACTTCCAGAATAATTCTGATCCTTTCAATTTAACTTCCAGTTTAACTTTTGTGCTATCTGTGTTGAAAATCTGGCCATCATATAATGGGCCTTGGTGTCTGAATCACCTGAGCACATGAATTATAAATTCCAAGGTCAGTAGCATTCCTCCTGAAATTCAGATTGATCCTGTCTTTGTGAAAATCATTGCAGGAATCATTATCCACATTGCCGCAAGAGCAAAGAAAGCCTCGAAAATCCGGCTGCTATTCTCTGCAGGGTCTCCCCTAATCCTGCTGATAACAGCATCCCATGTGTTACCTGCGAGATTGCCGAAATATATAAGCCGGATAAAAACAAGAATGTGGGATGCCGTCTTCGGTCCATAGAATTCCACGAGTTTCCGTGTCATTTCCGGTTCAGGGTTCCTGTTGGTTTCGGCATAATGCTGAGCATAAATAAGTGCAAAGGCCTCTTCAGGCGAGGCACGTGACTGGAATTGAAGATTTACAAGATCCGATAGTTCTTCCTTGCTGATTCCGTTAGAGATGGCCTGCTTTCCATGAAACCACTGGCAATAAACACAACCGTTGACTGCCGTTATCACGGTCATGATTTTTTCAGCAAATTTCCTTGAGACAGATCTGCTTCTCACTGCTCCGAAAATTTCTCGAAGGTGGCTTGCTAAGTAAAGAATATCCCTTGCAAAAAGGGACGGCGTATATATCCTCTTCTCGAAATTCTTATTCATTTCAAACATTCTAAAGTCATTGATGGCTTAAAAGAAATATACCGGCCTGAGACGGGTATAATTTTACAAATTTTCAAGTTTTAAATTAGCTTTGTTATGGTAATTAGAGTTTGTTTTTCCAGAGTCAATTTTGTATTTAACGCACGTAGAGGTATGACGCAGAAAGTTCAATTTTCTCTCTTGATGAATCAATGGAACAGAAGTCAAAGATAGCAATATTGGAAGGGCATATGGATAAATACGCAACACAGTTGCTAATACATAAACGTTTTCAATAGAAACTCCGGGATTCAATAGTGCTCTAGCAAAAGGAATATACATTATGGCATACTATAGTCTAATATGGTGTCATAAATGCCTACAACAATACAGGTTAGTGAAAAGCTGCAGAAGGAGCTTGCAAAACGTAAAATGAACGACAAGGAAACTTACGAAGAAGTAATCTGGGATCTCATGGAAGACGCACTTGAGCTGGATAAAGAAACCAAGAAAGAACTAGCTATAGCTCGACAGGAGATTAAGGAAGGAAAATATCACACTTTGGAAGAAGTAAAGAAGGATCTGGGACTTTGACTTATGAAGTCCTTTTTTCAGATCTCGCTCTTAATCAACTTAGAAAACTCGACCTGGAAATCAGGCAGAGAATAATTGCGGCCATCGAAAGAATCAGGATAAGACCAGAAGGGTATGTAAGGAAACTAGTTGGAGATGATGGATATAGGCTTAGAGTCGGAAACTACAGGGTAATCTTGGACCTAGACAAGGAAATGCTGATAATTCTTGAATTAAGAATAGGTCATAGAAAGAACGTTTATGATTCGTAAGTTTGTTAATTGCTATCACGGTCCTTTTATTCAGAGTCTGATTGTCACCGTAGAAACGCATCTGAATAAATATGTCATGATACAAATCAGTGAGAGCGAACTGGACATCCAGGATGGAAAGGTGAGAAATGTCAGAGGCTTTCTTGATGAGCTTTGATACCAACTCCAATTCCAGCGGATTGACCGCTCTTCTTCAGCTTCCAATTCTCCTGACGACAAATGCAAAGTACCCGCAATCCACCATGCCTCCTTGGCTACAGTCTATCGTATCGGTCAATCCGGTTACTATGGCTGTTAACGTTATTAGAGAGAACATGTTTGGGAGTATGTTATATCCATACAGCCCCACAATATATATGGCAGAACTCGCAATTTGGTCATTAGCACTTATACTCTTAGCGTTATTAATAGTGTATAGGTCGTTTTATTCAGAAAATTAGTAAAGTTATTGTAAAAAATAACCAAAATTTCCCTCTTATTAGGGGATTAATGCATTTCAAATCATAAACTCATATTTTCCATGGACCGGTCTGGATTTGACTATTGTTTTAAGCGAATACGATAAATAAGGTACAAATGAGATAATCTTATCTATGATATTGGAAAAATTAATAATGTGTTTAAACATAAACACATGCTATGCCTAAAACTATAACTATCAAAAAGTCAGTGTACGATGAATTGAAAGGTTTCAAGAAAGAGAATGAAAGTTTTAGTGAGCTTCTCGACAGGCTTGTTAAATCACAGAGTAAGAAAGATCTAATCAGGTCATTAAGGGGAAGCATTGAGTTTGAAGATAAGAATGATCTACTTGCGGATTTAAAAAAGAAAAGGTGGGAGAAAGGGAATTGATTCTTCTAGACACTGACGTCATTATAGAAATTCTGGATAGGGAATCAGACAAAGGCGAGGAACTAATGTTTAAAATCATCGAAAGCGGGGAAGAATACTGCACAAGTTCAGTGAACATGCATGAGGTTCTTTACGGTATCGAAAAATACTCCAAAAATTCCAGTTCTGTTCTTCATATACCAACTCTGGACTTCACTAAAAAAGACAGCGAACTATCGGCTGTTTTGGAGTTGAGCGTGGAAAGAAAAGGAAAAGCAGTTCCAAGAATGGATTCTATTATTGCTTCCATAGCAATTAACAACGGCTGCTCACTTTATACTCTGGATGAACATTTTGAAGTTTTTATGGATAATGGCATCAAGTTGTTCAGATAGATTAAATGGACCGGTTGGGATTCGCGTAATACATTAAGCGAATACTTTTGCAGTACTTGAAAAATAGGAAACACTCCATTGTCTCACAATGAGTAAATGTTACTGGACGCCCATGTCTAAATGGGCTGAAAGAAAAATATTATATTGCAATTATACATTGGGTATACAAGGGATATACATGGATTACACAACCATACAGATTAGCCGATCTACAAGAGAGAAATTGAATGGACTAAGAGCGCACAAAAGAATGACATACGATGAGTTGCTGAATGCACTCATGTCACTAATTCCTGAGGGCGATGAGGAGGGAGTTTACACTGAGGATTTCAGGGCTTCTCTACTTAGAGGGCTCCTAGATGTGAAAGAGAAGAAGACTCACACCACGGAAGAAGTCAAGAAACAGTTGGGAATCCAGTGACGGACTTTGAGGTTGAATATTCAGAGGAATCCCTTTTCCAGCTTCGGGGCCTGGAAGTTCCTGTAGCCAAACGGATTATCCGGAAAATAGAAAGCACAAGAAGCGATCCACACAGGTTCTTTGTGAGGTTAGTTGGAAGAACTGAATACAAGTTGCGAGTTGGTGACTACAGAGTGATTGCTGACATTGAAGAAAATAGAAGAGTTATAGTTGTCAGATCACTGGGTCATAGAAAATACGTCTACAAGTGACCAGCTTTATTTCCTAATTTGCGTTTTTTACGAAAGTCAATTAGGGTTAGAATGGACCGGTTAGGGTCATGTGAGAGGTTTACTCGTTTAGTTTTCTTGTAGCAAATAAGACATAAAAACATAAGAGCACTTATTATATGTGTGCATATCATATGGTTATTGTGGTATAATGACCTGGGAATTTGAACACAGTATCGTAACCAGCGCAAAGAAACAGACAATATGGGAGCTTTATAGCGGGGTAGAATCCTGGACGGTATGGGATCATGGAATTGAAAGTGTATCCCTTGAAGGAGAATTCAAAGAAGGAGTTCATGGGAAAATCAAGCCTGAAGGACAGGAATTATTAAGCTATGAGATTACTTTTGCCGACCCGGATAAGGGTTTCTCTGATGAAACTGTAATTGATAATTTGGGAGCAACCATAGAGTTTATTCACACTTTTTCAAGTTTGCCAGATGGAAAGACTCGGCTCACCAACCATATAACAGTTAACTGTCCTGATAAAGAGGAGATGGAGAAGGAGATAGGAAATGGTATATCCTCTGGAGTGCCCAAAACAATGGAGAATGTTGCAAGAATGGCTGTTTTCATTGAAAAAATGTGCAAATTACAGTGAGTCTCAAGCTCATGCCATCACCGAATAAGATCCCAACAAAATTTGAGAAACCTGATGAAAGCCCGGGTTTTCTACTCTGGCAGACTATGAACCTCTGGCAAAGAAAAATGAGAGCAGCCTTACGAGAATCAGGACTGACCCATGTACAGTTCGTGCTCCTTGCATCGACTGTATGGTTGAACGATCACGGTAGTGAAGCCACGCAGGTATTGATTGCAAGGTTTGCGCATGCTGATGTTATGATGACTTCGCAGGTCTTGCGTTCTCTTGAAGAAAAGGGTCTGATTTTGAGGTCAAAAAATCCTGGAGACACCAGGGCGCATCTAATATCTCCAACGAAAAGAGGGAGAGAACTTATTGGAAAAGCCATAAGAGTCGTTGAGGATACTGATAGTGCTTTCTTTGCTATATTGAACAATAATATAAGTGAATTCACTGAAATGCTTATAAAACTGATTTCTTCTAATTGAATTTCATGATTATCAAATAGTCCATCCAGTAAATCGCCTTTGCCCTTATTTCCAGTGTGTGGCATACAATGCAGCCCCGGTCGATTCACATCAGTCAGGGATTAATCCTCAAAAAAGGAAGTCGATGCTGCTCGGGATTCAAGCATAAGATAGGAAAGAGGTATTTTGATACTGTTTACAAATTTTTGAATATATGGAATGGACCGGTCGGGATTTGAACCCGAGGCCTCCTGCTTGCGAAGCAGGCGATCTACCGCTGATCTACCGGCCCTCTGCCTCCTGGCTGCATTACTACGTGTAATAAAAAACTACCAATCAGTTGCATAGTCTGGAAAGATTAATCGCTTTCATTTGCATCCAGCGTAAATATATGGAAGATCTAAACTACCACCTTGAAGGGATGGAACCAAGAGAATACCAGATTAATATTTTCAGGGAGATCTGGCTCAATAACTCAATTGTGGTCTTACCGACGGGACTTGGAAAGACAGTAATAGCTGCAATGGCTGCTTCAAGAACCATAAGAGAAGGTCGGGGAAAGGTTATGTTCCTCGCTCCCACCAAGCCACTTGTTGACCAGCACTTTTCGACCATGAAGAGTCTATTGAATCTAAAGGACAAAGAGATATTCATCCTGACTGGGGATATTGACGCTGCTTCCAGAGAAGAGCTGTGGATTCAAGCTTCTGTTGTCGTATGCACACCTCAGGTAGCCTGGAACGATCTTAAGAAGGAGATATACAGTATCGAAAAGTTTGGACTGATAATTTTCGACGAGGTGCACAGGGCAGTTGGCAATTACCAGTATGTGGAGTTAGCCGAGAGATTCCTGGAAGTACGAAAAAGAATGATCCTCGGCCTCACGGCGAGCCCCGGTTCAAGCATGGATAAATTGGCAGAGATTACGAAATCTCTCGGAATCGAGACGGTTAAGATCAAGACTGAGGATGATCCAGACGTTCGTAAATATGTCAATGACATCAGGATCAACATAACAAGGATAAGGCAGCCGGACGAGGTAAGGGAAATTCATGCTGTCCTGAAGCAGATTTACACCGAGACCATCGATAAACTTAAAAAATCAGGGTTATTTGAGCATTCAAGCATCTCAAGGAAGAACCTCATCGAGGCATCCCGTGATGTTTCAGAAAGAGCAAGAAACGGCGAAAACAAGCTTTTTTCCATTATCCCTTACATAACTGCTGCAATACGGATTGATTACGCCCTTGAATATCTGGAAAGCCAGGGCTATACTATATTTTACAATTATTTCAACGATCTTATCCATAGCGAGGACAAGAGTGTGATGAGGACTGCAGCGATAATTGAAAAGTCGCAGAACTTCAATGTTCTAAAGAGGCTGATAGAAACAACAGATATATCAAAGGTCGAAAACCCAAAATGCAGCATTGCACTGCGTATCTGCGATGAAGCAATAAAGAAGAACCTGGATTCAAGGATAATCATATTCACACATTACAGGAAGACATCCGAGATCGTGACTGCTTATTTCACCGAGCACTCAAGCATTGTGAGACCGGTTAGATTTGTTGGCCAGGCATCACATGATTCAGATATCGGCCTCACAAGATCCGAGCAGCACAAGATAATTGAGCAGTTCAGGGACGGGATCTATAATGTCCTTGTTGCAACAAGCGTAGCAGAAGAAGGCCTTGACATACCTGCAACGGATCTTGTCATATTTTATGAGCCTGTACCATCTGATATCAGAACAATACAGAGAAGGGGCAGGACAGGTAGGTCACACGCAGGGGAAGTGCACATCCTCACATATGAAGGCTCAAGGGACATAGGTTACCTCTTCTCAGCCAGAAGGAAAGAGAACCAGATGAAGAGGAATATTTCAAAGCTCAGGGATGAGGTAAAAAAGGCACCATCCACGCTCTATGACTATTTCAGCTGAATTCCGATCCAATCTTGACCAGTCTCGCCAGAAGGGCGTCCAGCTGGATCTTATCGCTTCCTCCCTCAACAATCCTGAACTCAGCTTCCGCTAGCGCCATTAATACTTCCAGTTTCTCCTTTCCAGCCATCCTGTGTCTTCTCACGACAGAATGCATGCCCTTTATAAGATCCAGGCCGGAAACACCAGTCTTGATCATCATCTCATCCAGTTTTTCCCTTGCCTCGTCGAATAAACCATGTTCCAGTGCCGTTGATACGAGAGACGCGAACTCGTCCCTTGATGAATAACCAAACATCTCGAATACCTTCTTTTCCGTGAAGTCACCAGTTGATGCCATGGTTTGAAGAACGTTTATCGCACGTCTCATGTCACCTTCAGCAACATCTATTATCGCATCGATAACTGCATCGGTAAGATGGATATTCTCCCTTTCTGCAATCGTTGATATACGAGTCCTGATTGCATTGTCATCCAGCGATCTGAAACGCATCAGAACACATCTGGACTGGATCGGAGGTATGATCTGGGATGAATAGTTGCATGAAAGTATGAACCTTGTTGAGGATGAATAAACCTCCATTGTCCGCCTCAGTGCGGCCTGTGCATCGCCTGTGAGCTGATCAGCCTCATCGAGAAATATGATCTTGAAGCCAAGAGGATTGGACGGCTTGAGCCTTGCATAATCCTTGACGCTCACCATTCCGGTGTCCTTGCCTTCCCTGTCCTCGTGGCCCCTTATTACATTTATCCCCCTGTTATTTGATGCATTCAGTTCAAGGAAATTCTCCTTCCAGTTTTCACCGAACAATTCAATCGCAAGCGCAATTGCAGCTGAAGTCTTTCCAGTCCCGGCTGATCCAGAAAAGATGAGATGTGGTATATCTTTCCTCTTGACGAAGCCCTTCAGCTTGTCGACATTCTCATCCTGACCGACAATTTCAGAAAGACTGGCAGGCCTGAATTTTTCTGTCCAAATCTGATTCATTTTATACCTTGTACCTTGAAGACGACATTGCTTTTATTCTATATAATTAATTGATGCTCACTGTTTCCTGAGCCACCTGCGGAACGCCTTGTATTCAATGTATATATCTAGAAGGATTATAAGGCCAAGCAGGACAAGGAAGGTCGGCAGGTGTATAACAGGAAAAGTGTCATATGATGGTCCCACCACAAAGGAAAGACCTTCATCGAATGCTGTGTTGTAAGCCATAAGAAGGGATTCATTTCCTACCGATGTCTGTGAGCTCTGTGAGAATCTGGAGTACGAGCTGTTGTTATAATCGTATGCGACTTTTATCGGGGACTCATAGTAAACTCCCGGGTTCTTTGCTGAGAATTCCATTGAGACAGTCCGGCTGCTTCCTGGAGCCATAGTTCCAAAGGAATTATTCGCAGATCCTGATATTAGATGCAGGCAACTCCCATAAGCAGCACTTATATAGGCATCAGTGGATACATTTTCTATGGATCTTGGCGCATCATTTGTTATTGTTGTGTTCACATATAGATCCAGACCCTGGCTATGCTCCGTGCTTTTGACCGCAATGTGCGGCGTTACAAGGGAAGAAAGGTTTCCCAGTTTAAAGGTCGAATTCAGGATATATCCCTGGCTCACATCCATTACGCCAGGGTAACTTGAGTTGAAGCCCATGCTTCCTGATATATTAGAATTATCAGTCACGACAGAAAATTTGTAACCCTTCAGGCCTGATATGCTTAAATTATAAGGATAATACCCTGGAAATGCAAGGTCAACCATGCTGAAACCGTTGCCAAAATTCCAGCCTGCAGAGCTTCCAGTCAGATCCCTGAGATCCAGAGAGGTTTCATTCGTAGCATAGTAATAGGTGAAATCATTCGCAGAGAACGAGGATACGAAATATACTACCCCCTGAGGTAGCGCTGATGTCGTATTCACAGAGGATACGCCCCCGGAAATCTTCGAAAGGCTGGATGCATTAAGGAAACCCATTGCTAGTATCGTTGATCCTATAGAATCATTACTGCTGCCAGGTATCATGTATCCGTCGCTAATCTCTGATTGCAGGCCGGTAAGCGGGCCACTGATCGGAAACTGTGATATTATATTCTCTGATGCCTTAATCGATGTATTCAGGAATGGCTGATCAGCGGCATACAGGAAAATAGTCTCAGGTGGAAGCCCCGGAAGAAGCGAGCCCTGGGATGGACTGAACTCAAATATGAAGACGTGGCTTGTAACACCTATATATGAGAACATCGATGATGCAGCCTGGTCTGCCATTGTGGCGGATGCATTACCCGGAAAACCCATGACCAGTATCTGCGGGGGTATGAGGTTCACAAGGCTTTTCAGGTTGGACAAAAGACCGCTTGAACCCAGGCTTTTGAAAAGAGGATTATAAAAGAGGTTACAGAGAGACGAGGAATCCATAAGCAGGGCGAAATTGGCAGAGTCTATCGCAGTATTGTTTGCAAAGACAGACTTCGAAAGCGAGTTAGAAGAAATAGCATACAGTGAGTATAATGTGCCATTCCTTGAAAGGGCGAAAGTTGCATCCGAGGAATCTGAAACAGATCCAAGCAACGATGAACCTGAGAAGGGAAATACCTTACTCGCGTTTGAATTTGTGAGATTTGAAGCAAAATCAAGCGGTATATTGCCCTGGTATAAAGAAGAGGGGCGCTCCGCTATATTCTGGAAAATTGAATAGTTTGAGGAAGCATAACCCGATCCGCTGTCAGCAGATGCGTGAGCATTAGGAACATATGAAAAGATGAATAGAAATGCAATAGCAATAACTATCAAAGCTACAGCTGGCTTCACCGCATCCTCTGCCTTGGTCTTGCCAGATTTCTTCTTCCTGTCTTTGTCCAGCAGCCTGTGTATGACGAAACCTACGATTCCAGCGCTTACGATAACGATAATAAAATTGATTATGTCATAAATGAAGAATGGCTCAGCGTCCCCAAGGAAGCTTGTTGGGCTGCCACCCGACCCTCCAAAGAGAGAGCTTTCGAATGATGGAAGAACATACGGTATTCTCCTAATTATTGGTTCTCCTATCAGAGAGGAGAGGTTCGTTCCAGCCGGTACCGAATCAAAAAATCTGGTTATGCTGCTTATCCCTGGCAGGGATACCGGCAAACCCCCGATGGACAGTGCAGGCGAGATTCCTCCACCTGAGAACAATCCGAGAGTTGAGGCAATGTAAAGCGCGCTTAAGCCAATGAATGCCCATGAGAGCGTGAATACGGACATTGCAGCTCCTATTGCACGCGTTCCTTTTCTTGCACCAACCCCTGCCAGTGCTCCCACGAGTACCAGGCAGACCAATAGAACTGCATTGTTGAATGGATCACCCAGCAGGAAATATATTAACCCGAATATCAGGTAAACCGAAGGCCCAAAAAATGCCGATAACCAGTTCTCGGCCGGTGTGTAATATGCAGATAGAACGAAGAATTCCAATATAGCAAGTGCACTGAATGCAAGAAGAATGCCGCTTAATTTACCCATCTAAAACTTAAATGTATCTAAAGAGATAAATTTATCCTAACATGTATTGTCGATCACAAAATGTTAGGTATTTTTAAATAAAAATATACAGATAAATTTTAAAGAATAAAAGAATACCTCTCCGTCCAAATTCTTCACGGGGCGAACTTTATGTGTGCAGCTACTGCGGTCAATCCACCATAGGCTGAAGCGACCATTGAGAGGAATACCACAATGAAGAATATTATCAGTATGATATTAGCCACCATCGGGCTCTTTGGCTTGGAAGGCAACATATCGTATATAAGGCTTACAGGATAAACAAGAAATCCGAAAACGCCGTATCCAATGAAAAGGATAAACGTGTTTAATGCCTCGGCGGAGGATGGAAGGTTGTTGATATATCCATTGTATCCGTATACGATTGCAAGTAAACCTATTGCAAGTGCAAATATACCTGGAAACTGGAGTTTGTAGTCCCTGAGCACTGATATTGCGTAAAGGAGTGTTACCATTCCCAGTAATAGAAAAGGATCGCCATAGAATATGTTGAAGCTTCCCGGGAGGGGCCAGACAAATTCCTGGAACAGGCCGATAATCATTATAACGCTACCCAGTATGAGTAACGGGAAACCAGCCGGTGCCATTGCAACTCTCAGGTTCTTAGTGCCGTTCTTTCTGTATTCCAGGTACACATAGGCTATTGTATACAGCGTCAGTACGCTGACCAGTGTCACAAGGAAATACTCCAATGCCAAATCATCTATGAATGCAGCCATATTAACTCAGCCAAAGATTAATGATCAGGTAATAAAAACTTAGCCTTACCTAAAAGGCACTTATGACCAGACTAAATTTCTCTGGTTTCTCAATTAAGCCAAATTACACTCTGTATTCTAACACTTTCATATGTTCCCATTTACGTTCTATGCTTCCTTTTTTTGGGCACTTATATGTCAAGATTATCCAGTTATTATTACGATTTTAGATCAACATAATATTGTTCATAACCGGCTGGAAATTTATCCCAATTGATAAATACGCATTCTTCATAAAGACAGTGAATGGTTGATATTTTCGAGAATGAAATCAAGCAGAGGACAATTAACGATTCTATCCACTCACACATCCGTATCACAGCGCTTGAAAACGAGATACTGAAAACACCAGCTATGAACAGGCTCCACAACATCAGAAGCCTTGCTCTGGCCAACCTGGTTTTTCCAGGAGCCACCGGAACCAGATTTGCTCACAGCCTTGGGACGATGCACCTGGCATCGAAAATGACAACGCAGATCCTCTCTTCAATCAACCGAAGGGGTCTTTACAGCAAATTATTCCCTGGTTTGAACAATGGATCTGATCAGTTGAGGATTCTCCAGGCAACAAGACTTGCTGCGCTGCTTCATGATGTTGGGCATGGTCCGTTCTCGCATACGACTGAGAACTTCATGCTTGCCCGCATCCGGAAGGATAGCATTGAATACAGCGAGTACAAGAAATTGTTCCATCATGAAACAGCAGAAACAAGAAACTATGTCCACGAATATTACTCGATCAAGATTATTGAAAAACTGTTTGAAATTGAAGGCATCAGGAATAATGATCTTTCAATTTCAGCTTACGATGTGACCTGCCTGCTTGCCCGGTCTGACTCCAGGAGCGAAATATTCTCAACGCAGGAAACAGTCGATCTTTTCAGGAAGATAATTTCATCTGAGATAGATGCAGACAGGATGGATTATATTATGAGGGATTCTACGTATACTGGAGCACGTTTCGGGAATGTTGATTATGAGAGGCTTATCTCATGCATGGAGGTCTTTGAGACAGGCAATAGATCCTATGAGATTGCCTTCAACGAAAAGGCACTCGGTACGATAGAGGCTTTCATCGATTCCAGGTACAAGAACTACAAATGGGTGGTGAGGCACCATCTCATGGTTTCCTTTGACCAGCTGATAAGATACGGCATCTATGATCTCCTGAATACCGGCGATCTTGATCTTTCAAGATTCCACTGGTCTGAATTCTTGAAGGGAAAGATGACCGATAGCACAATCAATGCACTGATTCTAGAAAATGCGGTAGAGGAGAATACAATATGCAGGAGCCTGATAGACAGGCGATATGCGCCCACATCGCTGTTCAAGGGAAGAAACGAGAAATATGTCAAGTTCGAAAAGGAGATAAATGATGCTTCAGGCACATCAGGCGGGAAGAAATCTGCAATAAATGCAATTTCATCCTATATCCAGAAGATAAATGCCGCCCTTATCGATCCTGACATAGAAGACGGCATACCAAGAATAATAGTCAGGGGAAAACCTGCAATTATACTTGCAAATACATCCGGTCCAACACCATTTTCAGAGGAAAGCGGGGGCAATGGAATATACATTTTTGATGATAGCGGTTTGAGGAAGATGGAGGAAATTTCTTCTTACTTCAAATCGCTGAACAACGAGTGGACAAACTTCCGCCCTTACTACATTTCCTTCCTGGTTCCAGGTGAGACAAAAGAGCGGTACCTGAAGGATGGTTTCTTTGATGAAGTCTGGCTTTCGCTGATTCATGAGATTACCAGTCAGGAATTATAGGATAAAGCGACTCATTTAAGTATAATGTTCAAATCTTAACCAATGAAATTCTTTCTGGATTTTAAGGCAGACAATGATTCTATTTACAAATGCAAGGACATAACCGGCCTCGATATAGCTGAGTCTATAGACGATGCAGAGGTCGTGCTGATCAAGGGCTCGCTGAACCATGGAAGGAATACGAGGATCATCCAGTGCCTCTTTGCCGGCACAGACTTCCTCGATCTTTCCAAGGTCCCGCCTGGAATAACAGTCCTTAACAATGCCGGAGGTTACAACGAGCCTGTCGCAGAAACTGTGTTTGCGCTTATTCTTTCCCATTTGAAAAATATATGCTCGCATAATGCTGATATGCATAATGAAGTCTTCAAAAAGAAGCAAGTGGATATATTATACAGGAAAAAAATAGGCATCATCGGTTTTGGAGGCATCGGAAAGCAGGTTTCAAAGATAGCCCTCGCATTTGGAATGGATGTGTTCGCGTTCACAAGGAGGAGGACAATAGAATCGGGAATAACAACAATACCCAACCTTATGGACCTTGCAATGAATGTTGACATAGCAGTTATATGTGTTCCGCTGACCGGTGAGACCCGTGGAATGATAAATGAAGCATTTTTAAGCAAATTCAGGGGCAATATAATTGTGAACATTGCAAGGGCTGACATCGTTGACCAGGATTCCATGCTCAGATTTCTCTCCGAAAATCCTTCCAAATCTTACCTTTCTGATGTCTGGTGGAATGAACCTGAAATAAAGGTAAAGCCACCCGCCAACTGCATAGTCACACCACACATTGGCGGCATGGGCGATGCGTTCAGGAACGAGTCATTTGAGAGAGCCTGCTACAGCATAAGGAAGTACCTGGACGGAAGCAAGTCCAATGTTGTAGTACAAGGGTAAAATTTATCTACAACATACTTTTATATCAGCAGGCAATCACCTTCCATAGAATTAGGATAATACAAGGATTCTGATTTATTGAGAAAAAGTGTTACAAATGGAAGATTTCGAATCGCTGAATTTAAGTAAAGAATTGTTAGCAGCATTGAATGAAATGGGCTTCAAGTCACCGACTGAGGTCCAGGCACAGACAATACCGTATGTGCTCAAGGGCAAGGATGTCATAGTTAAATCTAAGACTGGAACCGGGAAGACAGGTGCATTCCTCATACCGATCATACAGATGCTCAGGCCAACTGACCGGATAGCCGCGCTTGTTGTTGTTCCGACAAGGGAACTTGCAATGCAGGTCTTCAACGTCATGAAGAAGATATCGCTTGGAAGCGGAATCAAGGGCGCTCTCGTTTATGGCGGGGCATCGATCAACGTCCAGATAGATCATCTCAGGAGAAGGCCGCAGATAGTCATTGGAACGCCCGGCAGGATCATCGATCTAATGGAGAGGGAGGAACTCGACCTTTCGAATGTGAAGCATCTTGTTCTTGACGAGGCTGACATGATGCTTGATATGGGATTCATAGACGATGTTGAATTCATAATAAAGAAATCGGGAAGGGAGAAACAGGTCATGCTCTTCTCGGCTACAATACCGCCAAGGATATCCGGTCTTTCCGATCGGTACATGCACAACCCGCAGTTCATTGAGATTAGCCACGACCAGGAGCTCACAGTCGAGAGCATCTCGCACAGCTATTCAATATCAGAGAGATCCCACAAGCTGAGAACATTATTCGCATACATTGAAACATTCAAGCCCAGAAAGGCCATAATATTTTCCGACACAAAGAGAAATGCAGACTACCTTTACAGGGCACTCACCAGGCAGGGATACAGTGTCACAGCTATCCATGGAGACATGAGCCAGGCACAGCGGGAAAAATCCATGCAGGAATTCAGGCAGGGGACACAGTTCCTCGTTGCAACAAATGTTGCCGCAAGAGGTCTAGATATCAGGGAGATATCGCATATCATAAACTATGATACTCCTCTGGATCCATATGTTTACGTTCACAGGGTTGGAAGATCTGCCCGTATGGGTGCAGATGGCCAGGCATTCTCGATCGTAATTCCGGAAGAGGAGTACATAATCAGGGATATCGAAGATTCTGTGTCCGTTAGAATGCGCCCTGTATATCTGGATGAAAGTAAATTTGACACACCCGCTTTCAAGAACATTGAGCACGGTTCCAGGCCGCAGAGGCAGGGAGATTTCCATCAGCAGAGATTCAACAGGAACAGCGGCCAGAGAAGATCAAACTCATATTCAAACAAGAACCGCCACTCCAGATCCAATGGAAATTTTTAGAATATAATTACTGAATAGATTCCTGCTAACTTTATATGCAGGATGGCCAGTTAATCATTTGGCCTATTTCTTGATTCATTTTCTTATGTAAGCAATTAAACATCTATCTTCTTGGTTGTTACTGGATCTGAAGGAAAAGTATTTTTAAAGTGCTTGCCATAGATTGCCGTTGTATCTTGAATGAAATTTCAAAGTTACTGAAAGGGCTGGGAATAAACATGGACATGATAGAGATTAAGAAGGGCGGTAAGTACAAAGTTATATCAGCGAGCGGTGGGGATGATCCGATGATCACAGAGGGGGAATATGTAGGGTATACTGTTTTGGGAGAAGAGGGTGCAGTTGTTTTCAGGGTAAAGAACAATTCCAAGAGCCTCCTCAGGATGATACCAGTCTCCGGTCTTTATGCAATAGAATTTGAAAACGAGGATCTCCTCAAGCAGAAAGAGAAGGCTGATGAAACAGGGAAGATGGATTATATAAAATAATTTGAACAGAGGTCAGTATACACAGGGCCATCAGGAGTCAGGTCGCTTCTTATGAATGAAACCCTGCTGACTTTCAATTTAATATCGAATCTTTTTTCAATCCAAGATCTGTTCAATGAAATCGGTCTCCTGGATCTGCCTATTGTGATATGAGGCAGGAAACCCCTGATGTCGGTATGTTGTGAAATTTCCGTAACTTTGTTGTAAATATCGGTCAATCCATTCCCGCTGACAGACAGTGCCAGCACCGTGGCGCGTGAATTCCTGGGGAGCCCAATTATTGACTGCACAATGACTGCAGGAGTGTTGAATTTCGCCTCTTTCATTCTGGAAATGATGGCATCGACATCCGACTTCTCCCTGTCACCGAGGAAAAGAATGGTCATGTGAAGATTCTGGACACCTGTCATCCTGAAAGGCGAATCAGCGAACATATCCTGAATTTCTCTGATCTCCTCTGAATTATCCACAGGTACCCCGAAAAAGCACCTTATCATAGATTCCCGCACCATTTTCTACCATTTACAGGATCAGTAAAGGAGATAAAAAGTGCAGCTTCATTAATCCCAAAACCATCTAAAAAATCCGAATAAGATCTACTGTAAATTAATTAGAGGAATCACTTTATCGTTAATTTCTGCAATAAAAGCATTAAGTGAATGAACCGACTATTCGCAGGGCGAGTTCATGTGCTGTATGTCCCTATCTGGAATAGGCTTCATTATCTTCCTTTCCAATTGTTTCAATACACATTCAATGTTGCGGTAAATATTGGATTTTCATTCCCTAAGGTTCAGTTTGCTCCAGTATGATCTGGATATTTGGTCCTGGCCATGCTTCAATCCCTCAGTCTTATTTTTATGGGTCCGAATCACTGATCCTGTTAATCTGAAAATTCACTTGAGATCCATGTCAGGTTTTTCGCTTATGAATGTTGTTCAATGAAGCCAGTTCTTCACATTTTGATATCTATCCAGAAAATCGCCCAGCTATTTTTACTGAACCTCTTAGTTAACCACTTAAGTTATCATGCAGCATCATTTCCCGGAGTGTTCAAGCAAATCCTTCCTGGTTGACTTTTCCCTGCAATATGCATATAATGCGTCGTAGAGTGGGAATTGCAGTTTTATGTTTTCGTAATCATCTGCAGATATCTTTCTGAAGCCAAGTGCTGCAGCCTCAAGGCCAGCTGATTCTTTCGGTGCATCAGGTATTCTGGCATCTGCACCCCTGACTATGCTTGCAAGACAGTTAAGGGCGGAATCCTCAATCCTGTATTTTCTTAATATTGAGTCAAATGTAACATATTCATAGTCCTTGTCCTTGAAATGGAAAAGTTCGGCTCCGGGGGTATCGAATGGTATCGCGTTCTCCGTTTTGGCAACCTTCAAAACCTCCTCTCCGGGAACAAACAGAAACTCAGCATCTCTATCAACAAAATGCTTTATCAGCCACGGGCATGCTATCCTATCGACTTTTGCGTTTTTTCTAGTTATCCATTTCATCTTAATTGATCGTCATTACAATCTTAAATGTTGTTCAATACTGTAAGCATAGAAAATTCCTAACTCTTAGAGAAATCAATATGCTTGTCATGAGATTGCCTCACCTGAATATCACGAAAATACTGTTTCTGATAGATTAACAATGTGGATGCTTTACCGTACCTTCGAATATGGTGTTTCAAACTTATCTGGGTGCTATTGTCATCTGGAGTTTAGAAGAAGGTTATTATCTTCAATTACTAGATATAAATATTATTCAGGACAAAACAGTAGTAGATTATGCTGCTGATTCGTTTCATTTTAATGTTGATCGCGTTTGGGCCAGTGAAGCTTTTAAAATTGAATTATTTTTTCAAAAAGATAACACATCCTGATTTCTGGATTTTAGCGCAAAAATACGAAAAATGTTTATTAAATTTGTATGCATAAAGATTCAACCGATGCTTAATTTTGAAAGAGTGAAGATCGACCATGCCGACCCAAAGGAGAGGGTCAAAAGTTTCAAGATAGAGCCCCTTGTGGAGTATACGGATGAACAGGGTACATCTGAAGCGAGCAGGTGCATCGGTTGCAATATCTGCACGCAGGCGTGTCCTGCAAGCCTTGACATCGGCGGATACATTAAGAGCACAGCCGTCGGCGATCCTGCTGAAACAGTCAGGATAGTCTTTGAGAATCTTCCATTTCCTGCAATAATTGGTCGTGTCTGCACACACATGTGCGAGGATATCTGCGTATTATACGATGAGGGCGGCCCGATTGCGATAAGGCATCTGAAAAGGTTTGCAGCGGATAAATTTGATGATTACAGCCAGATAATAAAGGTCCCAAAGAAGAATTTCCTTAACAAGAAGGTGGCCGTCATAGGCGGAGGCCCGACTGGTTTGACACTTGCATATTATCTTCTTGTCCAGGGCGTTCATGTCACTATATATGAGGCGCTTCCTGAACTTGGCGGATTCATGAAGACCGGGATACCAAGGTACAGGCTACCGCAGGATACACTCGATAAGGAGATTGGTTTTATCGTATCACAGGGCGCTGACGTCCATGTGAATACATCAGTGGGGAAAGATATACAGTTCCAGGATGTATTAAACAGCCATGATGCCGTTTATTTAGGGATAGGCAACCACCAGCCGAGGATGACCGGGACTCCCGGAAGCGACACTGCCGGGGTCATTCATGCCCTTAATTTTCTCCAGGACGTTAGTCTCGGGAAAAAAGTAGAAGTCGGAAAGACTGTGGTCGTAATCGGGGGTGGTTTTACAGCAAATGATGCTTCGAGAACTTCGCTGAGGCTTGGTGCGGAGAATGTCTATATAATGTACAGGCGAAGAGAGATCGACCGGCCAGGCTATCCTTCCATGAATGCAGAAGAAGAAATGGAGGAATCCGTGGAGGAAAACGTACATTATATGTGGGAAGTGACACCCTTTGAGTATGTCTCTGAGAATGGACATCTGGTGGGGGTTAAATACTGGCAGAATGAAATGGTCAGTGATGGGCACGGCAGGGCTAAGCCAGTACCGAAGAAAGAAAAAGTACTCTATATGCAGGCAGATCTGGTAATTGAGGCAACCGGACAGGAAGCTGACTTCAGTTTTCTGGGCGACACGTATATGAGAAACCTTCGATTGAATCCCCATGGCGCGCCAATAATTGATGACAGGGGAATGACATCAATTAAAGGGTTATTCACTGGTGGAGACTGCATGAATGCAACCAGGGACCTGATATCTGCGGTCAGGGACGCCGATAGGGCCTCGATAGGAATTTTAGAATACCTTAACGTGATGGATCAGATTGCGGATGTCAAATTCCTGCCTGTTCTTGACAGATGGAAGAAGTATTCCCCGACTGCCGGAAGAGTAAGCAAGTAGATATGAGAGCATTGTGATAGTATCTCAAAGGACTCGCCGGTAAAATCTCTAATTTTTTGCTTATTTAGTTTATACCAATACTAAATTACAATCTCCACTACCCAAATTGACAGAGGTCAAGTAAAAGTTCTCTTAATCATCTACAGTAATATACCTTGATTCATATTTCAGGAATCTCCAGCCGGGACAGATCCTGAAATCTTTATCTTTATTGCTGGTGTAAATTGAATTTTGAAATCAGCAAGCAGCATTTTCTTAATAAGATGATAAAGGCAGATATTTTTAGGTAAGCAGTTCACAAAGAACTATACGGACTATGAACCTTCTAATCTCAATAACGTGCTTTTCACTTGTTAGGTAATTATTCAAATCTGATCCGCCACACCCCTTCAATTTATAATCGCGAAATATTTTAATGCTGACACCATATTTTGAATTGCATAAGAGATATGCCTGTTACAGAATTGGAGTTGATCCTGGTCATCCTCCTAGATACAATAACTTCCTTCTTTATTGGAGCAATAATCGGGGGTAACCTGGTGAGGTTTCCATTCAGGACTAAAAGTTATGTGGGCTTGGAAAGCATAGTTGGTAGAAGGTGCAGGGTGACCTCTGTATCCGGGAAAAGAATAGAGGTCGTGGCAAACTCACAGATCTGGGCAGCTGTTCCAGCGCATAGTGGAGATAAGTTCTTTCCGGGTGAGATTGTGCTGATTAAGGATGTGGATGGCCTGAGGCTGCAGATTGAAAAGTTGAAATAAGCTGCGGTTTAAATTTTATGCATTAAGAATAATAGTCTATCAGATATCATGCAGCATGGTCAAGGTTTCACCATCAGCCGCTTTAGTCATAATAGATGTGCAGAAAGGTTTCGACGAGCCGTTTTGGGGGAAGCGGAATAATCCCAATGCGGAGAAAGTAATGGAAAACGTGCTCCGCAGGTTCAGATCAAATGGCAGAAAAATAATCCATGTGAGGCATGATTCACTTAATCCAAATTCCCTCCTCAGAACCGGCAAGCCGGGCTTTGAATTCAAGAACGAAGTCAGGCCGCTTGAAAATGAAACGGTGATAACCAAACACGTGAACAGTGCATTCATTGGTACCAAACTGGAGAGCATTCTTCGTGAAATGGGAGAACCTGAGGTATATATTATGGGTCTTACCACCGATCACTGCGTGAGCGTAACTGCAAGGATGTCTGGAAACCTCGGATTCAGGACATTTGTGATCAGGGATGCCTGCGCAGCTCATGCCAAGGTGCTGGACGGAAAGAAGATTGATGCTGACACAGTACACAATGTCAATCTCGCCTCAATCGAAGGAGACTTTGCACAGAGTCCATGGTCAAAGGAACTGGAGTTCTAGATTCTTCACCATCTGTATTTCTTCCTTAGCCTCGATTCTGTCTTTCTGGTGAAAGAAAGGATCATTTCACGATTGAGGGGATTCACTTCTGAGAGTGCAGCACTCATTTCCTCTTCTGTGATCTCGCCACGTATTCTTTTCTCGATAAGATCTCTCGTCTCCTGCGATATTAAATCTGATCTTTCAATACTTTCAACGTTTCCCTCCGAATATTTGCGTACCTTTATTGCATCAGGTATGTTGATGGAGAAAAACCTCGCGTTGAACCTGTATCCCTGTGTAATGTATAAAAAAGCAGCCTGATAGGCTATTTCAGATCCTATGAATATCAGAAAATAGTCTGTTGATCTGAGATTCCTGAATGCTAAATAAACAGCAATAAGAACTGCTATTTGTATAGAAAGAAGCAAAAGAGCAATTTTTAACATAGCTTCTGCCCTTTTTTTGTGCGATTCATAATGCCCGAAGGGGAATGTGATATAAGCAAGCACAATTAAAGAAACAATAAGGATCAAGGCATCCACGAAAACTTCGATTGTGCTAAATCCGATTATTCCCGTTACATCAAAAAGAGATTCAGATCCTGCTAATACCAGTGAAATCATAAGGAAAAGCTTCAGCACTTTTCTTACCTGTGTTGAATCAGGCCTTTTCGTGTTTTCCCTTAAATTAAAGGTTATTCTGGGCTTCTCCCGATCAGTCATTAATACCATCACTCTCTGGAAGAACTGCTTCTGGACATCATTCCTGCCTGGATCATATGTCTTTTCACCTCTTCATTTATGTTCTTGTCTGCACCGCTTAATATGTCAAGTATCTCATCCATCGTTATTTTTCCCTTCCTGGTATTTTTCAGATCCTGGGCCAGAATGAGCAAGCTATCCCTCACTATCGCCTGGAAAAATTCGTCCCAGGTCATGTTGCTTTCGTATACGAAGTCAAACCTTGTTTTTAGCCACTTCAGCTTTTCATAGGTTTGCGGTTCGATCTTAAGACCTATTTTACCCATGCCACATTAATCGCGAATTGAAATATATATATTTACATTCCTTTACATTACTTTTGTTTACCGTGTACCAACCGCATTCAAAACCAATAAAATGACCTTAATTTCATGAATAACAATAAAATGGTTCAAAACAGTGCAAAATGCCACTAATATGATATGAAATCAAAGCCGGTGTACGGCACCAGGACGTCAGGTATTCTTATTCCAGTGCCATCCGGTTCCTGGAAGTTTTCCGCCAGTGCAACCAGTATTCTTGTAGTCGCAACCTCTGTACTGTTAAGGGTGTTGATAATTTTATTCCCCTCCTTTGTCCTGTATCTGATATTGAGTGATCTTGCCTGGTAATCGGTATTGTTTGAGGCTGAAACAACCTCCCTGAACCTGCCCTGTGCAGGGAACCAGACCTCAATGTCGTACTTCTTTGCATTCAGTACACTCAGCTCACCCGAACAGATATTCACCACCCTGTATGGGAGCGCCAGGCTTCTGCAGAATTCCTCTGCATTCCCAAGAATTTCTTCAAGGAATTCCCATGAATGTTCAGGCTTGCAGAAGATGAACTGCTCAATTTTGTTGAACTGGTGAACCCTGAAAATGCCCTTGGAGTCCTTACCATGTGCCCCCGCCTCACGCCTGAAGCATGGAGATATTCCAGCTATTCTTAGGGGAAGATCATCCTCCTCAAGTATTTCGTCCTTAAGCATCGCTCCAATCGGGTGCTCAGATGTTGCAATCAGGTAGAGGTCTTCACCCTCGATCTTGTAAAGTGCATCCTTGAATGTCTCCAGATCGGTAACTGAATCCATGGAAGAATAGTTCAGCATATATGGAGGTTCAACAATGCTGAAACCCCTTTCGGAAAGAAAGTCGACAGCGTAATTCATCAGTGCCATTTCCGTTTTAACCAGCCTGTTCTTGAGGTAATAGAACCTTGCACCAGCTACCTTTCCAGCTCTTGGTATATCTATCAGGTTGAGTTTCTCAAGAAGATCTACATGGCTTATCGGCCTCTTTTCAATCTCCACAAATTTCGAATTTTCTGGGGTGGAATTCCTGAAATATTCTAAATCTTCAGAAAAGACTCTTGCTTTCCCGACATACCTGACTACGGTATTATTCTCATCTCCCTTGCAGACAGGCACGCTTTCATGTATGATATTCGGTATCGTTTTAAGGACTGCATCCCTGTCTGAGGCAATCTGCTTCTGCTCAGATTCAAGGTGATCTATCTTCTCATTCAATTCCCTGACATTTTTCTTAATTTCAGAAGGATCCCCATTCTTCTTGACAGTTTCCGAGATCTTAAGGGACATTTCGTTCTTCTCTCTCTTGAGGTCATTTATCTCCTTCAGGCTCTTCCTCCATTTTTCATCAAGCTCAAAGAACCTGTCAAGTGCATTCGTATCCATAAATCTTTTTCTGGCGCTTTCGTAGAATGCATCGGGTTTTTCCCTCAGCAGGTGAACATCAATCATCCTGTCGAAATGTGTTTTAAATATTTGATTCTATTTCACAATCGCTTTTCTGAAGATATTTTTAAGGACCTGCAGGAAAGGCAACGATCTAAGAAGGAATGCCTAGATTGCGAGCACAGTTCGTTAAATATTATTTCAATAAGAAAGGAGAAAAACATCCCCTGCAATATAAATTACATCAGGTATGGTTAATAGTATTGCACTGGGACCAAAACTTGCCGATAGTCTGGATTAAAAATTATGGAATATGAATTTGAAGACCGATAATGAATATCGCATTTTTCGGCCAATTGGCCCGACAATGCTTGAAATTATTTTCATATATGTTCCTCCTTTATAGTGTGTGCCAGTCAAGGCCGCTGTCCTCATAGCTCTGGGGTTGGTATCCGCCCCATCTCTGCAGCCCCCTGGTGTTTCTATCCTCAAGTTCTATCCTTGGGGAATTTCTCGAATCTTGGTAGGTGCTTGAAAAGATCCTGGTATTGAATGACTCTCTCAGACCCTCCTCATTTCCAGTCAGTTCTGAATAGACACCACCTGCATAACTGAATGATATCAGCGTGAGAATTGAACTTGGGAGTATAAGCGTGAATGTCCTTATAAGGCCATATCCAGAATACAGATCTGCTATTATGGCTGAACCGGCAAAGAGCTTGCTCTGGGCAAGTGCTCCAACCCCTGATTCAAGGTATCTTCCTACCAATCCAAGCCCATTTGCATTGAATGGTATAAGAAGATATGCAAGAAGAACGAAAACTGCTGTCGTAATCAGCGAAGCATGGAGTGCCTTTACGGGATTACCGGATTTTCTTCCTGATATATAACCGGCAGCCGCAGGGCCGGCAATTGGGATCCACCACAGCAGAATAGAGAAAACAAGTGAATACAGTATGCCTTTCCTTGCAGAATAGGCAAGGGATTTCTTCTTTGTGTTGGAATTTAGAGACGAAGTTACGGCGCGGGTGCTCATATTTCCAATCTTTTCATTCAAAAGACTTCTTTTCGTCACCATGGTTGTCAGACAAGGTATTACTAATACACTACTTAAGTTTTTCTAATTTATATTTAATAATATGGGCTTTTTTCACGCCCCATACTTTTCAAGTCTGTCAGACAACTGCAATAGCATGTTCATGATATCTCCACTCAATAAAGAAAGGCTTTTTTGTGAGCATGAAACCTCATCAAATTGTCTGACACCATTTGATAATATACCATATGAAGCGAACAAAACAGGTAGAGGATCACCTGAGTGCTCTCCCGAAGATGCGGGGGTAGAATGATCACCCGTTATGCAGATAACAGTTTCATCTAGGATTGAGAGCAATGGTCTGATTGCAGAATCTATCTTCTGTATTACATCTCTTTTCAATTCAGGCGATTTATCATGGCCGGCTATATCAGTCGCCTTTATGTTCAGGAGAACAAAATCATACTTCTCCAGTGCAGAGATCACAGCATGGATTTTACCGTTGTAGTCTGTGTCCACAGTACCGGTCGCACCGCTGAATTTTAGAAGATCCAGTCCAGCAAGCTTGGCAATTCCGGAAATAAGCGGGACTCCTGCAAGGCATGCAGCCTTTACCCTGTACCTGTCAGGAAACGGTTCGAAATATGGGACTGCACCTGCCCCTCTTACAAGCAGTTCATTTGCGGCTGGATTGCCGTCGGAGGTCCTTTTTCCGTTGACTTCATGAGAGTCAAGTATTTCCCGTACCTTTTCGAGATATGAATTCAGGACATCGGCAGTTTTTTGTGCCTTCTCTGAAAGAGCGGCAACACGCTTTGGCTCAAGGCCGGTCACATGTGGATCCGAGTCCGTGACGTCAGGGGAAAGACCATCGCCCCTCATGACGAGGGCTGCCCTGTGTTCAACTCCCTCCTTTACTATGAATTCCACCCCGTCAATCTTCATGCAAATGGACCTGGCAAGCCTGTCTGAACCCGGAATAAACCTTCCTGCGCGTCTGTCTGTTATCTTCCCGCTTGATGCCCTGGTTGCAAAGTTTGCCCTGAATGCTATGTCACCCGGCCTTACATCTATTCCAAGGCCGATAGCCTCAAAGGGCCCTCTTCCGGTGTAAACCTCTCTTGGATCGTAGCCAAGGAGCGAGAGATGGGAAGTATCCGAACCGCACACTAGACCTTTCTGGACAGGATACATAAGACCACCCATACCCCTCCTTACGAGTTCATTGAGGTTTGGCCGGTAAGCAGCCTGAAGTGGTGTCAGGCCGCCCAAAACATCATTCTTTCTGTCGCCCAGTCCATCCAGCACAACGAGCAATATTTTCTTCACGTATCTGCATGTTATTAGGATGTTAAAGAATTATCGCCGAATTTGAATAAGCTGAATATAATATGACATAGATTATTCAGAACATAATTTAAATCATCTTATCGCTTAATCCATGCCTATGATAGTCGGGGACTCTGAAACCATTTCCTCATACAAGAATTCCTGGGACAAATTCTTTGATTCCCGTGGTTACCGCGACAAGATCACAAAGATCAGGGATTTCTATCCAGATGAAAAATCACTTAACATTCCGTACCCTGAAATTGCGAATTTCGACAACGATTTCGCTAATTCACTTAAGGAGAATCCAACAATATGCATTCGTGCCGGGGAAGATTTGATCAGATCCTTCCTTGAGTCAACCAGGGAGTTCGAGTCACGGAGAATAAACATCAGGATAACCGATCTTCCGCAGAAGGACTGCAGGGTCGAGATCCGTGACATAAGAAGCGACAGGATGGGGAAGATGATCAGCGTTTCCGGTATAGTGAGGAAGAATACTGAGGTCCTCCCGAGAATACAGCTTGCAGTTTTTCAGTGCTCTAAATGTTCAGCACTGATTGCGCTTGAACAGACGAGGGGCAAGCTGGAGGAACCTGTGAGATGTGAATCCTGCGGCGAGGAAAAACCGAAAGTCAGATTCAAGCTTTTGCCTGAACTCTGCGAATTTGTAGATTTCCAGAAGATCGAGCTTCAGGAAAACCCTGAAACTATAGAAGGGGGCGCACAGCCGCAAAGGATTACAGCAATACTTGAGGACGACATAACAGGCTTCATCTTTCCCGGGGACAGGGTTGTTCTTGATGGCATCCTGCAGTCTGAGCAGAAGAGATCCGGAAATTTACTCCTGACAGAGTTCTTTGTTTATCTTTATGCGTTGAATTTTTCTAAGGAAACCAAGGAATCAGATACATCTGACATAACGCCGGAAGAGGAGGAGAAGATAATCGAATTATCGAAATCACCGAATGTCCTGGACAAGTTCACGAAATCAATAGCACCATCTATCTACGGCCATGAGGATATAAAAAGAACACTTGCACTGCAGATGTTTGGTGGCATCAGGAAGGTAATGAAGGATGGCACCAAGATAAGGGGTGATATACACATACTCCTTGTAGGTGATCCTGGAACAGCAAAATCGCAGCTTCTGCGTTATATGGCTGATATATCACCCAGGGGTGTCCTTGCACTTGGAAAGGGTGCGAGTGCTGCCGGTCTTACAGCTGCTGCCGTAAGGGACGAATTCGGTGAGGGCAGGTGGACTCTTGAAGCAGGGGTTCTGGTTCTCGCAAACAACGGCCTTGCTGCAATAGACGAGCTTGATAAGATGGACCAGCAGGACACGGGCGCAATGCATGAGGCCATGGAACAGCAGTCATTTGCATATTCAACAATCGTCGCAATCGACGGGATAGGCCAGATTGAGATAGGGAAATTTGTTGATGAACTGATCAGCAGGAATGAGAAAGATCTAATCCAGGGAAACGACTGTGAAATACTTGATCTCGTGAGGGAGGAATTTTTTGTTCCCACAACCGACTTCAGGAAAACGACAAGAACCAGAATAAGGCAGGTGAGCCGGCACAAAGCACCTGAAAGCCTCATCAGGATTACCACATCTAATTCCATATCCATAGATGTTACGGAGGAACATCCTTTCTGGACCTTCAAGGACGGGATACTGCAGCTTGTGTCCACACATGAACTGAAGGTTGGAGATTACGTAATTTCCCCAAAGAAGATAGTCATTGACGAGGAGGACGAGTTTGAGAAACTACTACCTGATTATTCCAGGAATAAATGGCTGCACGACCTTGATCTTCTTGAGATATCCGACATCTCGACCGAAGAATATAATCATGCATGGGTCTATGACATCGCTGTTACTGAGAACAGGACATTTGTGACAGAAGAAATGGTGCTGCACAATTCCATAACGATATCCAAAGCCGGGATAATGGCAACGCTCAAATCAACATGCTCTGTCCTGGCTGCCGCGAACCCAACATTTGGAAAATACAACCCAAATTTACCGCTTTCAGAGCAGACAAAATTCCCGCTACCTCTTCTCTCCAGATTCGATGTTATTTTCAAGCTTGTAGACAGGGTATCGGACGATGTTGATTACAGGCTTGCGAACCATATACTCAAGACACACAAGGTTGGGGAGATATACAGGGGGATGGAGCTCAATGAGATAAAGGATCAGGAGATTTCGGAAGAAGATTCTTTGGTACCGGAAATAGAGAAGAACTTAATGAGGAAATACGTTTCATATGCGAGGGGAAAGATCTTCCCAAGGCTTTCAGACGAGGCAATAGACCTGATCAGGAACGATTATGTCAGAACCAGGAAGAGGAGCACGCCTGAAACAACACCCATAACGCCCAGGCAACTGGAATCAATAATTCGTCTATCAGAAGCATCTGCAAGATCAAGGTTATCATCAGTCGTCGAGAGGGATGACGCATACCTCGCGATTGAGATAATAACAAGTTATCTTGAAAACGTATCAAGCGTGGATGGCGTCATCGACACAAATATCATCATGACCGGTACAACAAGCAGGCAGAGAAATGAACTCGAAACTATTTTCATTATAATCAAGGATCTGCTGAAGACATCAACCTATGCTGAGGTCTCAGATGTTATTGCAGAGGGCAAATTGAGGGGAATGGATGAGAACAAGATCAAAGGCTTGATCGCAAAGCTGAAGGCAAGCGGTCAGATATACGAGCCATTTGACAACAAACTGAAGGTGATATCATAAATCCGCTCATCGTGATGAAGCTCACCAAGATCGGTGACGAGAACCTGCTTGCCGCCACTGAATACAGGCTGTTAAACAAAACATTCAGGGAACGGAACCTGCACATTACTGTCACAGAGGAATTCTACGGACGTATGCGTGTTTCTGTCGATGCATTCAGGTCAGCTCTTCAGATATGCACGATTGCAAATCTGGTTGGTGATACTGTAATAAATATAGCGATTGAGATGGGGCTGATCGAGGAGGACAATATACTCACGATCGGCGGGGTTAAATACGCCCAGTATGCAAAGATAGTAAACTGATCCTCATGCCTGAAGAAGAAAGGGTAAGATCGGTATTCAATTCCATTTACAATAAATATGATCTTATTGATAGCATAATCAGCTTCGGAATGGATTCCGCCTGGCGCAGGACAATGATCTCCATGGCTGGATCCCGTCAGTATAAATCGATACTGGACTGTGGAGCCGGCACAGGCAAGCTCACCATGCAACTGAGAAAAAATTTCCCTGATGCCAGGATGGTTGCACTCGATGTTTCAGACCAGATGATTTCGCTGATCCCTGATCCAGGAATTGAGAGGGTTGTGGGATCAGCTGTGGAGCTACCATTTGATAACAGCTCATTTGATCTTGTGACTTCTGCCTTCCTGACACGCAATGTTCCTAACATTGAGGCATATCTGAGGGAGGCATACAGAGTTCTCAGGAAGGATGGCGCGCTGATCAATCTCGATATACACACTCCGGTTATTCACGGCTACAGGGAGATATTCTCCCTTTATTTTTTCCATGTTGTGCCCATAATAGGTGACCTGCTGACTGGATCGAATTCATATTCATACCTTTCAAACTCCGTCAGGAACTTCGTGGGCCCGGATGAGCTCATCGATAAGGCAAGACAGGCAGGTTTCAGCCTGGAAAGGAAGGTTTTGAAGGCAATGCAGTCGATCAGCATTATACGGTTTAATAAATGATGAATGCTGTATAATATTCATGAACGTTTAAATAACAACATTCTATTCCAGAGGAGTGTACAGCGCTAAATTAGATGACTTAATTCCTGAGAACTGGTATAATGTAGTTCCTGATCTTCCGGAACAGCTCGCACCACCAAAGGATTCAAGCTTAGAAAGATCATCCATCGAATTACTGAAGAGGGTCCTGCCGTCAAAGCTTCTCGAACAGGAATTCTCGTTCAACAGATATGAGAAGATACCTGACGAGGTAAGGGATCTTTATATCCAGATAGGCAGGCCAACACCACTGATAAGGGCTATGAATCTTGAGAAGAAGATTGGTTACAAAGGCAAGATTTACTATAAATACGAGGGCGCGACTGCCACCGGATCACATAAGATAAATACGGCGATCCCACAGGCATACTACGCCTCTGAAGAGGGCGTCAGGGAAGTTGTAACTGAAACAGGTGCAGGCCAGTGGGGAACTGCAACGGCGCTTGCGGCTTCGCTGAATGACATGAAATGCAAGGTCTTCATGGTCAGCACAAGTTTCAGGCAAAAACCACTGAGAAAGCAGATCATGGAGGTATACGGCGCATCTGTCGTGCCAAGTCCATCCAGCGAGACGAAATTCGGGCAGTCTGTTCTTTCCAAAAACCTGGATCACCCTGGCTCTCTGGGGATAGCCATCAGCGAGGCGGTTGAATATGCCCTTGATCATGATATAAAATACATGCTCGGGAGCGTGATGAATTCTGTAATAACGCACCAGAGCATAATAGGACTTGAAAGCAGGA
>JAKBLT010000009.1:0-36551 GCA_021831925.1 Thermoplasmata archaeon
AGGGCTGCAGTCAGGGTTGGCCTGTATCACCATGTCCTCAATATTAAGCGGATCAGCTATTTCCAAGGTCCTTGCCCTTGCCCTCAAATATTGATTGAGAATTTCACTCGAATCATTGAATTTGATGTTGGCAGTCTTCATGACAATTTCTCCATTAGCTCATCGGTTTTAATTTTTGTGCAATAATAGGAATTCCACCCAATATAATCATCTATTCATTAAACGCAATTAATTGAAAAATGTCAGAAAATGCAAGTACTGTTAAATTTACCTCGTTAAATTTCAGATCAAGTGAAAAGGGGTGACTAATAATAAGAATTTGAATTCAAGTCCCGACATTGGATTTCTTTGAGGTTTTCACGACTAGGCTTTCAATCTGCCTTTTGGCATTCTGAGCATCTTCAAGGTTTAGATACTTAAGCTGGCGACCGAAAATTCTCAATCTTTTTACAGGTGATTTAATTTTTAATTTCTTCTTTTTCATTTCGTAATTTTCAGGCTCAGCTGCCAATGCTTCGTCGATATCTGGTATTGATTTCTCTTGCATTTTCCTGGAATTACGGTCAAATAATTTTGTTTGAATAATAACATTTGCCAGGCCGAATTTTGTTAAGCCTTTTTGTGAAATGATGACACCTGAGATCTCGCTTATTGGTGTTACGTAATCAACCAGCTTGCCGTTTCTAAACACAAAAACGACTATACTGTTTCGAGTGATTAAATACCTGACTGCAAAAAATCCCCAGAGATTCTTTTTAAGTTTAAGATATGTAAGTGGTACTGTTGCGAGATAAAAGACCAATATTATTACTGTCGCAATAATGAATGGACCGTATAGACCAGAAAATCCACCGTTTAATAGAGGAAGGATTACGGAAATAGGGGTTGAAATAGCAACTGCCGCCATACTTTGTTTCATCAAGTGCTTGTATATTACAGGATTAGGCCTGTATTCTGCAATTATTAGATTGCTTTTCTTTGTGATCTGGTAGGAAGGATTTGACTGTATTTCTGTTTCTATGTTGACTCTTTTATTCTTATGAGACCTAATAGCACCTGGCAGGATGAAGCCGCAATTTGAGCACACAGAACTGCTTGCTTCATTTTCAGCCCCGCAGTTCGTGCAAATCTTGTACTTCATAAAGATGGAAATTGACATTTAATAATTGAATTTTTTTATAGAGAATGACATTTGTTCGAAATATCCCTAACCTTGGTGAGAGTTCACCGTTGGTTTCGAAATTTTGGAGATTAAGGATTTCTTCTTGATTCAAGTTTTGCTTCAAGTGGTAAATATCACTCTGTCAGTTAACCTGATGAAGGTCACGCATAGAAATATTTACGCTAAGTCAGCCGCTCTGCCAAGGGTATTTCTAGAGGGGGCCACACCCGCATCGGAGGCAGTTTTTTTTCTTGGATTATTTTAAAAGTAAATTCCATCTTTTTATGCATAGGAATTCTATTGTAACAGGTATGTGCATTTTCTTTCAAGGTTTTCCGCAAATTAATTGAATTGACGAATGACGTGAATCCAAATCAAGAAAGTTCTCCTTCATCGTAGGATCTTAAAAATCATAAGATTCGCATCAGCCAAATTTTATTTCATGGTCCTCAGGATGACGGATGATAGAAATTCAACGAAATCATCAGAGTCGTTCATCAACTTTACCCTCGCATATTTTATCCCTCTTTCACTTAGAAACCTAGAAAAATCAAGATCCAGATCATATAATACTTCAAGATGCTCATAACAGAAACCAATGGGTGCAACAAGGGCTGATTTCATGTCTGTTTCATCATTCACAACTTTCTGAATAGCTGGTTCCAGCCACGAACTTCCATATTTACTTCTGCTCTGGAATCCAGTTATAGTCTTAATTGACGGGAACGAGTTTGCAATTTTTCTGCTGAATTCATAAAAGGCATCTCTGTATACTGTCTCAGGGCTTCTCCCGGTCGGCAGGCTGTGTGCAGTAAGAATCAGCCGATCATATTCCCCATTTTGTAGTATTTCTCTGATCAGTGAAACCCATATATTGAGATATCCATCGTACTGATAAATTCCGTTTATTGTATGCCTTCTTCCTTCAAATGCATTCTTTTCAAGCTCTGCTGAAAATGGCATGGAGTATGAGTTGTATACACCGTCAGAAGGGAATGGGAATAATGGTAGTTCCACTACATCAGAATAACGTTCTTCTGCTATTTTATCGGCGATAAGCTCCAGTTTTGGGTGCCAGTGCTTGAATGCAAGGAATGTGTCAACTCCACTGTCAGATAGTTTATGAGTAAGTTTCTTTGTCAGAGATTCCAGAATATGGTTCGATGGCGATTTGTTACCAAAAAGCGTGTACTTTTTTAGGTTATCGGCCCTTGCATCTGGAGGAACCGGCATTTTCCCAAATATATCCTGCAGATAGGCATCGATATCATTTATGTTTTCAGGACTTCCATACGCCATTATAACAGCTGCTTTCTTACTTTCCATAAGTATGCACCATTTTTATTATTTCTTTTAAACATTCAACATTTGATGTGGGAAGAATTCCATGACCAAGGTTAAAGACATACCTGTCTATCACTTGTGCATCGTTTAGTATTCTTCTTGTTTCCGATATTGCAATCTCTGGTTTTAAGGTCGTGTATACGGGATCAAGATTTCCCTGCATCCCCTTTTCGAATTTGCATGTCGCATGGATATCTGATAAAAGCGATTTTGAATCCATGGAAAGAAAATCAAAATCAGTCTTTGAAAGCATATTAGCGTATGATCCCGTCTTGGTTGAAAAATAAACATTGAAAGCATATTTTGAAATTTCAGAGGAAAGTGGATGAAGATATTTGTTAATATAAGATTCAAATAAACCGAAGGGAAGGGCACCAGACCAGCTATCAAAGATCTGAATGGCATCCACACCGGCCTTTACCTGTTTTTTACATAGGATTAGAATCATCTCAAGAATCTGTTCCATAAGTTGTCCGAAAAGCTTTTCCTCGTTAATCATGAAACGAATTGTCTTTTCAAGGTCTCTGTCGGATGATCCTGCTATAATGTAAGAAGCAAGAGTAATAGGCCCACCAACAAAACCATAAAGGAAAGTGTCAGGGTGCATTGCCTTGAATAATTTTATACCTGGTTCTAGCGCATACCTGTCCTGATCTGGATCGTAATTATGTCCAATCTTTGAGCTTGTTTTTGGCGTTATAACGGGCCCAATTTTTTCCAAAAAATCCAAGTTGAAACCCATTGCCTCGAATGGAAGAGTAATATCGTAAAAAATTATTGAAGCATCCACCCCGATATCCTCTACTGGTGAATGTGATAATTGAGAAATAAGGTAAGGATCGGCGCAGATGTCCTTTATTGATTTAGTAGCCCTCACATTCCTGTAAGATGGGAGATACCTTCCTGCCTGCCTCATAAACCAGACTGGAATATTATCAGATAAACCACTCAAAGCAGATTTAAACTCTGTTATATGCATAATTTCACGGAGTAATTCTTCTCATTGTTCTGGGAAACGGAATTGCGTCACGAATGCTATCAAGACCGCATATCCACCAGACTAGCCTGTCCATCCCAAGTCCAAACCCAGAATGCGGAACGCTTCCGTACTTTCGTAAGTCAACGTACCATGAATATGCGGAAGGATCTAAATTCATTGCTTTCATTCTTTCCTGCAGGACTGAAAGCTCCCAAATTCTCTCTCCGCCTCCGATTATTTCTCCACATCCCTCAGGCGCCAATAAATCATGGCAGAGAATCTCTGAAGGATTTTCAGGATCCGGCCTGTGGTAAAATGCCTTCAATTCAATAGGATAATGTGTCACGAATAGAGGTTTATCAAAATGCTTAGTGATTTCCCTTTCCTCATCTGCACCCAGGTCATCCATATATTTCAGGTTCATTCCCCAGCCCTGTGCATTCTTTATCAGGTCTTTGTATTTCATCCTCGGGAAAGGAGATTTAACAAGTTCAAGAGGTGCGGTATCCCTTTTGAGGATTTCAAATTCTTTCTGGTTTTCATCAAGGCATCTTTGAACAATATAATCAATCATTCTCTCCTCGATGGACATCATTTCTTCATTTCCAATCCAGGCAACTTCGCCCTCCGCATGCCAGTATTCTGTCAGGTGCCGCCTTGTTCTTGATTTCTCAGCACGAAAGCTAGGTGCAATTGTAAATACTTTCTCCAGACTGAAAATCATAGTCTCGAGGTAGAATTGTGAGCTTTGTGTAAGGAATGCTTCCTGATCAAAAAATGGCACCTTGAAAAGTGTGGATCCACCCTCCGTGGCGGTTGAGACCATCATGGGCCCCTGAACTTCATAAAAACCCTCGTTGTAAAAGAAATCTGAAAAAGCATGAAATATATTGGATCTTATCTTGAGCATGGCAGTGAATTCCTGGCTTCTTACCCATAAATGCCTGATATCTAAAAGAAACTCTTCCGATTTATCCTTGGTTATCGGAAATGACTCGTTTCTCTGATATATCTTCGCATCAGTAACCTTTATTTCATAACCTGAAATGCTCCTTTCGTCCTTATACACTGAACCGGCTAATTCAAGGCTGCTTTCAATCGTCAGGTTTTTCAATTTATCGTATATTTCACTATTAAGTTCATCCTGTTTCGCAGTGCACTGGATTATGCCTGTTGAGTCCCTCATCACAATGAATGTAATTTTTCCACTTGACCTTATTCTATAGACCCAGCCATGTATCTTTACAGGCTGGTCCAAAAGGTTTCCAGTCAGGATTTCCGCAATTGAGTTCATTCAGATGGGATATTAAAAGACGGAAATAAGTTTTAACACTGTTTTCTTATTTTTTTAAAAATTTTTCCCTGAAAAAAGAGGCCACAGTATCATCAGTAACTTTAAATTTCAATTCTACTGGATATGCGAATATATCTGGTAGTTCAGTATCAATCCTAGTTGAAAGTTCTGTTTTCCTTAACTCAGACACCCCTCTAAGATACATAACCTCAGATACCCTTTTGCTTCCCATCTGGTATTTAACCTGCGAGCTTGCAATCTGAATTATTGAATGAAGAAATGGCTTGTACTTTTTATCACTGAATCTCCAGACAGTTTCGAGCCTGGTATGTATCTCCCAGAATCTTTCCTGGGCAGACAGGATTTCTGATTCTAATAGCGACAGTTCGATTTGTTTTATCGTGGGATTGGGTAAATGAAATTCTTCAACTAATTGTCGCACATCTATCAGGAAAAAATGCGATCTGATCTTTGATAAAACCTTTGAGAAATTATCCGTACTAACATCTATCTCAGTAGACTTGGTTTTCTTCCTGATAATTAAATGTGAGCAATTGAGGTCGACGAAGAATTCTTTTGAGACCTCGAGGCTTTTTACCTCAAAGATGAACCTATCTTCCATGATTTATCATCAAGAAAGTGTTGAGACCAATATAAACTCTCAAAAGTCATTCTACTAAGAGAACCTTAACGAAGCAGGTTAAATTTAAGAGTATGTTGCTATTCCGCAGTTTGCAGATCAGGATAGGTGGCAGAGCGGTCATGCGTGGGACTGCAGATCCCATATAATAGGGTTCAACTCCCTACCTATCCTCTTTCTTGGCGTTTTACTGTAATTTGCAACAGTTAGAGTTTCAAAAAGTAAATTAGCGGGGTCGGGTTGATGATCAGTTGAATCAACGCACATTAATGTTCAGACCACCACGTTTGATTGACTTAGAACAAATGTATAACATTTTGGAGGGTTCGCTTGGCCGGTTTCTCGTAATCAATGAACGTTCTTCCTTGAATAACCGGTTGATTATAGATAAGGGAATTGTTGAAGATTATATAACAGATGATAGGTATTATACCATAGTTGCAGAGATTAATTCGCAAATTGTCGGTTGGATGTCTGGGAGTAGCAGATCGGAAATACTGTGTGAGCATGGATGTTATCAAGGAGAATTTTATCTTGAGGAAATCGTTGTGGATTCTGGGTTCAGGAGAAAGAGCATTGGAAAATTACTAATAAATAAGATACCAGAAAATAATTTTAAGGCCATCATAGTTGATACTCTATTGATTAATGAGCAGGCTGTGAGATTCTATGAGCGAGCAGGATTCGTAAGGCTCGCCGGCATGTCAAGAGACTTTTCTGAAAATTGGATCAGGTTAGCAAAGACGTTTTGAGTCGTCTTGATTTATCTCTACAGATCGTCGTAAACATTCTTTCTTTTTCCGATATCAACCACAAGTATCACAAGTTTTTCTTTTTCTATACTCATTAACACTCTATATTTTCCTATTCTTAAACTATAAAGTGGAACCCCCTTAAGACGCTTGATATAATGAAATGGGTTTGGTACGAGAAGGTTTATCTTGTCCAAGACCCTCCTAGCATCAGACTTCTCCATTTTTTCTAGGAGCCGAATTGTTGCCTCCGTAAATTTTACCTGATAATCAGGCAATTCCTATCCTCTTTTTGACCTCATCCATCGAAAATACTTTACCCTCCTTAATGTCCTTCAAGGATGCTTCTATTCTCTCAATTGTTTCTTTAGAAAGTGGCTCATCATCAATTGCCAGTTCTGAAATTCTCCTTATAACAGAGTCGTAGGATTCATTTGGATATAGCCTAAGTGAATTGAGCCTATCTTTTAGATCCTTCTTAATCTGTATGGTTGTTTCCACAATAATGTAATTATATTTAGTTAATTAAAGGTTGTTATAGGTACCTGAAGATAAGTACAGTGATATACAATTGCTATCCACTTAATTAAATAATCGGATACCTACCTATCCTTTAGTCGTTATATTTCTAACTTTCAGATTTCTAACCTCTTGACAATTTTTTTTCCATTTCCACACAGTAACGAGTTGTGTCCGATTCGCGACAATTTTAACTTGAAATATGCTCTCGATTTCTTTTTTTTCGAAGTGAGTGCATGTTTCAAAGTCAGTGCTATTAACAAAAACCTGGGCTAAAATTTCAAAGCATCGAACATGCTTCTATAGATAGATACAATACATCCTGTTTGGTAATTTTTCTTTCCTTGGTGGTTCTTTTATCCCATATGTTACCACTAACATCATCGCTGGCGTAGAGTAACTCTGCAAGAGAGACTTCTTTGAATTCTGCTACAGCGAATAATGCCGAGGCCTCCATTTCAACGGTCAGGCACCCCTCTAATAGTCTCTGCCTTATTTTTTCCTTGGTCTCGCGATAAAAAGCATCGGTAGTCCAAGTCTTAGTGAGAAGATAGTTGATGTTGTGATTAGTTAAGGTTTGTGTCACAGTTCTAACTGCAGATAAATTTGCTCCAATCTCCCTTCCAGGTGGCACGTAATGATAGGATGTCCCCTCATCCCTTATTGCATAAGTTGGTACAAGCAAGTGACCTGCGGAAATTTTTTCGTCCAGGACTCCAGCTTCGCCACAAGCTATAAACTTTCTACCTCCGAGTGATATAATTTCCTCAAGAAATGCAGCGGCAAGGGGTGCCCCTACACCTGGATTAAATAGTGCAATTTTCTTTCCGTTGAACTCGGCTTCATATATGGGGGAAGGACCCATGCTGCTCATGAGATTTCCTATTATTTTTGTTACTCTTTTCTTGTAAAGACTAAGAAGTACATCGTTGAAAAAACATAGCACACAATTTTCTGGAACTTTGAAAGAATATCTTAGTGTTTCTTTTTCTGGGCCTGTAACAGATATTCTATCTGGGTCAAACTCCAGTATTGGATATCTTTTACTTTTAAACTTCAGATCGGTGTCTTTCAAGACAAACCTCTTGATTATTCTTTAATTATAAATTTTTGTACCATTACTATGGCGGACATAGACCGTTAGATCATACTGGAACTTCTCCTTGACGAATACGCCTGTTCCATGAATTCCGGCGTATACGGAGTATTGGGAAGTGAATCTTTCATTAGCATCTCCATTCCCTTTTTCATGAGCTCTTCTTTTCTTTGCGTAGTCATGCCTTTCTTCATGAATGGTTTTCTCAGCTTTGCGAAGACAGACGCAATGTCCCTGGAACCGAAAACGATCTTCACGTACTCTGGATTCCTCATATTCTGGAACAGTGCCAGTGATTCACCGGTCTGTGTGAGCACAGTCCCCGTGCTCATATTCCCTGTTCTCTTCCTCACGTTTCTTCTCAGCTTTCTGAAGAACCTCTCCATGCCGTTGTTTGTCCTCGGAATGGTATGTTCAGCGTTGTTGGCAAAAAAGCATTCTCTCCCTCCTGCGGTACCTCTCCATGATGATCTTTGCAGCTGTCCTGATATGACTGGGTATGCCTGCATGAAGAAACACCTCCATGTGTTCAACGATGAGGCTGCACCTGTCATGAATGGAACCGTCATCCGGGATCTCGTCAGAAAGCTTTCCCACGCGAGGCACCTTGAATGCCCTCCTCATGGACTGGAAGAGGGCGTTGACTGAACCAAGATTTCTTCCTGTTGCACTTATCGAATGGTTATCAGTTATTGCAGCAACAGTATCCATGATGGATTTCACGTATTCTTTCGCCTTTCCTGAAACAATCTTTCCTGACAGCCCTGTCAGGCCGTTCTTTGCCTCCAGGCATGCAAGGTAGAAGTTCATGTGCTTGAGGGAGAAGGGAAAACCGTAACCTGAACTTCCCGTTGATCCGATCAGCTTCTCCAGTATTCGCCTCACCGACATGATCTCCACATTATACCGATCAGAGGAGTATCCGTTCGCGATATCGTCAAGTGTCTTCTGATCATAGTCGGGCATGTTGTTCAGTATGGATTTCAGGGTAGATTTTATTCCCGTGCGGTTGATCATTATGCCAAGATCAGTGTGCAGATCCAGGAGAAGATCTTTTCCCAGACCGCGAAGGAAGTGCATCAGGCATATGCGTATAGGTGTTTCTGGAAACACGGATTGTGCAGCAGAGATTATGCCCGAACGCATGTCGCATGTTATTCCCGATGGATCGCCGAACCTTTCCTTCACATCCCGCAGGACAGCCTTCATGGACTCTTCAGATTCCGAACTGCACCTATTAACATGGAGAACGAAATCCGATGTGGAATCCCTCACTGCAACGATCATGGAGAAATCGGAATCGGTTGTGCCGTCTATCTGCAGTATGTATGCTTTGATGGAAGATCTGAGTTTATCTGCGTTCCTCGAGTGTATAACCGGGAATATATCAAGTGCCGTGTTGCTCAGCCTCCTCACATGCCTTTCGGATATGCCGTTATGCATATCCAGTGCGATCTCGGAACTGCTTCTTCCATCTATGTATCTTCTGGTGGCTGATTCAAGCATCACATCGTTTGCATAGGTGCAGTGTGGTGTCACAATTTCACATATTCTTTCCAATCTGAAGATTGTCCCGTCATGCCTGCATATCATTGGGCGGTGTACAGCTGTGAATCCGTAATCAACAGATTTCACCACCCTTCTCTCAGTCTTGTAAAGAACAAGCCTGGAACCGCATTTCGGGCATGTTGTGAATCCGGGTGAGAAGATGATCTCCATGTTCATTTCAGCTTGAGGAATACTTTCTGCAGCTTCAGGTCGTTCTCTATGATGATCTCAGTTACTGGCCATGCATCGTATTCTATTCCAATCTTCTTCAGTATCTGATCGATCTCCTCCTGGCTTATGCTCAGGTTGAGAAGCCTCTCAATATACGGTAGCATGTCCCGAGGGTTAACCTCAGCCTTTGATTTCAGGTTCTTTCCAAGATATCCGACATACTTCTGGACAGTCTTTCCTTTCACTCTCTTTACGTCTATGAGTTCGTAATATTCCTTTCCGTTTCTCCTGACCTTATGAGGTATCACAGTCATGTGTGGGTATTACCACACACTGTATAAACCTTTCTGTATCCGCCGCTTTCAATAAGAAATGATGCATACATTAATTATTTATCTAACCGAATATAACCGCCATAGTACCATTATGGCTTGTTTCAAAGACAATGAGCCAATCCTAGACAAAAATGGCAGATAGCGTAACAGCGATACGTCAAAAGTTCATCTAGATTATATTTCCAGATGTCATGAAAAAGATTTTCTGTCCACGATGGTATGACGGTGCTGTTGTGAGAGTCGGTGGGGCAGCCGACCATATTCTTGACCCATGAGGTCGCCTTTCAGATTGGCTGTCCTTCGTCTCGACCTACTACCCTGAAATAAGGGTGAATAGAAGACTGTCGAGTTACACCGACTTTAAACTCTCACATAACCACGGAGGTGGTTGACATCTGGATAGGAATGGACGTACATAAACGTAGTGTGTATATAACAGGGATGAAGGAGGATGGCAGCATAAGTGAACAGTATGAGATCGGAAACGACAGGGATGCCTGGATCACATTCAGGGAAAGGTATCTCTCGGAGAAACCGAAGATTGCACTGGAGGTATCATCCTCGGGTAAATATGTGACCAGGTTGCTCATAGATATGGGTTTCCCGGTACACATGGCGAATCCCATTGAGCTTGCACTGATCTTCAAGTCTGCAAAGAAGAACGACAGGGGGGATTCATACAAACTTGCAAAGCTTCTGATGCTTGGTGAGCTGCTGGAGGTGCATCTTCCATCCAGGGAAGCGGATGCTCTCAGATCGATTACCAGATACAGGAGATCGATAGGGGAGGAGATCACCCTGATAAAGAACAGGGTACATGCATTACTAACGCGACGTGGAATAAGGATACCTTTCAGAAGAATATGAAACTAAACACTAACAATAAGGATTAAGGTGATATCTTCCTATGGCAGTTCCAGACTACAGGCTTTTTATTAATCCGATTCTGAGATACCTGCCGATAAGGGCGTTATATTAACAACATCCACATTCACCGGAGATGCCGCAAGTTGGATTGGCACTATTTCTAAGAAAGTAGTATCGATAGACGGCGAAAAAATGGCTGACCTAATGTTTCAGCAAAATCTAGGGGTTGAAATTGTATATACTTACGAAATTAAGAAAGTTAGTTAAGACTTCTTCAGTGAAGACGTGGAATAGGATGCTCCGTCATTGTCCTATTATATCCAACAATTGCTTGCAGTTTTTCTGAAACGTAAAACCACAGAAATTAGTGAAATGCTCACAAAGTATATATATGAAAAATAACATACAGTATTGTATGACAAAACTTGTAAGTATACGTGTGGATGAACAAACATTGGCAGAAGCCAAGAGATTGAAGATAAATTACTCGGAGGTAATGAGGGAGTCATTGAAAATGGAGATCGAGAGAAGAAACGATAAAGACTTCTTAGAAAGTATTTCTAAGATACACAGAATGCTAAAGAACGTTGATCGTAACCAAATTCTTGCTGATTTAAGAGAAGACCGGGATCAAAGGTGATAGGGTGGTTTCGAGTTATGTTTTGGATTCAAGTTCACTCTTCACCCTATTCTTCTTGGATTCGGAAGAAAAGGTGCATAAAATTCTAAAAGAATCCTCTTTGCTGGACCTGACTGGTTACGAGATTGGCAGCATACTAACAAAGGGAAATGATGGTCATATAAGGGGACTCGAAAGAGAGATCATACTGGATTTGACAAAAGAAATCGAGAAAGTAATTGCCAATATCAGAGTGATCAGACTCAAGACTTTGGATATCGCAGAGATAATGAAACTTTCACTCTCAACGGGACTCACTTTTTATGATGCATCGTATGTTTTCTACTGCAAATTTCACCAGATGGCTTTGCTGACCGACGATAAGGAAATGTATCGGGAAGCCATGAAGCTAGGTTTGGAGGTCAAGAAAGTAGAAGAGGTTTTCAATTGAAGACCTACGCATTACAAGAGTCAGAGAAAACCAGCCTTGAAAATACAATGCTTTGCCCGTTCTCGGTATCCACTTAATTAAATAATCGGATGCCTACCTATCCTTCGAATAATATATATTTGAACTGATACGTTAATAATAGCTTATTCTACTGAAGTGTTTCATATAGGGAAACACCCTGCGTAGATTGGGCGTATGAACTCGGATTATTCTCATTGCAGATGGTACTAGTAATCTCCGTTTCCTTCCGTTCTAAAGACAGATCCCAAACCAGAATGCCTTTTCCCTGCTTTCACCAAGATGTTGGATTGTCGTTAATGCTAAATCTACATGTGAGTATGGTACAGAACCTTAACTTACAGAAATACCGGGAAACGCAATGAAAACTGGTCTCAACTTCTGCTTCATCATGCCGCTTTGAAGTTCTACTGGTTTATTACAAATAGGTGTCAAATTTGATTTCTTAAACCCCCATTTAACATTGCAAAGCATCTTGTAGATCCATTTAGAAGCATCAGCTGGCTGTCCATTCAAGTTGACTTCACAAAAGGAAGTACACATTAAAAGACTTCCACCGGCAGGAATGTTGTCTAATGGCTCGTCGGAGTATCTACCTAAACATGGGCCCAATTGAGTTGCAAAATAGAAAGGAACGCTATATTTATTGCACTTGTCGTTGTCAAGGATGAGTCCATTAGTATTACCATTCTTATCTATTTCCTCATATGACTGCAAAAACGCCCACTCTGAGTTATGTCCATTAACTCTTTTCACATTGATGCACAAACCGCAAGGACGTCCTTTGATCGAAGTTGGTTTACAAGTCACAAATTCAACTTCCAAATCAGAAAATGTCTTAGCTATTATGCTCTTATCACTTCCCTCTAATCATAAACGCTGCTCCTGTTCTCAAACCGTAAAAGAATCAGTGTGTTTCCATTTATTGCATAGATAAGCCTAAACGGCGGGACTCTTACGGTTCTCTCTCCTTTCAATGCATAACTTAGAGGTTTTCCGGTTTCTGGATTCTCGAGTACCTTGTTGATGATCTTTTGCAATTTGTCTCGCACCCCCTTGTCCCTCGTCTTCCTTACGTCATGTTCGAACTTAGAGGTGTAAACAATTTTGTCTATCTGGGTTACCATTCTCTATACTCTTTGAAGAAGTCCTCTTTCGAGCGGACCTTGAAATTCCCTTTATCCAAGTCCTTCCAGGCTTCTTCGATGAGCTTGAGCGTTTTCATATCCGCTGGGGATATCTTAGAACTCACCTTTTTAAGAACAATTAAATCATCTTGGGTAGTAACTGCAAGCAAGCTACCGTTTCCAATCTTGAGCTTCCTTCGGATATTTGAAGGGATCACGATTTGCCCCTTTGAACTGGTTTTGGTAAATTCCGTGTCGATGATTTCGTCGCTCATTTGTGTAAGGATTTCTTACCCGCTTATAAATATGTTGACCTGAGAGTACAATTCTGCAGGAGTGCTAGGCTTTTTTCTTCCAAATCTATTGTAACTCACTCTTTAGCGGAGAGTTGATATCCGCTTAATTAAATAATCGGATGCCTACCTATTCTTATACTGCTATAAAGCACCAAAAAGAGGCTTAATATGTCTATTCACTTGATCCAACAACGTTCGCGTTGACTGAATTCAGAAAATCTTATCTGATCCTGTTTGCTTTAAATCAATTTCATGAATTTTCTGATACTTAGTTTCAGATAGCTTGTAAATTTTTAGTGACTTTACAATGAACGGTTGAAAGCCGTGAAGACAATTATTTGCAAGTTTTTTCATTTCTGACAGTTCAACTTCACTCATTCCGAATTCTTTCGACCCTAATGTCAAATGTGGCTCATAAAGGTCAAGCTCGTAGTATCTTCTGCTATTTTCAGGATTGGGGGAGATCGCTTCCACAATCTTCCGGTGCAAAACGTGAATTCTATCGGATTCTACACCAAGATATACAACAGATTTTCCAAAGGATTTTACACCTTTTAATGACAAATTAAACATTGCGAAGTTCCTGCAAATTGTTTTTATAGAATCTATCCAGTATTCCTCTTCATTCAGACCCGCCCGGGATTTAACAGTGATGTGGGGCTCCACAAAATCTGGTAAGGCATTATTTGGCCAACTTCTTTGGAATCGCGTTATTATTACTCCATATTCCTTCGAGGGTGTGATAGCAATAAAATATTCCACGCTCAAGTGATACGTATAGATGTTTAATATTTTCACTAAGATATCGCGACGAATCTTTAAAGAACGGCAGTAATATTTTCCAACGTATTATTCCTGAGTTGCTTGTATAAAAATGATCAACAAACTATCATTAGAGAATTGTTCGAGAAAAATCAACGTAAATAACTTTTGTTTTGTGTCAAAATTAAGAATTTCAAAATCTAAAAAATCCTTCTGACGGGTGATCAAATCATTCAATTCAACATGTTATTCCCTTGCACAATACTTAAATCAATGTTTTGAATTCATATTTAGTGAAATTTACAGTTATACTTGAACCACAGAAAGATGGGGGGTTTACAGTGAGTGTACCAGCACTCCCTGGTTGCATCTCTGAAGGGGAGAATAGAGAAGAAGCCCTCAAAAATATCAAGGAAGCAATAGAATTATATTTGGAAGTTTTAAAAGAAGACGGAAAACCTATACCCCAGGATGTTGGCGAGGAAGTCCTTCTGGATGCCTAAACTTCCAGTTGTATCTGGAGAAGTTGTAATCAAAGCACTCTCCAAAAGAGGTTTCATTTTCAGAAAAGGAAAAGGTGATCACGTTATAATCCAGAGCAAAGATGGATACAGAAACATAGTTGTTCCATTGCATAAAGAACTGAAGCCGGGAACCTTAAGAGCAATTATTAAACAATCCGGTCTAACTGTAGAAGAGTTTGTGAATCTATTATGATGAAGTCAGCTGAAAATTTATTTGGTAACACTGACAAAATATTTGGATGCCTACCTATCCATATACTGCTATTAAAAAGGCAGGGTTAATGTGCCCATTCACTCTATCCAACAAGCCCACTGTTTACTGTCTTCATAAAATCTTGTCAGAGTCTGTTTGCTTTAAATCAATTCCTTGAATTTTCTAGTACTTATTTTCGATTAGCTGGTAAATTTTTTCGAATTTACAATGAACGATTGAAAGTCGTGAATATCTATCTGTAAGTTTTTTATTTCAGGCAACCCTATTTCACTTATTCGAAATTATTAGGGCTCTGATCCTTAATGAGGTTCATATTAGTCAAGGCTGTAGCGTCTATTTGACCCTAAAATTCATGTTGTAATGAGGTTTAAGTCCCATTGATAGCGGATTTGAACTATGATTTCATATATGATGACTTTCATTTGCAACAAGGTTTGTTTTCATTTGATTCGGCATTCGAGATAGCATAATTCAGTTAAAAATGAAATTAATAGAAAGAGACCTACTTTCTAAGCATAATTACACATTTAGATCTACAAGAGTCATAAAAGTACTTGATAAAATATTCCGGAAAACTTGTTCTTTTTAGAAAATAATTATTTTTGTCCTGTTTTCTTAGTACTTTCCATTCGTTTCATTAAATTCCAGTCATTGCTTCCATTATAACTTCTAAATTTTTTTCCTGTAAAAAACAAAAAATAAAGATATTATCACAATCACAACTACTGCTAAAATAATGTATTGAAATTCTACTGAAAGACCATAATTTTTGGGTGAATTTGCTTTTGATATTGTAATATTGACAGATACGGAACTACCTAATACTGTCACGTTTCCATAACCAGGTAAAACCGTGTAATTTTGAATGGGTGATATTGTGAAGTGATAGGTTCCATTCGATAATTCAAAGGAAATATTATTACTGGTTATATTTTGAGTTTTGCCGTTAAACGTCAATTCCCATGCAATCCCACTGGGAAGACCGTTTACGACAAAATTAACATTATAAGTTAATAGAATAAATGTAAGATTTTCAACTAAAATATACCCATCGACGTGAAACTCCCCAGTCGAATTTATAGGATAGTACGATTCGTTTGAGGATTTAACAGTGAAACTATATGTGCCATTTGGCAGTTCAAAGTATAGACAATTACTATATGAGGTTTTCGAGTGTGGGACACTATTCCTTGTCCCTGGTTATTATTAGATAAACTTTCCTGCCAAGGAACTCCTTGGGACAGTCCACCTTCGCCCCTGATCCGAACTTTGTAACTTTCCGCTCAATAAAACCATAGATTCCTTTTATCGTGATCTCTGTGGTCTCCTCGATATTTACCTTGTTCATAGTATTGTAATATACAATGTATATATATCTATCTGATGGGAAGGATTACCAGCGATGATATTCAATACAAGCTGGAGGAGATCAACGATCTCATTGGAAAAAAATATGCGCTGGAACATCCCAGGAAGGAGAGGGACTGGCGTACCTACGAGGAGGAGTTTTCCAAAAGGATCAAGCTGGCCATGAAGGATCTTGATCCCCTTATACAGGAAGCTGTTTCTTCCATCAAGATCATACATGGCCCAGGACATCCTTATTCACTGTCCCTAGATCAAAGGGTCAAGCTTCTTCTTATAAAGCAGCTTGTCGGCGAGCCCAACAGGATGTTCGCAAACATGCTTGCTGTCTTCTCCATGCTCTCTGGAATAGATGTATCTTACAAGGCCGTGGAGAGATTATATTCAGATGATGAGGTCATAATGGCAATACACAACCTGCATGTTCTCATACTGAAGAGGAAAGGCATGACAAAATCAGACGCGACTGGTGACGGCACCGGTTATTCTCTCACAGTGAAGAAGAACTACGAGTCACATGCACAGCATCTAAAGGATAAGGCAAAGGAGAATCCTGATTACGGGAAAGACGCAAAGGAATCAAAAGGTCATAAGAAACGGTTGTTTGCGTATTCATTCGCCATAATGGATCTTGACTCTCGTTTGTACATAGCATTTGGGTCATCCATGATATCTGAAAGAGAGGCATACGACAGGGCGATGGATCTTCTTGCAGTTCTGGGAATACACATGGATTCCATCCGTCTGGACAGATATTATTCATCACCTTCATACATGGACAATCTGAGAGATACAAAGGTCTTTGTGATACCAAAGAAGAATGCTACCCTGAATGGGTCACAGAAATGGAAGGATACGATGAAGGAGTTCGTTGTTGATACAATGTCATATCTGGAACAGTACCATCAGAGAAGCAATTCAGAATCGGGATTCGCAGCAGACAAGAAGATGCTTGGGTGGAATGTGGCACAGAGGAGAGATGACAGGATAGATAACGCACTGTTCTGCACCGGTGTGTGGCACAATATGTTCAATATCGGCAGACCTTAGAATAGTGTCCCACACTGGAGGTTTTCCTAAAACCTTCACTTTAACCCGATGTCTTTCACATAATTCATGACATCAGTCAATTTTACCTGAATAGCGGCAAAACATGGTGTGTTTTACCATGTTTTTACATCCATTTTCTCCTAAATTTCCATAGCTTACGCTGTCCGGTCAAGAAATCTTGACCTTACAAGGTTGTAACAAATAGCAGTAAAATATGTCTTTACTCTCACTCTTTGCACAGTTGTTACCATTACATGGCCAAAGCGGAACATCCTCTTGAAGAATGCATAGGGATGTTCCACCATGGATCGAATGCGGGATATACGGAGATTCCTGCGCATGCTCTTCATGGGAAGTGAATGTCCCCTTACGGATCGATCCATTGTGCCGTTTATACCACGGCATTCGGATCCGAAATATCCTTTGTCACGGTAACATATGATTCCTGGAAGGCTCAGATCTATCTGCGAATCATGCACGTTCGCAGGCGTTACTGATAATTTTTCAATTATCTTTACCTCATTGACAAGGGTATGCGCCTTGTAACCGAAGTGATGCTCATTATTCTTTGTCGCCGATGATCCATCCTTAGATCTGCGTGTATTGGCATCATCACCTCTTGGCTTTCCATACTCTCCCTTATCTGCCTCTATGAAGGAGGCGTCTTCCATATTGCCCTTCTTGATTCTGATTCGTTTCGCCATGATCTGGTCTCTTATCTCGTTGAAAACGAGACGATCCTTTCCTGTCTTTGACAAACGTTCACGGAAATACCAGATTGTGTTCCGGTCGGGTAATTTCTCAGGATATCCCAGGAAATTAAGGAACGATATCCGATCCCTGATTTCCCGCTCCACTTGCGGATCTGAGAGATTGTACCACTGTTGCAGTAAAAGAATCTTCACTATCAGGATGGGATCATAATTTGGTCTTCCACCCTTTTCCGTATCATTCTCATAGAGATCTGACAATATTGGCCTTATCTTTTCGAAATCAATTCGATCCGATATGCCGGTTAAGGGATCGCCAAGTGTTTCAATCTCCTTGTATAGTTCGGATAATCCGGTGTGGTAAAGGTTCATAGATATTGATCATGAGGTCATGAAAAAGGTTTTCGGTGAGGGTTTTTTGAAATCCTCGTAATATTGTGAGCGAATCTATTATATAGAGATTAAACATATTAAACCGATGGTGGAAGAAAGAGGAGAAAATAATGTTTCAATTCAATCCACTGTAATATTACGAGGTGACAAACATGAATGTAGATCCAAATTTAACAAAGTACATGGTAAAAGCGAAGATAACTGCGGACGGGGTGGTTGAAAAACCAGATGTCGTAGGTGCAATATTTGGTCAGACTGAAGGTCTGCTTGGGGAGGAATTAGATTTAAGGGACCTTCAGAAAGGCGGGAAAATTGGCAGAATAGAGGTTGAAATAGACAGCAAGAAAGGAAGGACGGAGGGTTTTGTTTTAATTCCATCTGGCTTAGACCAGGTCGAGACATCAATTCTTGCGGCTTCCCTTGAAACTATAGACAGGATTGGCCCTTGCAAGGCAAAGCTAGAAGTTGAGTCGGTTGAAGATGTAAGAGTACAACGGAGACAGAAGGTTGTAGAAAGAGCTCAGAGTCTTTACAAAAAAATGACACAGGGCTCGAAGAACGTAAGTGAAAGTATAGTCCAATCAGTCAGGGAAGAAGTCGAAAAAGGAGAAATTCTTACATTTGGTGAAGACAAGCTTCCAGCTGGGCCTGCGATAAAGGACTCGGACTCAATAATAGTTGTTGAGGGCAGAAGCGATGTCTTGAATCTTCTAAAATACGGGATCAAGAACACAATAGCAGTTCAGGGAACAAATATACCAAAAACAGTTCAGGATTTATCAAAAGAAAGGACAGTTACTGTATTCCTTGATGGTGACAGGGGTGGTGACCTCATTCTAAAGGAGATGCTGCAGGTTGCAGACGTTGATTTTGTGGCAAGAGCTCCACCTGGCACTGAGGTCGAAGAACTCACATATAAACAGATATTTAAGGCACTAAAGTACAAGACCCCTCTTGCACAGTATCTTTCTATGAAAGGAATGACCGGCGAACTGAAGGAATTGCAAGAGAAAAACTCACAGGAAAAAGAAGAGGTAGTTTTAAAGACACAGGAGAGCAGAAAGGAGCCTGATCATGTCAGTCAGCCCCATTCAAAGCATGAAGAACAGGCACAGTCACAGCAGGTAATGGCAAAGCCGGTTGAAGTTGATAAAGCTGGTACCCCCGTGGATCTCAAAAATAATGATTCCATTGAGAGAAGATTAGAAACACTGCAGAGAGAAAAGCTGACAGAGGTTTTTAATGAGGTGGGAGAGGTGCTGGCTTCCTTTAATCTTACTGAGACATATGACGGGCTGTCCAACATAACATCAGCGTTCGCAATATTAACCGGCGGGGTTGTTTCACAGAGAATGGTGGATGCAGCACACGACCACGGAATAAGACAGATTTATGGAATAAAAGTCTCGAATTTAACCAAAAAACCGGTTGATTTGAAGGTAGTTGAATGGGATCATCGTTCCTGAACACTGATTTTAAAGGTCTGATCGATACTTCACAAGTGAAGATTCCATCTTCTCCGCTTGACAGGATAATCGGTCAGTCAGAGGCGGTTCGACTCGCCAAGGTATCTGCTAAGCAGGGCAGGCACCTCCTTCTGGTCGGACCTCCTGGTGTGGGTAAATCAATGATTGCTCAGGCCATGTCCTTTTATATTCCGAGGCCCACTGAGGAAATCAGGGCAGTGCATAATCCCCTTAGACCGGAAAGACCATTTGTAGAGATTAAAACCGCAAGTGAAATTTCAGAAGAGATGCAGGAAGATTCAAAGATTGAGGAACAGTTAGTTGATCCAAAAGATGCTCCTGCTTTTGTTTCCGAACGGCTTGGGTATCGGTGTTCAAGATGCGGATTCATATCCTCATATACAGAGACAGTGTGCCCAAACTGTAATTCACCAAAAGTTCAGGCAGGCACAACTGGTCCTTTTGGGGACGTTTTCAATGTTCTTGGGGCAGCTTTCGGTGTTCAGAATAACACTGACAGAGTCACTTCTACAAGGCGCATTAATGACAGAGAAGAGGTGGTTATTTATGAGCGTGCCGGGGAGAACATCAAGGTAATGGATGAGAAGGCATTAGAGAAGAAGAGAAAACAGGAGAAAAAGAGTCCTAGTAAAGTTATAGTTCCCCTGGATAGAAATCCATTCATTCTGGCTACAGGGGCAAGTGAAACAGAGCTGCTGGGTGATGTAAGACATGATCCATACGGTGGTCACCCTCATCTCGGCACACTGCCATATGAGAGGGTTGTTGCAGGATCAATTCATGAGGCACATCAGGGAGTCCTGTTCATAGATGAGATAAGTCATCTTGGACCCATTCAGAGATATATTCTGACTGCTATGCAGGAAAAGTATTTCCCTATTACCGGCAGGAATCCACAGAGCGCCGGTGCCAGTGTAAGGGTCGATAAAGTACCATGTAATTTTATACTCGTAGCCGCATGTAATATAAACGATCTTCAGTTTATATTAAGTCCTCTAAGATCCAGAATTGTGGGAAGCGGTTATGAAGTTCTCATGGACACAACCATACCAGATAATGCTGAAAATAGAGGTAAATATATCCAATTCATAACTCAGGAGATAATTTCAGACGGGAAGATTCCACACATGGAGATAACTGCCTGCCAGTTAATAACTGAGGAGGGCAAGAGGCGTGCTCGGGAAATTGATCACAAGGATAATTCTCTCACATTAAGGCTCAGGGAACTGGGGGGCTTAATAAGGGCGGCTGGTGACATAGCTGTAAGTGAGGAATCCAAGCTTATTGAAAAATCCCATATAATTGAAGCATTGAAAATTTACAGGCCTGTTGAGGAAAAGATAAAGAAGATCTATGGCAACCTTGGGGCAGCATACGACGTTGAAAACACATTATCCCAAAAAGCTCCACAGAATGATATGCCATATCATAATTACAACGAGGACAGATCCTACCTGTAATTTTACCACTGTGAGAAAGAATTCAGCAGAACCTGTTTTCTGAGCAGTAATTTCTGAATTCGTCAAAATGCTCGAGTATTTCCTTGAATGCCTGCGCGTTATTATAGACAGTCTCTTTTGACGCATACAACAATGTAATGTTGCTGTGCATCCTTATAGATTCAATCATACCAACCTTATCAGAATCACAGAGTTCTTTTTTATATAATTCCCTGAAATTATCCCACTTTTCAGGGTCATGGTTAAACCACTTTCGGAGATTATCAGATGGTGCGAGGTCTTGAGCCCATAAATCTATTCTAATCGACTCCTTCTTTATCCCACGGGGCCATAGCCTGTCAATCAAAACGACATAAGATGATCCTTGCTGGGGCGGATCATATACCCTTCTGGGTTGAACTAAAATTTCAGTTCCACCACGCACTTCTTGTCACCTGTCGAGAACTTTTCTGTTATTGCAAAGTTGTCTCCAATTGCCTTTTTAACAAGCTGGTTTCCAAGTGTGCCACAGATTGAGCCTGAATTTTCTCTTGCAAGATCATAAAATATGCAATTATATCTTATTATTCTCATCGAGTCACCGTCTACTTCAAGCTTCGCAGAGTAACCCATCCTGTTCAAAGAATCCACAAATGATTTCAGCTGAAGCATCCTCTTGTCCCTCTTTGATCCTTCAAGGTCGAGACCCTTGACTTCGTAGCTCTTCAGCATGTTTTCTGCAACGCCTGCCAGTATGTTGTTAAGTGCCTCATTTCCATACTGCTTCTTTATTTCCTGAAGCATGAGGTTAGCTAAGATTGAATATTTTTTCGGAAATAGTTCAAGTCCTTTTTCTGATAGTTCAATGACTTTCTTTGGCCTTCCTGCTGGAGCATGTCTGAAATAGGATGTAACATAACCCTTCACCTCCAGGCTGTCCGCATGTTCCTTCACCGCATTCTTGTTGATATTAAGTAACCTGGAAAGTTCGTCCATCGTAAGAGGGGAATAACTTAACTCTGTAAGGATCTGAGCTTTAACGGGTCCAAAAAGATCCTGTAAGTAATTTTCTTCTATTTCAGTTTCCGCTCTCATTTGACATCCTATGACATGAAAATATTTATAGTTTAGTCACTTTGAACACAAAAAAGTGTTTAAATAGGATTAATCAATATCAAATCGCAATATGACTAAATTAGAGGTAAAGAATCTGGCTGCTTCCGTTAATGGAAAGCAAATACTGAAGGACGTTTCTTTCACGATAAATGGTGGGGAAATACACGCGCTGATGGGCCCAAATGGCGCCGGGAAGAGCACTCTCGGGTATGTTCTAATAGGTCACCCAAATTATGAGTTGCTTCATGGTTCCATCAAGATAGATGGCGTGGAACTTGCTGACAAACTTCCGGAAGAGAGGGCAAGGGCGGGCTTATTCCTTGCATACCAGACGCCAGTAGCTGTTCAGGGTGTCAAACTTTCCACCTTTCTAAGACTCGCTTATAATCAACTTCATCCGGATGAAAAGATAAAAATTCAGGATTTTCACGCACTGCTTAAGAAATACATGAATGAGGTCGGGCTGGATGAAACTTTTATCTCAAGATCCGTGAACGAAGGTTTTTCCGGCGGTGAAAGGAAACGCGTTGAAATACTGCAGATGATGATCTTAAGGCCAAAGTTTGTGGTACTCGATGAAATTGACTCAGGACTTGACGTGGATGCTTTGAAGATGGTGGCAGATGAGATAAGGAAATTTTATTCAAAAGATGTTGGATTCCTTATAATAACGCATTACCAGAGAATCCTTAAAAATGTGGAGCCTCAATTTGTCCATGTTCTTGTTGATGGAAAGATTGCTAAAGAGGGCGGAAACGATATTTCGCTCAAGATCGAGGACGAAGGGTATGACTGGATAAGGAGTGCATAAAAATGGTAGTAGAATATTCAAGAGAAGAGGAACTGGAGAAGCTTGTAAAAGAATTGAAGACGGTGAAGAGTTCGGATTGGGAATTTCATGATATCAACAGTCCGGTTTATTCAACAGGTAAGGGTCTTAACCGAAAAGTAGTAGAGGAGATCTCTCAGATTAAGAAAGAGCCTGAGTGGATGCTCCGTCTCAGATTGAGGGCCCTTGAGGTATTTGAGTCGAAGCCGGTACCAACATGGGGGCCTGATCTCTCTGGCATAGACTGGGAGAATACATCATATTATAACAGGCCCGATGAACGAAAAACAAACAACTGGGAGGACGTCCCAGATCAGATCAAGGAAACTTTCCAGAAGCTTGGGATCCCGGAAATGGAACAGAAATATCTTGCAGGATCGGTTGCGCAGTACGACAGTGAAGGCGTCTATCATAACCTGAAAAAGGTGTGGGAGGACAAGGGTGTAGTATTTCTGGACCTGGATTCAGCAGTGCAGAAATATCCGGATCTTGTGAAGGACTATTACTGCAGGGCTGTGCCCGTGAGTGACAATAAATTTGCAGCGTTGAATGGAGCTGTTTGGAGCGGTGGATCGTTCCTTTATGTTCCCAAAGGTGTCCAGATAGATATGCCTCTTCAGACATATTTCAGGATGAATGGAGAATCAACCGGGCAGTTTGAGCATACTATTGTTGTTGCCGACGAGGGTTCTAAAGTCCACTACATTGAGGGTTGCACAGCTCCAAGATACGATAAAAATTCTCTTCACAGTGCGATAGTTGAGATATATGTCAAGAAGGGAGCGAAGGCCAGGTATACCAGTGTTCAAAACTGGTCAAAGAGTGTATACAACATGCCGACCAAGAGGGCGTGGGTCGACCAGGATGCAAACATGGAGTGGGTCGGAGGTTCACTCGGTTCTAAAGTCACTATGCTTTACCCATCCTCATATCTAAGAGGACCAAGGGCAACAGCGTCAAATCTGAATATCTCACTTGCAGGTTCTGGAACAGTGAAGGATACCGGTGCAAAGGCCATTCATCTTGCTCCGTATACTACCTCAAAGATCGTTGCAAAGAGTATTAGCATAGAAGATGGTAAGGCAATTTACAGAGGGCTGCTCAGGGTGAACAAGGGTGCAGTAGAGTCGAAGAGCAAGGTTCAGTGCGATGCCCTTCTCATAAATGATGAATCTGCTTCCCTGACTTTTCCACATGATGAAATATATGACCCTACGGCAACGTTCTCGCACGAAGCGTCGGTTGGAAGAATTGGAACGGATGAACTGACCTATCTGCGATCAAGGGGATTGTCTGAGGATGAAGCATCTTCCATGATTGTTCTTGGTTTCCTTGACGATGTAATGAGAGAAATTCCAATGGAATTTGCAGTTGAAATGAACCGTCTTATTAAACTGGAGATGAATAAGCTCGGCGCAGTAGGATGATCGAATGGAATTAATTGAAGATGTCATAAAGAAGAGGTTTAACGACTCATCTTTCGAATACAGGGCTCACTGTTTCAGGGAGTTCCTGAAATCACCTGTGAGGACATTCAAGGAAAGCCCAACAATAAAGGATTATGTCCCCCTTGACGAAGATGATTTGAATAATCTTCTTCTGGATTATGAAGAATATGCGGAACTGCCTGACAATAATGTTGAGGCAGATATCCTGTTTGTTAATGATCATATTGAATCCGTCTCTGAGAACTTAAAGGGCAGGGGAGTTAAGGTCCAGGATCTTCTTTCGGTAGCATCAGAAACGTCAAACCCGTTAAGAGAGTACATTTACGCATATTTCGGGCTCGACAGGGAAGAATTTCTTATCAACGCGACATGGAAGAACGGATATCTCATTTACATACCTGATGGCGTGAGGAATCTTGAGATTTCCGTGGTGGTATTAACTGACTCAAGTAACCCGAGCGTTCTGAAGAATCTTATTGTTGTTGGCAATGATTCAAATTGCGTTATAAAGGATAAATACGTGAATTATTCCGCAGGCAAAAGTGTTCAGGGCAAAACTGTCTATATGCACATTGGAAAGAGATCCCACCTATCCTATCATTACATACAGGAGAAAAATGCTGATGTCACAGATCTGACATTTGTCAAATCATTCCTCGAAGAGTTTTCTGAATTCACTTTTTATCATGTAAACAGAGGAGGTTCAAGAGTAATTTTCTCGAATCTTTCTTACATGAAAGGCGAGGGCTCTAACTTCAAGACATTTGGTGTCAGCTACAGTGACAACGATCAGCGTTTCGACATAAGAGACAGCAGTTTCCAGACTGGAAAGGCATGCAATGCTGATATACAGGTAAGGGGGGTTGTGAAGGGAAAGAGCCTTACTATTCACCGAGGTAATATCGATATTGAGGAGATGAGCGTTAAATCCACAGGTTTCTATGATTCCAGGATCCTGCTCCTCTCAAAAGATGGCTATGCGAACAGCAAGCCGGGACTGATAATTAGAAATAACGACACCAAATCAAAACATGCATCCGCTATCAGCAGTCTGGACAAGGAGCAGATATTCTACCTTAGATCAAGAGGTATACCGGAGAAACTGGCAAAAAGCCTAATGACCGAAGGTTTTCTGCTTGCCAATCTTGAAAAATCCAATGACTTGGAGATGGAGGAGAAGGTCCATAGATATTCAGAGGAGATCCTTCGTGAGCCTGATTCCTGAAAAAATCAGGAAGGATTTCCCCATTTTCAGAAACAACCCAGAACTAATATATCTCGACAACGCTGCCACCACACAGAAGCCTGATTCTGTTGTGAGATCCATAGTCAATTATTATGAGAATTTTTACAGCAACGTTCACCGCGGCGTCTACAGGATATCAGAAGAAGCAACATCAATGTATGAATCTGCAAGAAAAAATGTGTCGGACTTCATAGGAAGCGGAGGGGCAAGCAATATTGTTTACACTAGAAATACAACTGAATCAATTAACCTTTTATCATACACAATCGGTAGAAAACTGAAGAAAGGCGACAGGATCCTTCTCACAGAGATGGAGCACCATTCCAATATCATACCATGGTATTTTCTGAAGGAAGCTGGAATAAAGATAGATTTTGCGAAGATTAAGGACGATTTTACTTTGGATTATGAGGATTTTGCGAATAAGCTCTCGCCTGAAACGAAGATTGCCTCATTCACACATGTTTCAAATGTCCTCGGAACAATAAACGATGTCAGGGAACTCACAAGTATGTGTCATGAAAATTCCACCATTGCCATTGTAGACGCCGCACAGTCGGTCCCACATATGAAGGTTGATGTTAGGAAGATAGATTGTGATTTCCTTGCTTTTTCCGGACATAAGATGCTGGGTCCTTCTGGAATTGGAGTGCTTTATGGTAAAGAAGATCTTCTGAAGGAAATGAGCCCGTTCCTGGGAGGAGGAGAAATGATACGAGAGGTAGATTATATGAATGCAACATGGAATGATATTCCCTGGAAATTCGAAGCAGGCACCCAGAACGTTGAGGGGGCAATCGGGTTATCCTCGGCAATAGATTATCTTAAAAAATTAGGAATGGAGAATGTGATGGATCATGAAAGAAGTTTGATCAAGCACCTTTTCTCAAGGTCAAGTGAAATGGATAACCTGATCTCTTTTGGTCCTTTAGATCTGAAAAAAAGAGCAGCTGTGTTCAGTTTTAACATAGGAGATGTTATCTCCTATTCACTAGTCGAGGCTGCCATAAAAAAGAATATAAAAATATCCGAGTCAATACATCCTCATGATGTTGCAGCTTTTATGGATCATAAAAACATTGCAGTGAGGTCTGGCCATCATTGCGCCATGCCTTTGATGGGCCGCCTCGGCGTTGCTGCGACTGCTCGTGCTTCCCCATATATTTACAACACAATTTCCGAACTTGATTTATTCGTGGATAGCATAAGGGATTGCAGCAGGGAGATGAAAAGATGACTGATGAAACCTCCGCGGAATTCATTCTGGATCATTATAAAAACCCTAGGAACCATGGCGTGATTCAGAACCCATCATCTTCTATCACAGAGATGAATCCTCTTTGCGGCGATACTGTTCACTTTTCAGTGCTATTAGAAAATGGAATAATGAAAGATATAAAGTTTGTTGGACAGGGATGCTCCATAAGCCAGGCATCAGCCTCTATCCTTTCTGAATATGTTCTGAATAAGAAAATATCTGATATCAAAAACATGAAGGAGACTGATCTTCTTGGTCTGATTGGCATGGATCTTGGACCGAATAGGGAGAAATGCGCTCTCCTTTCACTGAATGCCCTGAAGAAGATCCTTGATTCTTATTGATCAATTGAACTTCTTCCTTACATCCTGCAAATTGAGAATGTTTCCAGCCTGTAAAATCGAGTCCGTGGTAATTCGAATCTGAGAAGTGTCGTCACGGAACCTCACTGTTACAGTCTCTGGTTTTTTAAGGCTGTCATAATCAAACGTGACACACACAGGTGTTCCTATTTCATCCTGTCTTGCGTACCTCCTGCCGATTGAACCTGATTCGTCATAGAAAGCATACGAATCCAAGAGGATATATTTAGCGAAGAATTCCTTTGCCCTGCTGTCTATCCCATCTTTCTTCTGCAGCGGCAATACGGCGCATGAATAAGGAGATATATCCGGTGGAAGTCTCAAATATTTGTTTCCATTTTCCCTAGTAAGGTAATTTACCGAAAGTATGGAAAATATTAATCTGTCCACACCAAGGGCAGGTTCAACTATTCTTGGAACTTCTCTTCCGTTTCCTGTATCCACTGTCAGGTCCACCTTGCTGAAGGTTGAATGCCGTGTGAGATCATAGTTGCCGCGATCCGCTATGCCTTGAACCTCGACCCACTCTTCACCGATTTTCACCTCTGCATCCCATGAATCCCTGGAGTAATGAGCTCTCTCGTCCGGATCATGCTGCCTGAATCTCATCGAAGACTTTTCAATTCCCGATGATATCAGAAGCTCAGAACAAAATCCAATGAAGAAAGCAAGTGCCCTGTTGGAAATAATCCCCCTGGAAATCATATCATCCGGTGATAGTTCCATCTCTTCCATACCGCTGGGTTTGATTGTTATTTTTTCCCTGCTGATTGTGTAATATTCGTTTGCATCATTTTGGGGATAGTAGGCCTCAAGTTCAAGCTGCGTGAATTCCCTCATTCTGAGCAGAGCCTGCCTGGGTGCAACCTCGTTCCTATAACTCTTGCCCACCTGAGCAACATAGAGAGGAAGTTTTCCCCTGTTAAAGTTAAGCAAAAGAGGGAAACCGAGCATCATACCCTGTGCAGTTTCAGGTCGTAAGTAAAGATCCTGCATCCTGCTATCATTACTTGTAAGCTGGAACATCTGACTTGCAGAGTAGAATTTTGTTAGCTCAGATCCACAGGTTTTGCAAAATACCTTTTCATGCTGTTTGTTTGTGAGAAAGGAATCAAAATTTTCTCTTGCTACCCCCAGAGACTCTAATTTGAATCTCGACCCACATTTGGTGCATTCTGCGGCAGGATCTGCAAATTTTTCAAGATGACCGGACGCCTGAAAGACTACTTCCGGGGCGAGCGTTGGTGTGTCTATGAAAATTGCGCCAAGTTTTCTGTATGATGATGTCCACTTTGATAGTATTTTCTCCTTCATAGCAGTTCCAAGCGGCCCATAATCATAAAATCCTGCAAGTCCGCCATATATGCTGAATGAAGACCAGAAGAAACCCCTCCTCTTTGCCAGTTCAGTGATTTCCTCGACCCTGTCCATTAAAAGAGCCTCATTATGTTCAGATCATATAACATTCCGAAAGGTTTGTTATCGCCCTCAATTATTGGGATCTGGTTAAAGTTACCCTTAAGCATAACTGAAATTGCACTGGAAAGCTTTTCGTTTTTGTAAGAAACCTTTGGTTCCTTTATCATAACGGAATCAACATTATAGTCAGGTATGTTGACAAGGTTTTTCTGGACAGCGTACTGGACAAAGTTCTTCAGTCCAGTCCATGTCCATGGATCCTCATCTTCGTCCATTCTACCCTCTGACGACACACTGTTTCGAGTTAATTCTATTTTGTCGAATATGTCCCTGTCGGTAACAAGACCAACCATTTTTCCCTCTGTATCGATTACAACAAAAACATATGTTCCTGATATCCTGAGGACATTGAAAAGAACCTTCAGCGGCGTTCGGTCCCAGACGGGGATGACCCTGTCAACGAAAATTTCGCTTATTTTCTTGTCACCAAATAATTTAGCAGCTTCAGGCAAAAGATTTTGAGGTGTCACTATACCGACCACCTTCCTGCTTTCATTCACAACAACAAGGTGCCTCTTTCCCTCCTTTACCATCTCCTTTGCAGCTTTTGAGATCGGATCAGTTTCACGTATTGGTTCTGGAGTTCTCATCACAATAGCTGTTTGAGTCTCTTCGACATTTTTGAATATGTCTCTTCTGCTAAGTACACCAGCATATTTGCCCTCTGAATCTACTATTGGCATCCCAGTAATGTTGTTTTTTGTAAGTATCTTCACTGCTTTTTCAACACTGCTTGGGACAAAACATGTTATCGGATTCTTAGTCATTACCTCTGCTACGGTGATTGGCATGACAAGTTGATATTCACCAAATATTAAATGATTGCCAAGGAAGATTAAGTCAAAAATTGCTCAAATTAACTAATTTATCGCAGATACGATTAAATATATTCAATATGATTCGATGACTTGTTATGGAAAACTACGAAGTAATAAGCAGGATAGATAAAAAAGATGGCAGAAATGAAAAAATTGAGCTGATAGCCATAAATTACATTGAACCAACAATGGTAAAGGTAGATGCTAATGAAGATGTCAAGAAGGGTGAAATTCTGCAGCTTAAAGGAAATGAAGTATATTTCTCTGGTAAATTAATTGGTACAGTGAAATCAGCCAAATCTGGAGCCGATATCAAGGTCAGCACAAATTATGATATTAAATATACTGGAGGTTATTCACTGGATGGAAAGACTGTTTATCTGGATGAGCACTTCCCTCCAATTCTAAACGTTGGGGGAAAGCAGATTGACGCCAGGAAGACCATCGGATTACACCATGAACTACCGGAAAAATGGATGGCAGATGAGGATTATGAGTACCCGTATGCGCATGAAGTAGCTACCGGCATAGAAAAGAAATACGTTGAATCATTGGGGGTTACCTGGCAGGATTACTGCAGAGAGGTTGATAAGAATCTAAGACAGGTCTACAGACGAACTTTAGAAAAATCACCTCCTTCTCTGGATCTCGCACCTTATCTTTACTGCAGAGACAGAGAGGCTTTGAGTGAGATCAGAAAGAGCGAGGACTGATGATTTCTATATCCTTATCGTTTTTTATCTTTGTATTATAGGTTCTCTTCAACTCATTGGGAGCAGATAACAATTACCGCGACATTATAGCGAAAGAATTCAGTGGAACTGTTCAATAATCTTCTAAATTTGGCTAATTTTGAGATAAATAGTACAGATAACCAATGCCATGGCTGCAGGGACCAACTCAAGATTGGTACTTTAAGAAAAAAGGAACAGCAAAAGACGGACATGTATTTGGCGTGCGTTAATCCAAATCATTTTCCTGAACCCACATAAAAGTTCCCTGCCATCTACCTTAAAATTTCCACCAAATAAATTTAGGCTAATACATATAATTTAAAATGACGAGTAATATCCAAGTCTTCTATTTGGTTTATTATATATGATAATTTAATATTATCCGAAAATATTGGCTTGCCAATGTGGAGTACTTAGGTTCTTGAGAATTTCGCAATCATAAGACTAAAGAATAGATTTCCTAAGAGCCTGAATTTACCGAGTTTTAGCTTTAATTTGGAGAATAAGTTCTTTTTTTCTATTTTAAAAGATGGCCAACTTTATATGTACAGAAACCTTGGAAAGAACCTCTCTGAAATTGAAAGTTTTAATCTAAAGAGAACAAAGGAATTCCAAGATTATGAAATGAACATTATACAGAACTCTGTGCTGCAGATAAGTGTTAAATCTGATGTGTTTGCCTTCTTCAATCATCTAAACTCTTTGAAAGGTTGCCGGGTTAATCCCAATGTTCTTTCAAATTCACAGGATGCGTATATTCAGACAGATTTTTCGGATGAGGCTAAGGATCAGGTCTCAAAATTATTACTTGATTTAATGAGTTCAAACATTAAGATGGTGGAAATAATCGCTTTCGGAAAACATTCTGGTGGAATTCCGTATTTGTTAAAACTCTTTACAGATTTTGGAGGTGAATTAAGTGATCTCTTTCTTATCAAAACCGAATGGCACTTGGATACAGTATCCAGGGAAAAAGAAAATAGTGGTGTATTTTTGAATGAGGGAAAATTCGTTCCAAAATATTTTACAAATACAAATAAGGATATACTCATCTTTAAACTTGAAATACCGGACTATAAAGAGAACCCTTCATTAAAGGTATTTTCACAAGGTACAAATATTGTTGAAATGGAAGCAAACACTACCTTTTTCTCAGACTTTTACAAAGAGGTGATAGAGACTTATTATGGTACCATCTTCTTCGAGGCAGAAATATATGATAATGTGATGACATCTTATTTTATAGTAGACGAAAACCTGTCAACTACTTTCCTTTCGGGATTGCAGAGACACTGGAGTATCCCAAAGCGTAAAGATCATCATAACGTACTGGTAGCTGCTATGAATTTAACTAATTTTAAAGTTCCTCAAGATCAATATTAGTCAATCAATAAGAGGATATTTTATCCAACCGATCCTAAAATTGACTTTTGGATCTCTTGAAAAAAATTATGCTCCGGTCGGGATTTGGACCCGAGTCGGGGGATTGAGAGTCCCTAATGCTTGACCGTGCTACACCACCGGAGCTCCCATCGGGATTTAAGAATATGATTTATTATTTTGCTTCTACCCAATTAGGAATATTAAACCGGCCAGAAGACCTTAACAAGTTCAACTATGATTGCAATGGATATGGCTATGTAAATAACGAGTTTTGGATCAATGGATGGGCCATTAATTTCCTCCTCGTCAAAATATCTTATCAGACCTGCCCCAGATTGAAATCCAGAGTCTTTTTTCTCAGCCATTCATGACCTGAATGAAATAATAAATTTAAGGTTTGTTGAACATTAACACAAAAAATTGTTTTACGTCGTTAGATTTTTCAGAAGTCACAGTCTATAAATCAAGATCAATAAAGACGGGTTTTACCATAATTATGCTTCCAACTTCAACTTAAAACACTATCTTACAAAATATCCAGAATGATCAGAATTCGAGAAACGGTCTTGCACCCGGAGCGACCCGCAAAATTTCAACACCACAATTAAATCCACCAGCTAATTTTACAATTTTGTCAGCGTTTTCCCGCTCCACAGGTACGAAAACGTTTGTACCGCCAGTTACGATGTAAGAGCACCAGAAATCATCCCGCATTTTAGAAACGTTGGTGATTAGCTGCCTCATCTCTCCTGAAATAACTCTTACTCCAACGGATTCGATCAATTCATGATATTCTTCTGTATCATGCATTGAAAGATCAAATATTCCCCTTATATCATTCACTGAAGCTAGCTTCTTAACGGTCTCACACTTTTTACTGGCTGATTCCACCCTATCCCTGTACCGGAGACTCCTGATTATATTTGAATGGATTACATCAGACGGGTTTCTGGAGGAACTGAACTTAAATGCAACTATCCTGAATCTTTCGAATGAACTCCAAGGTAGAACAGTTTCAGTTAGATATTTTCCGTTCTTCAGGCTAGTCACTGTAAGACCTCCAAATAAACTCCTGCCAATGCTTTCTGAAATCTCCCTGAAATCTGTCTCAAGATTATGTAAGTCGGCGACACCAAATATCTTCCCGGCTGCTATAGCCAAAGCCGCAGCGCCAGAGTCCGAACTGCCGCTTATTATTCTCATATTTGTTGAAACTATTGAGAGATTTCCCTTTTGAAAGCCGGTATCTTTCAGGTATCTGTTTATCACATTAAGCGGAGATCTTGCTGAATTAACATCTATCTCCTTTCCATTTATGATTATGGAAGATGGCCCGTTTTTAAAAAAGATCCTTGTCCTGGTATAGATATCGAAGTTTCCTGATGTATAGGCAAAACCAGCCGATGGATGCCCAGGTATCCTGCGGTCCTGGTCACTCAATCCACCAAGCAATACAATGCCGATTGTTGGATAAGAAAGAGCCTCGCAACCCTGAATCATATCAAAAATTCAATCCCAGTTTGAACTATTTCTTCTCAACCTTGCTGGCAATCTTCTTCCTTTCCTTTGCGTTGTAGCCTGTTACCTTTTCGATAAGCTCATTGAATTTCTTTATCGCTTCATCATAGTTCTTTGCATTCTTGTCTGTCACCGTTTCGCACATAAGGCTTTTCCCTTCAGGCCATAGCTCGACTTTCTCAAGACCATTAATCTTTGCGATAACGTGCCCATTCGAAATTGTGCCTGACCTGGTTACCTCCTTTGTTACAGCCAGCAATGACGCATTATCTATCTTAAAACCTTTCTTCACTGGATATGATCTAACCATCTTTTCCACATCTCCATATTCTTTCTTTGATTCCTTCTTCTGTAGTTTCTTGGCTATTGATCTTAATAGAATGATATTCATGTATTGTGCATCATGTTCAAGAAGTGGTGAACTGGAAATTATTGTTATATCATTCTGGTAAGAAGAAAGATATTCGCTCAGGGTTTCAAACTTCAGGTCTCCATGTTTAATAGCTGTAAGCTTTACCTCGCTGTGCCCTTCATATTCAACCCCGGAGAACTCTGTATAAAGATCCCCTTTCTTGAATTTTTCAAATGTAGATATTACATCGCTAAAATCCTTCACCTCAATCAGGCTCCCGCCGCCGAGAGAATGAACATGAGCAAAGTTTAGGATCGGTTCAATGGCAGGGACTTTTTTCGCAAGTGCAACTATTTCAGGAACAGCCCCAAATATCTCCTCTTTTCCTGATGTTTCAACCCCTATATATGGAAACCCTGAAGAAGGATTGAATTCTTTTGAAATGCTGGTATAAACATCAATAGCCCTATTAAGACTCTCCTTTTTGGTTCCATGGTAAAAGCCTGTATGCGTGATGACGCGCTTTGCCATCATTCCCCGGGCAATCATCAGTGACCACTTGATGTGATTATATGATCTCTCTGACATCTCGCCTGCATCCAGTAAATCCATGTAATACGGAGCATGGATAGATAATTCGACATCCAGTTCCCTCGCAAGTTCTCCACCCTCTTTTATTTCGGAATAGTTTCTAGCCATGTTCCAAAAGAGCTCCTGGACTATGTCGTTTTCATCTATAGCTGTATCTATTCCAACCGACTTATAATTACCTTCCTCATCCTGCCTAAGTATATTTACGATAATTGATTCCTCAACATCCTTAGGCAACATTCCAGAATAGTCAAGAGCTGGTCTCTCCTGAACGTTTACTCTCAGAAGCTGAACTTCTAACGCATTAAGGCCCAAACCGTGAGCGTCCTCAACTGATTCTACAAATGTCCTGCCCTTGCTGGTAAGAGGTATGCCAGCTATTCCAAATCTGATCATGAAAATGTATTTACATATCATTTCAATAATTAAAATACTTTCTCTATGTTTTGCCGTGTTGGTCTAAAATTGGGGTTTGAAAGGTACTCCTAGACTGTTCGGTTTTTATTATCCTGGAGTTTTTGCGCTCTTCAATCGTGAAATAGAAGTTATATAAGTAACCTGCTCAGGGTGCATGGAGTAAGAATCTCTAACTGATTCAAGGAAATCATTCACAAAACCCTCAAACATAATTCTTCTAACAATCACCGATTTCCCGTTGAATACCTGCTTCTGCGCGAGACTGTAAATTCTCCTTTCAAGCATCGAGTGAATTAAATCCCGCTGATATTCCTCATTTAATGTAAATTCAAAGAGATGATCTTCCTCTGAAATTATTTTAATATTCTCGTTTTTCCGATCAGGTATCTCAGAATCGGTGCGGTAAACATAAACAACGGAACCCTGGCCATAATAATACTTCGCTGCCCGCTGCCAGGAATTACCAAAGATCCTATTTAACTCCATTGTCTTCTCGGATGGAACAAACAACGCATCCACCTCGCACAGATTAAAAATACTGTTAGAATTTAGAATTGTATGAATTAGACCATGGGATTTTCCTATATAATCAACATTAAAGCTTTCAGACTCGCCAGACATCTTTATAATGAAATTTGACACTTCCTGCATGAATTTTTCATGAAACCTGAACGTTATTACTGTTCTTCCGCTTTGAATCTGGATTATATCTATAATTACAGATGGAATACTTGTCAGCGCGTTAAGGGAGTCTGAGTAGATTGGTTCATCAAGTTCATGAATAATGCTATACCATCCGTCTTTTCTGACTGCATTTGTGTTTTTGAGAAAAAGCCTGAAATTGGAGGTTTGCTCAAGGTCCAAAGGCAAGGAATAATGAAAATTGAACTTTTCATTGTCCAGAAATATCTGGCACAATATATTTAGATTGTATTTACTGGAGATTTCTGAGGTAAAATTCTTTGATCTGAAAGAAATGATGCCCTGCATCCGCAACCTTTCATCAATGGCAGAAAAAAAACTATATTCATTATCTGTAATGGTTGCCATTAAATGTCAAATTGATTAAAACTAATAATATTTATGGTATTAATTACCCTCTTATCCGTGAATGAAACTTTCTTAATTTCTGGAATCCCTCGAGCAGGTCAATCGTGTTTGTATTATCTCAGGTAATACCTTATTAATAAAAGGAAAAATATGAAGTGTTAATCAGCCGGAATGTGAATCTTGCCACGGCATGTTCGTCTTCAGCCAACCTAGGGCCTGGTTTCGACGTACTATCAATAGCACTCGATGCGTATCATGAAACAACATCTATTCGACTTGATAACGGGCCCGGAAAGGGGATTATCAGGGTTATCGATCATCACAACAAACCAATAAGTGAATCCCCTTCTACAGTTGTTGCAAGAAGAATACTTTCTGATCATAATATCAGCGATAATGTCACTTTAATAACTGATGGGAATATTCCATGGAGCTCTGGTCTTGGGAGCAGTGGGGCTTCAAGCGCTGCTGCCGCGATCTTATTGAATGATTATTATGACCTCAGGTTGTCAAATGAAGATTTAGTGAATTACTCCCTTTTGGGAGAGGAGTTTATTTCTGGATCGAAGCATCCTGACAATGTTCTCGCTTCACTTTTCGGAGGGTTCATAATTATAAAGTCAATTAACCCACTGAAATTTCATTCTTTAAAGATTCATAAGGATCTAAAATTCATAATAATACTGATAAGATCCAGAGAAATAAACAAGACAAAACATAACCGCTCCATTTTGCCACATAGTGTAAGTCTGTCAGATTCATATGAAAACTCAAGAAATCTCGCACTC
>JAKBLT010000010.1:0-35916 GCA_021831925.1 Thermoplasmata archaeon
GAAAAAATGCTGAGTGGAGAAAAATGGGAGCACCTTGTGCCCTCTGCAGTTGCAAAGGTAATCATGGATATAGACGGCATACAGAGGCTTAAAGACCTTTCGGTCTCAGATGAGGATTAATCATACAACATGTTCTCCTCTACTTCGGCTGCCTTTATTATGTAATCTATGACCACAAACTCATCCGGCTTGTGGTAGGATTCTGGAGCTGATATTCCCCACACCACGGCATTGATGCCCTTTCTCCTGAAAAAGGCTGCACACGTACCTCCACCAATGCCAATCGGTTTTCCTTCTTTGCCGAGGATCTTCTTTATTGTCTCGTTGAGAATCTTGTATACCTCTGAATTTGTGGATGTAGGGTGAGGCGCCTGTTCTTTCTGGACTGGTTTTATATTTATCTTAATTCCCGTCCTGTTTGTAAATTCTGTAGCCTTCTCTTTCATGAAATCCAAAAGAAGATCCAGGTCATATTTTGGAAGAACCCTGCAATCCATAAAGAAGACATCCTTTCCAGGAATCGTATTGATATTTTCAACATTTTTTTCATGTTTGGTTATGGCGAAGGTTGATTTGGGGTACTCAAAAGTTTCATCCGAATCTGCGAAGGTGGAATGAAGCTGTTCGTCAAGCATAGTTAAAAATGCCATTGCGTTACTCGTTGCATTCAGTGCAAGATCCGGCCTGCTTGCATGTCCCTGTTTCCCTTCAAAGGTAAACTGTATCCAGAGTATGCTCTTTTCTGCAATCTCTATAATGAGGCCATCTGGAGTACCGGAATCCGGTACTACAACGAGATCATTTTCGGAGAAGATGTTCTTGGTGAGCAGGTGAGAAATACCATATTCACTTCCAGTTTCCTCATCTGCCACAAATACCAAACCAAGGTTGTATTTCATCCTTGACTGATCAAGGTGCTTCAGCAAAAGGAGAGATGATAGTATGCCCTCTCCGTTGTCTGCAGCCCCTCTACCATACACCCTGTTGCCTTCGACAGTTGCAGCAAATGGTGGCCTGGTCCAGAGCTCCGGCGATCCCTCTGGAACAGTATCTATGTGAGATACCAGCCAGAGAGTCTTATCCTTGTTACCGATCTTGAGAACAATGCTTGATCTCTTCTTCCCTGAACTATCTGTAGTATCATACCTGTTATAGTTTTCGAATCCCATTTCCCTGAGTATATTGCATAATTCATCGGCCTTCGCGCCTTCCCCTTCACCACCGGAAGATGGAGATATTGATTTTATCGGAATCAGTCTCCTGAGCATTTTAATTACAAATTCTGTATCTTCATTCTCTACCGCAACTGCCATAACAGTTCAATATACGAGAATATAATAATTTAACCTGAAATTTAGAGTATCCATAGTATTAACTAGCAGGTAGTTGTTTGATTAGTGTTAACAATCAATCGGAGCGCGAAGACCCGCTCAGCCTCCTGTCAATCAGCCCTATAGTTCCGAAAACAATGGCAACAATAAAGAAAAACACTGTAACTCCATTATCTGAATATATATCAACGAAACCAGCACTGGTAGAAAAATAAATATTAAACACAATGAGTGAAATCCCACCTAAAATGAAGGATGAGACCGATATTGCCTCAAAATATTTCATGAATGCATTACTAGTTATTTTAATATAAATGTTTTTGTGAGGTTTTCCTAAAATTCATTTTCCATAATGCGTGAATGGATATACTGTCATCTTTTAACGTTTGTATAAAAGGCCTTATACCTGTATTTCTTGGAATCTGGTCGTTTTTTGCCGTTCTCGTTTTCATAACTTCTAATGAACGTCGGGTTTCCGAAGATATCAAAAAGGGGCTCATCCTCACTGTTCAGTGTCAACAGGTACTTTCCTCTAAGTGTTTTAATCCGTTCAGCCAGGTCAGCGAAATCTGTTTCCCTGAAATCATAATCATACCATATCTTACCAGGATAAGGAGGATCAAAAAAGAAGAAAGTTCCAGTTTTATCATACTTCGATATCAGTTCCCTGAAATCCATATTATGTATTGTCCAGCCAGATACGTTTTTTGAAATATTGTCATAGATCTCAAGCGTCCTTTTTAGGTACGCCTTATAGGCCTTTTCTTTTCCAGTAGAATAAGTTCTACCCATCCCTCCAAACGATGTTGAGAATGAAACTACATAATTTACTGCCTTTTCTATTGCATTCATATCTCTTTTCGACACTGCCCCTCTTTTAGAATTTACCCATTTTCCTGAAGTATTTAAAATATCAGACACTTCCCTTTTTAAAGCTGACTTGAATTCAAAAGTATGATGTTTAATTGTGGAAAACACCGCTACAAGGTCACTATTTATGTCGTTGTAGACAGGCATTTTGGAAGGTATATTAAGCAGTACAGATCCCGATCCTCCAAAAGCATCCACGAATACCTCACAATTAGAAGATCTGAAGATATCTTCGATCACAGGAATTATGGTGAACTTCGCCCCAGGATATTTCATCAGTCTTAGATAAGGCACTGAAACATCATTGCTATGGACTCCTTAACATTTTTCTGTATTGAATCACAATGCTCATCTCAATATTTCATACAGCTATGTATCAGACTGATTTCTGAAAAATATCCATTTATTGAAAGGCATAGACATACAATCCTTCTCCTCTCAGTTTCGTTAGGAAGAAAAACTGCTAAATCTCAAATATGCCATTAGAATGAGCGGCAAGGATGATCAACAAAAAGACTGATTCCAGTGAATGGTATAACGAAATAATAGAACTTTCAGGGCTCGTTGACAAAAGATATCCGGTCAAGGGCATGAACGTTTTGCCTCCATATGGCTTCAAGGTCGTGAAACTGATTGATGATGTTATAAGAGAAGCTGTTAATGCACATGGTCTTCAGGAGGTCCAGTTTCCACTCTTGATAAGCAGGTCGCAGTTGTCAGTTGAATTCGAGCACGTGAAGGGTTTCGAGTCACAGGTCTTCTGGGTAACAAAAGGGGGGAACGACAAACTGGAGGACGAGATGGCATTGAGGCCTACCAGTGAGGCCGCAATGTATTCCATGTTTCCTCTCTGGATCAGGACTCACGGAGATCTGCCACTTAAAATTTACCAGATAGTTTCAACATACAGGTATGAGACAAAACACACAAGGGCATTCATTCGTGACCGGGAAATACATTTCTTCGAAGCCCATACTGCGCATGTTGACTATGATGACGCCGAGAGGCAGATGGATGATTACATCGTGATGATGCATGAATTAACTGAAGCGCTCTGTTTGCCATTTACAATTAATCGCAGGCCCGACTGGGATAAATTCCCGGGTGCCATGTATTCGCTTGCATTTGATCTCATACTTTCTAGCGGCAGGAGCCTTCAGATCGGTACAATACATCAGTATGGAGAGAACTTTTCAAAAAATTATGGAATATCTTATTCAGATGTCAACGGAGAGAGAAAATATGTCTCACAGACAACATACGGAATGAGCTCCAGGCTTATTGCTGCAATAATATTTACGCATGGAGACGACAAAGGCCTTATACTTCCTCCAGAGGTGGCACCTGTCCAGGCGGTGATCGTTCCCATACCAGGCGAAAATGCGAATATCAATTCATTTTGCACAAAGGTAAGGGATATGCTCGAAAATTCTGGGATCAGGGTCAGCCTTGATGACAGGGATAATTATACTCCTGGTTTCAAATACAATGACTGGGAAATGAAAGGCGTTCCACTGAGGATAGAAATAGGTTCCAGGGAATCAGAGAATTCCTATGTAACAATTGTCCCAAGGCATACGGGCAGGCGCTCAAAAATAGATCTTCAGGAGACGGTCGCTAAGGTCAGGGAAGCACTAGATCTTATGCAAATTGAATTAAAAAAGAGGGCAGAAGAGACTGTGAAGAAAATGACCTTCAAGGCAACATCTCTTGAAGAGGCCAAAAACCTGAAGGGGATGATTCAGATTGCCTGGTGCGGGTCCAGAGAATGCTCCGACAAGATCGAAGCGGAAACAGAACTCGTGTGCCTTGGTACGCCGCATGGTAAAAAGGGGTCAGGCAGATGTGTGGTCTGCGGCTCACCAGGATTTCCTGCTAATTTTGCAAGGACATACTAAGATGCCGGCAGAAAAAAAATTGATAGCAACTGACATGGATGGTGTTCTGACAAAACATCCAAGCAGCTGGGGTTATCTCCACAAAATTTTCGGTGTTGACAATTCGGCGATATACGCAAAATATAGGGCGGGGCAACTTCCATATTCAGAATTCCTTTCTGCTGATGTCAGCCTCTGGATTGATAAATACAACAAACTGAAAAAGGACTATATAGTTTCCCTGCTGGAGAGGATCCCGTTGATGGACAATCTTTTTTCAGGTTTAGAACTTCTGAGGAAATCTGGCTTCACAATAGTTGTAATATCTGGTGGAATTTCATGGTTGACTGAAATAATATCCAGATCATTCAAATTTGATCTTGTTTTCAGCAATGAGATTGGAACCGACGAAGAAAATTATATTATACCACAGGGAAGGGTGAACGTGATACCGCGTGAGAAGGAAAAGACTCTGAGGAAAGTACAGGATATACTTGGAATTTCTCCAGAAGACACAATTTCGATCGGGGACTCAGATTTTGATGCAAGGATGTTCCCGCTCTCAGGATTAAATATTGCATATAACCCGAATCAACCAGAAATCATTTCAGAATCAGATCTAATCATTTATTCAGAGGATTTTCTGTATCTTGCCAAATCAATTTTGCGAAATAGCCAGAGTTAAATATATTGTCTGTATAATACGATAAAATGCAAAAAATTGAGGTTGGTGCAGTTCAGGTCAAATCCGCCCTCGGAATTGGGTGCATTGATTCATTGCTAAATGGCGGCCTTGAAAATGGAATAATAACTGAGATCTACGGGGAGGGTGGATCCGGGAAGACGAATATCTGCATGCAGTTCAGTATCAATGTGGCAAAATCAGGAAAGAAGGTATACTATCTTGACTCTGAGGGTTTCTCGACAGAAAGATTCAGGCAGATGTCTATCAGTGATCCACAGATATACGATGAGATAGCACTTTTCAGGATAAACAGTCTTGAGGATCAGGAATTATCACTTCTTAAGGTGCAGAAGCTCCTTGAAAAGACAAAGATGCCGGGCGCTGTGGTTCTTGATTCATTCACTGAATATTTCAGGCTGGAAGCAACCGGCGATTCACAGGCGAGGATTTTAGGTTTTCAGAAACAGCTCTCCGTTCTTATCTCAATTGCGTCTGATTTCAGTATACCGGTGCTCATATCAAACCAGATATACCAGGATATAGGAAGCGGCCTGCTCCAGCCATTTGGCGGTTTCGTGATTGATCATGCGGTCAAGGCCATACTTTCGTTGGAAAAAGGCGAATCGGGAATACGAAAAATGAGGGTTGTAAAACACCGGTCTATTGAAGAGGGTAGATCCACATCCTTCAGGATAGTATCTACCGGGCTGGAGTGTGCCTGAATGGGTGTTGATATATCAGATATAGTTGTCAGGATGCCAACCACTTTGAAGGAACAGAAAGGATCGGTTGTTTCTGTTGACGCTTATAACGTAATATACCAATTTCTTAGTAATATAAGGCAGGCAGACGGTACTCCACTGATGGACTCAAACGGAAGGATCACTTCACACATTTCAGGTCTTTTCTTCAGGACTGCAACATTTCTGCAGAACGATATCAAACCTGTCTATGTTTTTGATGGTAAACCCGGGTTGCTTAAACAGAACACAATAGAGCAAAGGCGCCTTATCAGGGAAAAGAACTTAGCAGACCTTGAGGAGGCCAAGGCGTCCGGAGATATGGAAAGGGCAAGGTCTCTATCGACAAGGATAAATTACATCACCAGGGAGATCGTTGAGGAATCGACCCATCTACTAGATCTGATGGGAGTACCTTATATCATGGCACCATCAGAGGGCGAGGCACAAGCTTCAATTCTATCCCGCATGGGCCTTGTTTCCGGTGTTGTTTCACAGGACTATGACTGTCTTCTATTCGGCGCAAGACGTGTTCTTAGGAATTTTGTTACCGGCGGCAGGAGAAAGATACCAGGCAGGAATCTATATGTTAATGTGTCACCTGAACTACTGGATCTGGAAGCAACGCTTAAGAAAAACGCTATAACACAGGATCAGCTTATATCGATCGGCATCCTGGTGGGCACAGATTTTAATTCAGGTCTGGAGAGGGTAGGTGCTAAAACTGCGCTGAACCTGATCAAAAAATATGGTTCCATAGATGCTGTTCTAAAAGCAAGAAACGCTGAAATCGATCATCTGGACGAGATCATCGATCTTTTCAAGAATCCACCGTCTATACAGGATCCTGTTTTCAGGTTCAATCGCCCCGATAGAGAAAAGCTGATAAAATACCTGTGCGATGAAAGGTCATTTTCAGAACAGAGGGTTACGTCTTATGTGGATGAGATAATTTCAGCGTTATCCTCGTCCAGTCAGTCTACTCTTGAATCATTCTGACAATACAGGGTATTTAACCAAAAAAGCATTAGGATAAAAATTATAATAGCGTATTTCATTAAATGACTTAATGGCAGGCAGATCGCTAATTGATGTTTCGCACATATCGAAAAGTGGGTCTTCTCTTAGAATAACTCTTCCGAGGAGAGTGGCTGAACTCTGCGGTTTTGAACCATCAGATATTGTTGCATTCATAAATGAAAATAACCGAATAATTATAGAAAAACTCAAGAATCCTTAGATGAAGCATACCCGAGTTCCGCAAGGTCCCCCTCAAGCTTTTCATACAACTTTCTCGCTGGTAAAAGCAACCCTATAAGTGCCTCTCCTGTAGCGGCTTTCAGATCTGCAGGGTGGATCCTCCTTTGCATGAATTCTATTTCCAGTTCATCATAATCGTGAGGTATGATCTCACCACCCTTCTCCCTGGGACGATCTATGACAAAATCCTTTCCATAATACGGGAAGATTATATGTTTTATTATGTCAAGCACAGGATTTCCCTTAATCTCGGCTACAGGGCAGTAAGCCCTTGAAATTTTCTTCCTGATAGTATCCTCGCTGTCGAATATGAATATTGCAGAGTCAGGGTCGCTTTTACTCATCTTCACTATATCACTGTCATTCTGCGAATCCATTCTTCCCGGTCCTTTCAGGCTGCCAAGAAGAGGTCCGTGTATGGCAGTGACCTTTTTACCACCTGATTTTTCCGCTATATCTCTCTGAAGCATGTGCGCATGCCGCTGATCCATACCGCCTAGAGCGATGTCAACATCCATAACGGCAATGTCAGTAACCTGCATAATTGGATAGATAAACATACTGAAATCCTTTTCAGCCTCTCCTTCAACCCTTCCCATGATTGGGAGAGCTCTTTTCAGCCTTGACAATGACGTGTGCTTTGAGAGTTGTATAAGTGTTGTAAAATACTCTCCTGAATCTACCAGGTCAGACGCCCATATGAACCTGACCCTGTCGCTCAGGCCCATTGCCTTCATCCCCTCCTGGAATACCTTTCCACTCAGCCTTATCTTTTCAATGTCCCCTGAAAGCTTGTTGTTCACAAAGGCATGCCAGTCAGCGAGGAGAATTGTAAAATTAACACCGGCAGAAACAAGGTCGTTTATCTTTTTGGGCCACAAAACTCCCGTTCCAAGGTGCGGTATACCGGATGGCTCAAAACCAATATATCCTTTTGATTTGGAAAGATTTAAAGAAAGTAGCTCCTCCTCTGTTACAATTTCCTGCATATTGCGCTTCAGAAGGTCGAGTGTGTTCATTTTTGCGTGATTGGAGACTCACCTAATTAAGCTTTGCACACAGTTGTCCCTGAAGGAGCACTTGAAGCATCTTCCCGATGAGTGATGGTTCCTGGTTGGTACGCCAAAGTTGTTCCGGATCTGATTTGCCACTTCTAGAGCAGCACTTTTGATTCTGGTAGTGTTATCGATCCTGAAGGATGTATTCCTGTACCGGAGAATTCCATAAGGTATCCTCTTGTCAGGGTAAAGTTCCTCCAAAATTATGAAATAGGCTCCCATCTGCAGCATATGTCCCTCCCTTGGCCTTTCCGCGTCTGTAGATTTAAACTCATACGGTATGACCTGCCTGCCTGAAAGGACAACCTTGTCAGGTTTCCCAGTGAGTGAATATCTGTTTGACCGCAATGTCTGGCCCTCCGACACAAGATCGCCATATATCTGCGTTCCCTTGGGTATTGAATATCTTGCGCCTGTCCGGAAGGATCTGTATGATAGAAGAACAGCAACAGCAAAAAGCAGCACGAGCAACAGGATTACATATATCTGTATCACTGGTACACCTCCATTAAATATGTCAGGATTACAACCGCAATTGCAATTGCGATGACCAAATACGCCCTTGCTCCAAACCTCGATCGCCTGACCTTTGTTTCCAGGCGCCTGTGCATTATTCTTCCTGTAGTCATCCTCGAGTTTGCGTAGCCGGATCTCCTGTAACCCTCCTTGTCCATGTACCAGGCGGTGCTGCAAAAAGCGTATTCAGCTATTTCCGATGCACTGACATCCTTTTCAGGCATTTGGGTCTTCCATGAGGTGAATCAGAATCTTTCCGTAATCATGTTCCTGGATGAGCCTGATTCTCCGCTCTTTGGCAAGGAACAGGGAATATGCGAAGAATGAAGATTTTTCTGATTTTGTATTTCCCCAGATATTTTCCATCGAGATGTCACCATCACATTCAAGGATCTGGCTCAGTATCTTCAGTTTCTCTGCTTCTGGTTCCTCTGTATTCAGCTCAACGATTATCTCCTCAATGGAGCTTTCAGGCAATGGTTCCTCGGTTATTTTGCTGCGAACAAATGAAGGTCTCTGATAGAAGGTCCTGACGCTTTCAAGTACCTCAAGAAGCATTATTTTTCTCTTCTCCGGGTGGTATATCCTTGGCTTTACCTCTATCGTCTCGATGTAGGGGGTATTTTCAAGGAAAGATGATTCAATGTCTTCCGGTATTTCATCTTCCTGCTCTGGCATGTAAAGAATATTCTTTGACTTTTCAAGAAGGAATTTCCAGGATTCAGCTATGAACCTGCCAGCTATCGAGAAATTGGGCGATTTATTGTCAATTGAACCTGAAAAGAGCTGCGTCAAGGACATGAGATCAATGTCCCATGGATCCATCTGGCCGTTTTCACACCTTGCGACTATTTCAGATACGACCCATATGAATTCATTCCCGTTTGGGTGTTTCTGTTCCTTGTTCAATATTCTGTAGTATATTCCAGTATCCAGTTCTAGCATTTTTCCCTGAGCAGTTATGCTCTGTAATATTTCATCCACCTTCATGGTTTCACCTCCGCGTCACTGTCAAAATCTTTTGAATAAATCTCGGTATTCTCCTCATCCAGGGTTGTAACTCCAATAAGGTTGTCTGCATATTTCAGCATAGCTTTCTTAAGAGATACCATGAGAACCTGTGAATACTTTGCATTCTCGCTGAACATTTTGCCAATTCTTTCCGCATTTGCGCCATCAAGGAACATGTCTATCTCATCCAGATAATATACGGGGGATGGCTTGATTCTCTGCACTGCAAGTATGAACGATATTGCAGTTAGACTTTTTTCTCCGCCACTGAGGGCCTCTATCTTACTGAAAGTGCTTCCCTTTGGCCTCGCCCTGATATAAAGATCAGAATTAAGCGGATCATTCATGTCGGATAGATCCAGCCTTGCCTCGCCGCCTTCAGAGAGGACTGCATAAATATCCTTCATTGTGTCGTTTATCTTATAATACAGATCCAGGAAAACCGTCCTTTTCTTTCCATTCAGATCCTCCATCATCTCCTCAAGCACATGCTTTTCAAGTTTAAGCCTGGCGGTTTTATCCAGCATTTCCTTAAGCCTAAAATCAACCTCATCATATTCCGCTATTGCGAGCTGATTAACAGCACCAAGGCTCTCCAGTTCCTTTCTGAGAGAAATGAGTTCCCTTTTAATCTCAGCTACAGAAAGATCAGTGCTGACAGGTTTGTATTTCGAATCCAGTATCTGCTGATTCAGCTGCTGTATCCTGTCATTTATGCTCTGTATCCTTAGATTTGTGCTCAACCTGTTATCCTCAAGGGTCGTTATCATAACAGCTGCTGTATCAAGGTTTCCTCTAATTGTTTGCACTTCGATACCAAGCTTCTGTAAGCGATCGTTGAATTCTTTCGCCTTGGAATTCAATTCTTCCTCAAGCATCCTGTACTTTTCCAGTTCTTCCTGGAGTGATCTGATCTCATCCAGTCCAGACTGCAGAAGCTGCTTTTTTGTATCAACTGCATTTGTGTCCTTTGTTCTCTCTGCGATCAGATTGGATATGTCATTATTGCATATCTTGAGATCTGAACTGCAGGAGAAGTCCCTTCTGGATAGATCATCCCTTTCTGTTCTCAGGTCTGATATCCTCTTTTCAAGGTCATTCTGCTCATTGATGATTTCAGGGGATATTTCTGCAATTTCCTTATTAAGGCGGTTCTTCTCCTCACTTGTTCTTTCAAGTTTCTCTGTCGACTGATTCAACCTGTCATGAACCGTAAGAATCTTCTGATCCTGCTCAGATATTGCAGATTGAAGATCCTTTATTTCCTTCCTGATATTTTCTAGGTCCCTGGAGGATCGATCCCTTATCTCAATGAACATGTTAATTTGCGATGAACCTGAACCGATCTGCTTTGAACTGGTAGCTATCTTAGAGGATATGTCATCTAGTTCTGTCCTGTCCTGTTCAAGTCTTGTCTTGAGCGCTTCAAGTTCAGAAGATATTGATGACATTTGATCAGAGATTTCAGAAAATCTCGTTTCGTTCTGTTCATCTTTCTTCTCTGAGAAACCACCTGTTATTGCACCACTTGCTTCGAAAATATCCCCGTCCATGGTCACCAGACGGACGCCGCTCATGTGTTTTCGTGCAACCGTTGTATCAGGTACTATGATACAGTCCTGGAACGTATACCAGATGATATTTTCATATTTCTTGTCATACCTGACGTTTTCAAACACATAGCCGTTAGTTTCGCCGCTATTTTTTACCATTATTGCCTTTGCTCTTGGCCTTCCGGTCAGCATCTTGTTCATTGGCAGGAAGGTCAGTTTCCCGGCTTTCTTTCTCTTCAATATGTTAAGGCACTGCTCGGCAACGGCATCATCCTCTACCACGACAGAATTCAGCCTTGCCCCGCCGCTCGCAGAAATTGCCATCCTCATTTTTTGGTCGTAAGAGATGAGATCCTTAACAAGTCCGTAGACGCCGGTTATTTCACCACTGGCTCGTGCTTCCAGTATAGCTGAATAGGTTCTGGACGACTGGCTCGTTCTGGAAAGAGAGGCAGATAATTTCTCATATTCCTTGGTCAGTTCGATGAGCTGCCTGTTGAGTTCATCTTTCCGCCTGTCACCTTCTGTTACGCTTTTCCTAAGGGAAATATATCTCTGGTTTAACTCGTCATATGCCTTTCTGCTGCCTGTTGATTCCTTCTCATTTGCATCGATCTTGTATTTTGCATCGTTATACTGCAGAAGAATATCTGATTCTCTGGATTCAAGGTGCCTCAGTTCTGAAACAAGGCTGTCCTTTTTCCCCTTATTTTCTGACTCCTCCTGTGTTATTCCAAGGATTGATGCATTAAGATCAGCTATTGTAAGATCAAGGCGGTCCATTTCTTTTTTGTATTCCGCAAAAAGCTTTGATGAATTTTCTGATGATGCCTTGAGTTCAGATAATTTCTTGTTATATTCTTTTAAGTTGATGTCCGTCTCTTCGATCTTCTTTTTAATTCCAGAAGATTCCTTCTCAATCCTAAATTTCTCTGCTTTCCTTGCTTCCAGGTCCAGGTCTATCTCTTCCATTCGATCAGAGAGAGATTTAATGTCATCTTTCAGGTTTTCAGTATTTATTTCAGCCTTTGCCTTTTCCAGCGTCAAAACCTTAATCTTCTCAACGACATTTTTAAGTTCCTCACCGCCGAACCTGTTTTTTTCTGCCTCTACGGATCTTATCTCGTCTTCCTTCTTTTTTATCTCATCATTCAAGTCCGCAATTTTATTTCTCTGGGATAAAAGCTGGCTGTTGATATCATCAAGTATTTTTCCGTATGAATTCAGCTCGCGGTTTGCGCTTATCAAATCTATGTTCAGGAGCGTAACCTCGTAGGATCCAATTTTTTCATTCAGCTCATTATAACGTTCAGCATTTTTCTTCTCGACCGAAAGCTGATCAAGTCTTCTCTGATTCTCATCAATCAGGATCTGGATTTTTGAAAGGTTATCCTCAATGCTGTCAATGTCAGTCTGTGCCTTTTCAATCTGTATGTTATAACTCTCTATTCCTGCTATTGATTCCAGGAGTTTTCTTCTCTCAGTCCCTGTCATCTTGACTAAATTGTTTATGTCACCCTGAAGAACAAAACTATAAGCATCCAGATAGATCTGTGCATTGTCCAGAATGGTCTCAACATCACCGCGTCTTGCCCTGGCGCCATTTATGTAATATGTGCTTTTGCACTCCATGTTTTCGTCGACTGAAATCTCCCTTGTTATCCTTGTCTTCCTCTCTGATTCCGGTGCGTTAAGGTTTTCAGAATCAAGAACAATTGAAACTGAACAGGATGATTTTTGCTTCTTTTCAGGTGGAACCTTATGAATCAGATCCGGCAGCCGGTCAGCTCTTATCGCCTTTGAGGATCTGATACCCAGAACAAAAAGCATTGCATCGCCAATATTGCTCTTACCGCTCCCGTTAGGTCCGGTTATTACAGTAAAGCCATCCTTAAAGAGAATAGTCCTCTTGTTGCCAAATGACTTGAAATTATCGAGTTCTACAGATTCAATTAACATGCTTCACCTGTCTGACAAACGCCGTTTAACGTAAAAATCATAACTCATAATAGTATATAAATATTGTGATATATATCACTGTGGAATCAAAAACATGAACTATTATAGGTACCTTCCCATAATTTGTTTTGATGTCTGACACACATGGTTATACGCCGTCATGAGTAAACCATGCGACTTTTAAGTGACCGGTTTTGTCGATCTAAAAAATTGGATGTTCGCAGATTCCATGTTATTTTCGCGCTCTGGCAATCGGGCAAAGTTTTTCTGTATCGTCATAATAAACTGTCAATGGCGAAATGTGATTCCATCGACCTCTATCAAGAGGTGGCAGAAGATGCGTATAGATTTGGCATTGGCAAAACACCTCTTTATTACCATGAGGTGGGCAATTCAGTAATTTATGCCAAGATGGAATATAGAAACAAATACGGATCTATAAAGGACAGGGCCGGGTTCTTTATGATTTCGTCAGGGATCAAGAAAGGTCTGCTTGATCGGAATAAAACTATAATTGAGGCAAGTTCTGGCAACACCGGGATAGCACTCGCAAATATAGCAAAGGAAATGGGCTACAGGGCCAAGATTTATGTGCCAAATGCATCCAGCGAGGCAACAAAAGATGCGATCAGGATAACGGGTCAGGAAATGGTCGAGGTATTTGATGAGGCCAGCAAACATGGCTCAATTAACATAGATACTGCTGTCAGCATGCTTAAAAAAGAGATGGAGATGAAACCCGGAAAGTACGTGAACTTCGATCAGTACTCAAACGATGCAAACACGCTTGGACATTATTATACCACTGGTCCAGAGGTAACATCTGTTGCTGGAGATTCAATCACACATGTGGTCATATCGATCGGGACAGGTGGCACAATTACCGGTCTGGCCAAATATTACAAGCAGAACTTTCCATCAGTCAAGGTGATAGCGGTAATGCCAAAACCTTACCATAAGATTCAAGGCCTTAAGAATTTAAACGTATCAAAAACCCCTGAAATATTATCAAAAAATATGAATCTGATTGACGAATGGGTGGACATTGATGATCGCAATGCGGAAAATATGTTAAAAAAGATGATCGATCTAGAACTCTTCACCGGTCTTTCCTCTGCTGCAAATTATTTTTCCGCGATGAAAATTGTGGAAAGGTATCCTGGATCGAGGGTGCTGACTGTTTTTCCTGACAGCGCAGAAAAATACAGGGAAGCATATATCCATAGGCAACTGTTCACTGATGATGAATACGATGAATATTCAGATTATTTCAGGAAGGATCCGTCAGATACATTGTATTACGGTAAATGACTCTATTCCTTAAAGACAGGTTTCCTCTTTTGCAGAAAGGCCTCAACCCCTTCCGAGCTGTTGCTGCCCTCAAATGACTTACCAAATAAGGTCATCTCTTCCTCAAATACCTCATCTGGAACAGTCCTGATAAGAGATTTCACGAACTTGAGCGTTTTCCTGGATTTTTCCTTGAGTGACCTGGCAAGTTCTAATGCTGACTCCACCGGATTCTCAGACTTCTGGAGCAGAATGCCATGCGCCAGGGCTTCATCTGCATTCAATATTCTTGATGTGGCAATCATGTACAATGCGAACTGTTCACCAGCAAGTGCCTTCAACCTCTGGGTCCCGCCCCATCCCGGAATTATGCCAAGGTTCAGCTCCGTTAACCCAAGCTTTGAATCAGGTGATCCTATCCTGAAATCACAGGCAAGAGAAAGTTCAAAACCGCCTCCCAGCGCATATCCGTTTATTGCGGCTATAACCGGCAGATCATAGTCCGCAATGTAATTATATATCCGGTGGCCAGTACGTGCGAAGGAATAAGCAACTTCTGGTGAAAGACCCTTAAAATTCTTTATATCAGCTCCTGCAGAGAATGCTCTGGAGCTTCCCCTTATAACTGTAATCCGGGATTCGCTCTTAAGGCAGGCCTCTATTTCTTCCAGCGTTTCAATATCCAGCGGATTCAGTTCAGAGGGCCTTGATATCTGTATTATTCTGATATCGTCCTTCAATTCACATTTAATGTTCCTGTATTCCATGATTACCAGAAAGCAATTTTACTTATAACATGATCCAGATTCTGTCTAAAGAATCTCCACTGCCATAGTATGTGCCCCTCCACCACCATGGCAGATTGTTGCAAGACCTTTTTTCATTTTTTTATCCTTGAGTGCGTTTATAAGGGTCACCATTATTCTTGATCCGCTGTTTCCGAGCGGGTGTCCGATTGCGACTGCACCTCCATTGATATTAAATCTATCAGGATCAACTCCAAGCTTTTCTCGAACGAGTAAGGAAGCAATAGAGAAAGCTTCGTTATGTTCCACCAGATCATAATCATCTATTCTTGATCCTGTTTTTTCAAGGAATTTTCTGGTACAAGGTATAGGAGTCTCAACAAAATCGGTCGGTTCCAGTGAATAAGATTCGTATCCTGTGATTTTTGCGACAGGCTTAACAGAATTTTCGTTAACAAATTCCTCAGACGCAAGGATAAGGGCAGATGCACCATCTGATATCTGGGAGGAATTGCCTGCTGTAAGAACACCATCCTCTGTGAAGGCAGGTTTAAGCTTCCCAAGTATATCTGGATCTGATACCCTGATCCCTTCATCACTGGTCAGGCCAAACGTGTCAAAAGTCTCTTTTTTGAATACCCCATTTTTCCATGCTGTGTCAGCTCTCAAATTGCTTTCGTACGAATATTCATCGGCCATCTTTCTGGTTATTCCAAATTTCTTTGCAGTTCTGTCGGCCGAAACACCCATATGCTCAAAGTAGAATGCATCCAGGAGACCATCGGAAAGAATGGCATCCTTAAAGTTCTCTTCCTTCCTGTACAGCTGTTTAACGCCCCATCTCAGTTCTGAAGGAAGCAGAAAAGGGCTGTTGGACATACTCTCCATTCCACCGGCAACTATGAGGTGATGTTCATTGAGAGCTATTTCCCTTGAAGCAGACTCGATTGCCAGCATTCCGGACGCGCAGACAACATTAACAGTATATTTTAAAGTCCCGCTCTTAAGACCTGCAAGTGTAGCGGCCTGACCTGCGGGGTTCTGGCCATTTCCAGCCTGCAGCACATTCCCCATGATAACCTCTTCGACCCGATCAGGATCTATCCCTGATCTGTTGATTGCAGTCCTGATAGCAGCCGCCCCAAGTTCAACGGCTCTTTTATTGCGAAATGTACCGCCGAATTTTCCGATAGGTGTTCTTGCGTAAGAGATAACGTAGACATCTTTCATTTCAGGTAAATCAAATGGCATAACAAATACTATATTTTATTTCATAAACCAGATAGAAATCTAGCTAGCTCCGGAAGTGAATATTGATAGAGATAGTCTATCGAAAAATGTCCAGTATCATATTCTTGGTAGGAATGCTCTATCCCATGTGCTTCGAGTGTGCGGTGCATTGAACTCATTCCTATGTTGAGTGCAAATTCATCCCTCTTTCCGACCTGTAAGATGATTTTCTTGCCCTTCAGGATTGGCGCCGATCTTACTACTGTTCTTGCTGGATCGACTTCCAGCCAGCGGTTCCAGACATCATATCTTATTTTTCCGCTTTCAATATCAAACGGCAGGACAAAATCATACGGAGATTCTGTATCGGGTGAGTAAAACGCAGACATCGCGATAACTTCCATTGCATTAAGTTCCTGGTTACTGTGATATCCCTTCGACCTGAAATCCTGAAGGAATTTTCCAGGTTCTGAATCTCTGAACATCTCAATTGCACCCGGGAAATCCTTAAGATAGCAGTATTCAAACAAGCTGTCGCCTGAAACGTCAATAAACCCGGAAAAAACTTCAGGATGCCTTACCGTCAGAGTATAGGCTCCAAATCCTCCTGAAGATTTGCCAAAGATTCCTGTTTTCCTTTTGCCATATTTTTCCATCAGGAAACCAATCAGATCATTTACGATGAAATCCTCATAATTGCCGACAGCCGATGAGTTAAGATACTGATTTCCACAGTATGAAGTCATCGTGTCAGGTATGGCCATAAGGTAAGATACATCTGGATTCTGTTTTGAAATCCTTTCAAGAGTCGATATAAAGTCCTGTGATGAATAAGATCGGTTAAGAAAGCTCGCAGCTGTTCCATAAAAGCCTGCAATACCTATCAGAAGAGGGGAGCTCTCTTCATAATTATTAGAGAAAATCAATACTTCTCTGTCTGCCGGATCACCAGGTTTGTTGTTTTCAAGAGATTCTGCGTGTATATTCACCTTCTCAATTTTTACCATTCTCTATAATCATTCATTGTGGAATAAAACTTAACTATGTTTACTCATTTATTTATCGACGTTTTCAATTTTATACAATAGGCATTCTCAGATCGAAATGGGATCTTGGCTACAAAATTGGATTATGATTAAATAAAATGATTGCCATGAAGTATCATGGAGATTTTCAAGAAGAATTTAGTTCTGCAAACTTCCAAGGATGTAAACACAGTAACGACAGCTTTTGAGCAGTATCTTAAGGATTCAGGCTGGAAGACGCAGAGCAGGGTTGAAGAAGGACAGGCGGTTCTGCAGGCCAATAAGTTGGGCTTCCTGAGAGACATCATCGCTGCTGATCGTGCCCTTACATTTATGTTCAAAGAAAATGCCGGTAACCTTGAGGTGCATGTTGGCGTTGGTAAACTGGGGCAGAACCTTGCTGTAACTGCAATTGAATTTCTGCTTCTTTCGGATCTGTTTATAGCGGTTGATGTGCCTGAGATGCTCTGGACCAAACACGTCGAGACAGAGTTGCTGGGTCAGCTGAAGGCGCTCGCACAGTGAACCCGTAAAACAATTAGACTTTGAGTAATCAGTGAATATTGGTTTCCCGTTTAAAATTCATAATTTTTAATCCGAGGACTGGATGGAGGAATTTACCTTCATGAGTATTCTTTCAAATTCCTTTAACTCTTCTAATGAAAGACCCTTAATTGCGTCTCCCACAAGGTCTTCATAAATCTTCATTCCTGTTTTAACTAATTTTTTCCCAGCAGGCGTGAGGGATACATCAATTATCCGCCTGTCATTTGGGTTCCTAAGTTTTTTGACCAGATTTCTGTTTTCAAGTTCTTCCACGATACCGGTGACCCAGGCGCTTGTCACGTTTATTTCCGATGCCAGGCTTCCAATGGGACATTTCCCTTCCTTTGAGATCGAGAACAACAATCTGAGTTCAAGTGTTTTAATGGAATGTTTTTCAAGCTCTTGTTCAATCCTTTTTTTTCCGTTTCTGTATACCTTGGAGAATGAGTGCCAGAGTTCCATTATTAAGTGTTTTGAATTGTCTGCTGGCTCAATCTTAAGTGAATTCATCTCGACTCCGTTTTTATAGCCTTTGGATCGACCTGTGCTGCTGGAGTGTTGACGGAGCCTGTTTGTACAGGGCGTTCTGGTTCAGAGCCCGGGTATATGTTTGATTCCGAATGTATATACCTTTTCCCCCTAACCGCTGACAGGATAGCAGCAATTGCAAATATAAGAGCTCCTAGATAGAATGATACCCTAAGTGAACCCATGAAGGAACCGGCCAGAGCGTTTGGGAACCATGTCTTTCCTTCGAGAAGTGTGAGCGTGGATCCACTTATCAGCGAAGTGAAAGATGAAGGGAACAGGCTCAGGATAGTTGCTACCGGATTGTACCCGAGGAAGGCAGAGAATAGAGCTGATGTCGGCGGTATATTTATGAAATACGGAATAAGCTCAGGGGCATTTGCCGATGCAAGTGCTGTGGTAAATGCACCGGGCAACCTGGTCGTGAGAGAGACGAGAACTATGGTAAAGAATATACCCATACTGGCTGTTTGGCCGGTGTTCTGTAAAGTTGCCCTCATTCCAGATGCAACACCTCTCTGCTGGGGAGCGACAGAATTCATGACGGCTGTTATATTTGGAGCAGCAAACATTCCCATTCCCGCCCCCATCATGAATAGCATCAAGCCGAAGTCTATGTATGCGAAATTATAGCTCAACGTGGCTAGTAGAAGGAAAGAAATAGCACTAATGGCCATTCCAACACTCGATATGACCCTTGCTCCAATCCTGTCTGAGAGCGCACCGCTTACTGGGCCAAGAACAACGAAGCCGAGCATCATGGGAACCATATAGATTCCTGCCCAGAAAGGTACCACATTATAATTATATCCGTGAAGCGGAAGCCAGACTCCCTGAAGAAGTATAATAAGCATAAACATGGCGCCACCCATTCCCATTGATTGGAGCATACCTGAAACGCTTCCAGCTGTAAAGGGGCGGCTCTTAAAGAGGGCCATATTGAACATCGGCTGGCTGACAATCCTTTCTATGAAAACAAAAGCAACAACCATTGCGAAACCGACAATCAGTGAAAGTATGACCCAGGGATTTGACCAGCCCATTGTAGAGCTACCGTAAGGCATCAATCCGTATGTTATCGCTATCAGTATGAGTGTTAAGCCGCCGGCAAAAGCAACGTTACCCGCAACATCAATCTTCTGGTCTTTGTGTCTTATTGAGTGATCCTTCAATTTGAGGTATGACCACACGGTGCCGAGCAGGCCGACTGGAACACTTACCAGGAACACATACCTCCAGTTAATCGTGGCAAGGAGTCCACCTAGAATTAAGCCTATAAGAGATCCAGCGAGAGCTGCAATCTGATTTATGCCCATTGCCTTTCCTCTCTCATCTGGACCGAAACTGTCCGTAATGATTGCAGCAGAATTAGCGAACAGGAAAGAGGCGCCAATCGCCTGAATCATTCTGAATATTATAATTTCCTGAGCTCCAAGATCGCCCTTACTTGGCGTCAGGTAAAGCAATACTGAGCCAACTGTGAATATCAGGAACCCCAGATTAAAGAGCCTGACTCTTCCGAATATATCAGACAGTCTTCCAACAGTTACAAGCATAACTGCTGTCACTATCATATATCCCATCAGGATCCATAAAAGATATACAAAGGATGAAGCATTGAATGGATTTATGTCTATACCCCTGAAAATAGCTGGCAGTGAGATCAGCATTATGGTACCATTTATTGATGCCATAAGGACTCCAAGTGTTGTGTTTGATAGTGCAACCCACTTATATTGAACCATGTAATCGCAGGCGAATGTTTTAACGATATAAATATTTAATTAATTAGTTAATTATTCATAAACATTTTATAAGCCCTAACCATATCCATCCCGCTGAAATGATTAGCAGAAAAACGTCTATAGTTATAGCAATTGTGCTGTTGATAATATTCGCATTCATGACTGTGGAGACAATTGGCAATTCTTCATCATCAATATCAACCTCGACGGTTAAACCATCCCCATCATCACTATCAGTTTACTTGCCGCAGAATGGATCAGCCGTTCCAGTAACACAGTCTACATCGTCATTGACACTGAACATGAGTGTGACATCATCGGAGCCCACAATATACATTTACGATCTGATATTGAATAGTTCACCAATACAGAATTTTACGCATTTTAATCTCAGCAAATATCCATATAACTACATGACAGTGTCAGTAAATCCGGGAGTCAATGAAACTGTACAGATAACACTGGTCTTTAATTTAACAGATCTTTCTGAGATGAACTATTCATATCCACCCAGCCATATTGTGCCTTACCCAGTATCATTATTGATCGAGAATTCGGTTGGTGCGTCATTTACCGCATTTGCAGTTTTGAAGTTGCCTTCCTGAAGTAAGTCGCTTAAAACTAATTGCCTGTAATTTTATTGTTCCCATTCACAGTCTCAGAAACCAATAATAGGAAAGGTTAGCACGTTATAATGTATGATATTTGCCAGATAATAGAAATTGTGTCGCAATTTCCTTCGTATCTATATTCCAATGGGTTATTTATATACACAAACATGATAGGTATGTATGCGAAGGATAATCCTTGACTCAATCATCTCATTAGACGGCTATTATACGAGCCCTAGGAATGAAATCGACTGGTTTGGTTTCGACCGCGAGGAAATTGAATGGTCAAAGGAAATCCTGAGAAGGGTTGATGCCATGCTTTATGGTCGGGTCACCTACCAGGAATTTAGTGAATTCTGGCCACGAGCAACGCCTTCACCGGATGGATTCGATTCTGAAATCATAGGGCAACTGAACAAACAACAAAAGATAGTATTTTCCCGGACCATGAAAGAAGCGCACTGGGGTCCTGCCCGGGTTGTAAAAGACGATCCAGCCGTTGCGGTTCCCAGGATAAAGAGTGGCAATGGAGGAGACCTGGTTGTTGTAGGTAGCGGGACACTTGTTTCAACTCTAATCAGGAATGATTTAGTCGATGAGTACCGAATGCGTATCAGGCCAATAATATTGGGGGCCGGAAAATCTTTCTTTAGAGATGATCTGAAAAGGCACAGTCTTAAGTTAGTATCTGCAAGGGCTTTTGAAAACGGGGTTGTTGCAATTCACTACGAGCCTGTTCATTGATTATGCAGGTCTGATTAAAACAACATTGTTTTCTGGTACAACAGGGATGAGAAATGTGCTTTAGACCTGATTCTATTTGACTGCTGCGGATACACAAAATACAATCGAACTGGAGCGGGCCCGGGGGGATTTGGACCCCCGATCACCGACTTAGAAGGACGGTGCCTTATCCAAACTAGGCCACGAGCCCAACGGGGCAATCCTTGAGGTGATTTTAACTTTTTGAGTTTCCCCGGTAACAAATTATAGCGAATAGCCTATATCTTTTAAGGAGATCAAGAAGAATGGATGATAGATTCAGAGTGCGGCTGAAGCTTAATAAATCACAGTTTTCCGATGCGATCAGATCGATATTGCCGGAGGTGGGGGCCGTGGAGGGAAGATCCAGAGAATGGATCGAGGAGGACAGTGAAAATTTTTACTTTTATATAGGAGCGGCAGATACAGTAGCATTAAGAGCAAGTCTGGGAACTTTTACCCGGCTTATTGTGATGATAGAAAAGTTAAACATGGAGGTAAAATAATTGGACAGTCAGAGTAATATGATACAGAACAGATTGAAGCAGGCACAGCAATTGGAAATACAGATTGAACAGTTAATGAATCAAAAATACCAGCTTGATTTGCGCGTCAAGGAACTCGAACGTACCCTGAAAGAGCTTAGTGAGGTTAAGGAAGATTCACCAGTCTACAAGGCAGTTGGGCCATTATTATACAAGGTAGATGACAGGAAGAAACTTGTCGATGAACTGGAAGAACAGAAGGAATTGAGTTCTGTAAGGATAAAGACACTGGAAAAAAACCAGAAGGCTCTTGAGGATAAGTATAAGGAGCTTGAGGCTGTCCTAAAGAAGACTTATCAGGACTCGAAGGGATCATCATAGCCGGGAATAATACCGTTCAATCGAAAGAACCAGATCATAGAATCGCTCTATCAAGGGTAGGGGTTAAAGACCTGCATTTTCCTGTCCAGGTCAAAAGAAATGGAAAAGAAATATTTCTATCCGCATCCGCAGATGTCTTTATAGACCTTCCAGCAACCAGAAAGGGAGCTGATTTTTCCAGCATGATAGATGCGGTCACAAACGTTGTAACACAGAACAGGGATTTCAGCGGTGTCGAAAACATAACATCTGAAATCTCAAATCTGGTTATGAGCAAGGTGAGGTATGCTACAAGGTGTGAGTGCATCTTGAAGGCAGATTATTTCACAAAATCATTTGAGGGTGATAAGGTTTCGATCGGCTCATACGGTCTTATAGGTAAAACAGTTACTTCAAGGAATACAGGCGAGGAGGATTACATCGGTGTTGAGGTAACCGGACTGAACGCCTGTCCATGTACCATGGACGCGGAAAGAAAGAAGCTGATATCTGAAAATCCAGAATACGGGGACATAATGAATAACATTCCTGTCATCACGCACAATCAGCGGAATCGGGTAAAAATATTGGTTCAGAAGATATCTGGTGTTGAAATTGAAGCGGATATGCTCATCAAAGTTGCATCAGACATCATAGGTTCCCCTGTGGAACTCGGGGAAAGTTTGGAGAGCGATGTTGAGTTAATCTACAGACAGCATAAGAACCCGCAGTTTGTTGAGGATGTTGTCAGAAATATAGCCTGCAGCCTTAAACAAAAACTTCAAAAACTAAATATCAACCCTCAGGTCCTGATTACATCAGAAAGCGAGGAAAGTGTTCACAGGCACAATGCTTTTGCAGAATTTACCGGTAAATTGTCAGATATCACGTGCTGATGGACCACCCGGATTGTCAGTGTTATTTTCTTTTTAAATCTGACATCCTCTTAATCATCTTGACTACAGATTGAACAGCATCCTTGGCGGTTTCAATTCTTGCCTGGGCCTGGAGTCTTGTCTCGCCAGGTCCTGATATTCCAAGTGCAACCGGTTTCGAGAATTCAAGGGACAGATCAGCAATTTTTCTCGCTGCGTTGTTCATTATAACCTCGTCATGATCTGTCTCACCCTTTATCACCGCACCAAGGGTAACTACGCCATCGATCTCCTTTTGATCCAACAAGGTCTTAACACCAAGGGGGATGTCGAAGGTCCCAGGTACCTTGAATACCTTTGCAACCTCTGCCCCAAGGAATTTAGCCTCTTCTTCAGCGCGCTGCAGCATGTTCATCGTTATGTCGTAGTTATATTCCGATACCACTATTCCTATTTTCATTTTTCACACCTAATGATATACTCCCCTGCCTTCTTCAATTGAGCCAACGTCCTCGTATCCCTGCCTGAGGCCTTTACCTGCGTTTCTTCTAAGGGCTTCAGGCCTGAAAATAAGATCGTAGGCATTAACCGCATGTTCGCGTGATCGCCGGTCCATAAGCCAGGCGAGTTCTTTCTCATCGCGCGCCTCGTCCTCATGGACAAAAACCTCAATTACGTGAACCATCGTCTCTGTCTGGACTCTCGAAAGCCCCTCAGAGGCAACCTGTGCACTCATCTTGTCTATCGGTTTTGAACCAGGCATTCCGAGTGCAATGACTATATCACAGTTATTCTTCACAATAAGTATCTTGCAGGCGACCGGAAGGTCCTTGATTCCAGGAACAGTATACCTGATGATTTCAAAATTAGTTCCGGTCTGCTCAAGCTGGTCTATCGCAGAACGTGCCATGTCATACCTGGCGAATGTAGTGTCAGCAATTCCAATCCTCTTCAAAATTTCTCACCTATAATTTGCAATAGCTTTTCCCTGATCTGAGTGGAGCTCTGGTATGTGGATCCCTTGTTTCTGTCTATTCGCCTGACTTCAACACTGATACCCCTCGCCCTGCAATTGTTTATAATTTCGTCGTCCTTGAATTTTTGATCATATCCAAGCGTTATGATATCAGGTCTTATCTCCTCCACTGTTCTGTATATGTCCCCCTCGTGACCGAGAAGCGCATGATCTACAACACGAAGTTCGCTCACTATACTAAGCCTTGTGTTTTCGTCAAAGATGGTTGTTTTTCCTCTTTTATTAGCAGTCGAATCCCTTGCGACTACAACATACAGTTCCTCACCAAGTTTTTTTGACTCCTTAAGGAAAAAAAGATGACCAGGATGCAGTATGTCAAAGACCCCCGTTGCCATGACCCGTTTCATTTGACCACGATTCTATTATCGTTTTGCCGTCTATAAAAGTTAGTTTGTTTTTCGTTGCATAATCAAGCGCTTCATCCCTTGTCATCGCCCTACCAGAATCAGACAGCATCTCCACCATGGTAACTGAAGGAACCAGACCAGCCTTCTCAACAAGGTATGTGCCCAGCTCAGTGTGCCCCCTCCTTTTGCTAAAATAACCATCCCTGGCTATAAGTAGAAAAACATGACCGGGAGATCTGAAACGATCAGCAAAAATTGATGACGCGGTTCCGTTAAATCTGCCGAGATCCGAAAGAAAAGAGGCAAATTCACGGATCGTGGATGACCGGTCAATATCAGTTATACCAGTAAAACTGTTCCTTGTGTTTATGGTCAGGGAAAATGCACTGCTACTATCATATTTCAGGTCATCGTTCCTGAATAGTCCCTTCATAATTCCCGTCTGTGGAAGTATCGTTTCAAGATAGGGAAGCCCTATTCTGACAGCATCTTTCTCACGCAGCGAAAGGCATATTAATCCTCCACCCTCCCTCCGCATCTTTCGAACGATATCTGGTGTCATGAACTGCGACGGGAGCATCATGTCGGTCTCACCCTCTCTTTTTTCATCATCAAATACAAGGAAAGGCTTCCCCTTTTGAATTTCGCCAATGAATGATTCTATCATATACCATATATTATGATACCTGCTATAAGTATTTTGGTAATTACTAATTTGTTGGTTAATAAATTAATATTTCCCGCATATATACGGAAAGGTATGAACCTCCGATCCTACTCCCGGGATGATCTGCCGGATCTGGTAAATCTCGAGAAACAGGCATTTGGCGAGGCTGCATACAGCAAGAGGATGTTAAAGGTTATGTTTGAGTCTCCGAGAAGCATCTGCTTCATCGCGGAAGGCGATAACAGAATACTTGGATATATTTGCGCGCTACCATTAACCAGGGAAGAGGCTGACATAGAAAGCATCGCAGTCGATCCCAGATCGCAAAGATCTGGCCTCGGAACATTCCTGTTTGATAAAATGGAAGCAGAATTAATTTCCAGGGGCTTCAGGGAAATTGTCCTGGAAGTCAGGGAAAACAATACGCAGGCGCTGAATTTTTACAGAAAAAGAGGTTTCAAGGTAACAGAATACCTGTCTGCGTATTACAAAATACCCGTGGGTGGTACGAGGAATGCTTACAGAATGAGAAAATTTGTTGATTCATGAACCCGTTTTGGTGAAAACAAGTCCGTAGTGATACTCTCCGCCGTAGATCTTGGAATTCAATTTGAAGCCATGCTTCTCAAACATCGAAATGCATTTTTCATCAGATATTCTTATTTCTTGAGGCGGGCCAATTTCAGACGGTTCAGCTCTCCAGTCAATATTGACGACCCTTCCATCTGTCTTTAGAATTCTTGATACCTTTATCAGGAAGCCGTCCTTGTCCTTCAGGTCATGAAAGGAATTTGCGATAAAAACGAGATCAAAGGATCTTTCAGGAAAGTACATCCTTTCAACATCCGCTGCCCTGGCCCGCACGGAATACTGGATCTTTAGATCCAGGGTTTTGATCCTTTCATTTAATATGGCAATTGCCTTTGGATCCGAGTCAACAGCATCGATCGATCCTTTCCCCGCGATCGCTTTTGCAAGTTCAATCGTAAAGAAGCCAGGCCCGCAGGCACTGTCAAGAACGTAACCAGAAAGTGGCCCAAGTTCATTTACTATCCTGACCGGATCCTGCCACTTATATCTATCCTCTGAGAGTAGATGGGAAGAGGAATCATGTTCGTTCATTGATACAATAGGGTCAGGTAGAATAAAAAGTAATCGGAACCGGACAGGCTTCAGTCGGGCCAGATGTCCTAACAGGTTCCCCCTGCTTCGGCTCCACTCCGCACCCCTCCAGCACCCAGAGTCCTGGATACCGGTGCTCCCTTCCGGTCCTGGCGGGTTTTCCAGATTGACTGCAACCCTTTTCTCCTTTGAGATAAAGGCTGCAGACCTTGAGTCCAGAGGAACAGAGTGTCACAGCCTCCACAGGGCCTGATAGAAGTCTGGTTGACCTTCCAAAGCCGTCGCCCCCGCATATCGACTTCGGGTAACAGAAGGTGCCTAACCCCCCGGCCTAGTCCGGCCTCAGGTCATTGAAAACAGAATTAATAATCTTGTCTATATGTTTCACAATTAAACTTCGGGTCTAAGCCACGATGAAAGAACCGAAAATAGCAGTATACAATTGGATAAGATGATTTATTCGATGGCATTCCAGATCAAAACAGGTGGAGATTGAACAACGTAAAGATCATAACAGCGGTATCAACGATCCGGGGGTTTGGATATTCATCCGTCTGGATCTACAGTTCGCTCTACTTCCATTCAATCTTGAAAATCCCCTATCTTGAAGATGGATTAATTTTTACAGTCGGGGGGATCTTTTCTGCTTTTGTTTCGCTATATGGTGGGTCACTTGGTGACAGGATAGGCCATAAAACTACGATCCTCATATCACTTCTCGTTCAAAGCCTCACGTTTGCAGTTATCTTATTTGTTAGAGGGCTGGCGCTCTCTCCTTTATACTACCCTGTTGCCTTTATTGTGATTATGTCTGCAAATGCTTTGCAGGCACCCTCAATCAATGCACTGGTGTCGCTTTCAAGTTCCGTCAACTTAAAGGGTTTCTCAATCCTGAGGGTTGGAAATAATATAGGTTGGGGATTCGGCCCCGCAATCGGAGGATTCATAATATCCGCAGTGGGCTACAGGTATCTCTTCTTTTTTGCATTCATCTGCTTAATTCTGTCACTATTGATTTCACTCGCAATTAGCAGGAATTATGGATCAAAGGTTGGGGCAGGCCTCTCGTATTCAAGAAATCGGGCTGTGCTAATCCTTTCATTTGTCGTATTTCTGGTTATGATGGTGCAGTCACAGGAAACAGTAACTCTGACAAATTACGCAGTTTCAATAAGGAACATTGCTGTATCAGAATTGGGTTTCATTTATCTCACAAATGGGCTATTTGTAATACTACTGCAGGCGCCAATTTATATCCTGACAAGAAAGATAGGGATATTCAGATCATATTGGATTGGAACGTTTCTTTATGTCTTTGGTTTCCTCTCATATGGATTCGACAGTTCCTTCCTGGGGCTTATCATATCTACCATGGTACTGACTGTTGGTGAAGACTTTTCATTCCCTGTCGGGTACTCAATCGTATCAGATATATCAAGGCCGGAGAATATAGGACGGAACATGGGCCTGTACAACGCATTTATGACCTTTGGAAGGGCTCTTGGCCCATCAATCGGCGGGCTATCCTTTTCAATAACGAGAAATCCAGTATTATTGTGGCTTTACACAACGCTCTCAGGCTTCGCTGGACTGATAATATTTATATTTGCCTTTAAAGGGAAAAAGTCATCAATTGGCAAACCTCTTTAGTGGCGATAACCTATTATATCAAGAAAACTTCACTAAACTGAAGATTACTTAAAGTGATAAAGATGAAGCGACAGGTAATGATATTGGTTACAGTAATAGTTGCAATTGTTCTAGTTGGTTCTTTCCTTGCTTATACCGAAGTGAGCAAGAAAACAGTTTCGCCATCCAGTACAGGAAAAATAACAGTTAAGGATTCCCTGGGAAGGACAGTAACATTCAACCATACTCTTACGAGAATAATATCAATAGATCCATCAGCCACTGCAACATTATATGCACTGGGTGCCTACAAGGATCTTGTCGGGGGAAACGAATTTGACTGTTATCCGCCTAATGAATCATTGCCAAATGTAGGAAATGCCTGCGGTATTGACCTTGAAGAGATATTGAATCTCACCCCACAGGTAGTTCTTCTGTATGGTTCCACAATGCCATCCTATGGATATGAACTACTTAACTACAGTATACCAGTTCTTGTAGACAATCCAGAAAACATACAGGAAATTGAGAATGAGACAACCATGTTCGGTATCCTTACTGGAACAGAATTAAATGCTTCACTGATCAATAACTGGATCAATGTATCCCTGAACACAATCTCCAATGACATGTCGAATGTAAATACATCTTCGGAATTATCCGCTTTTTATTATCTCTCGGAAGGAGATTGGACAGCCGGGAATGGAACATTTATTTCTCAGATAATGCAGTATGCCCATCTGAAAAACATAGCCAATGCAACAGGATATTATCAGATGTCGCCTGAGCTTATAGCAGCTGATAATCCGCAGGTCATCATTCTTGATCAGTATGTTCCATTTGGGGCTGTGAACTCACCGCCATTCAATGAAACATCAGCTTATTACAACAACAGGATAGTTTCCGTTGTAAACGACAGTTTCTTCGAGGAACCGGACTTCAGGATCGTTTACGGTGCTGCCTGGCTTGCAAATCAGGTATATCCAAACTTCATATCACTTCCTCAGTTTCCAATTAAACTTGAATACTCACCTACTATGGGTCTTTGATGAATCTTGCCTGGATTAAGGAATACAGGAAGGATATTCCGCGGAGAAAATACATAATTTTTTTCCTATCCATTTTGATCCTCATTTTAATTTCGCTTTTCTCTGCATTTATCGGAGCAGTCTATATAGCTCCACTTACAGTAATAAAGGTTGTGTTAGCCCAGATACCATTTGCAGGTCATATTTTTGCAGCTGGTACCTCAAATATCCAGAGAGAAATAATAATAGATTTAAGGGGACCACACATAATTGGCGCAATCGTCATAGGAGCTGTACTTGGGGTTGGCGGGGCAACTATACAGAGTGTTTTCAAGAATCCGATCACTGAACCCTATATGATTGGCATATCTAGCGGAGCAGCACTTGGTGCGGTCCTCGCAATTGCACTGGGAGTCACCATATTCGGGTTCTATACACTTCAAACTCTTGCTTTCGTATTTTCTGTTGCAATAGTTCTGGCAATTTATGTTTTCTCGCTCAGAAGCCGAAGGGTACCGGTTCTTTATCTTCTGCTTACGGGAATTGCAGTTAGCGTTTTCATATCATCTATCGTGGCATTTCTTCTTTATACAAGTCCAAGCCTTGAAGGTGCAAGCGAGGTATTTTTCTGGTTGATGGGATCAGTTGAAAATATAACCTGGAAATCTCTCATCCCGGTTGCAATTCTGTGCATTGTCAGCATGATAATAATAGGGATGTATTCAAAGGAGCTTGATACTATCCAGCTGGGCGAAGAATATGCCAAGAGCGTTGGCGTCAATGTGGAATCACTTAAGCTGGTTGCTCTAATTCTTGTGACTTTAAGTGTATCTGCTGCTGTATCCATTTCAGGACTCATAGGTTTTGTGGGCCTGATTACGCCCCATATATCCCGGCTGATATATGGGGGCAGCAATCGTAAGGTAATACCGGCATCAGCGATTTTCGGCGCTATTTTCCTGGTAGCATCCTATGACATTGCAAGGCTGATAATACTCCCCCGTGTGGTGCCAATCGGAATCGTAACTGGCATTATAGGAGTGCCATTTTTCATTTATCTGTTGAGAAGGCTGGCGGGTGGTTATTATTCAGATTGAAGTTGATTCCATTCAATACCGGAATACCACATTTTCCCTCGGCCCGGTATCCTTCAAGGCAGATAGGGGTGAGGTATTTGGCATTGGCGGTCCAAATGGCTCCGGGAAGTCAACCCTGATAAGACTTATTCTTGGCTTACTCAAGTTAGAGAGCGGATCGGTCAGGATTGAAGGCAAGAACATTGCAGTCCTTACACAGAGAGATATTTCAAGAAGGATATCCTATCTGCCGCAATCCCTGTTTTCTCCGCTGAATCTTTCTGTTCAGGATGTTTTACTGGCATCTGAATACAGTATGCTTGACAGGAACGAATCTCTCTCAGATCTGATAGAATACTTTGGCCTCGAGGCCCTAAGGAACAGGGATTTCAACACACTAAGTGGTGGAGAGAAAAGGATAGTTATGTTTGCCGGAGCTGTGCACCAGGGCGCTGATATAATAGTGATGGATGAACCGGACACCTTCCTGGACATAGACAAGGAAATCTTCCTATTCAACGAAATAAAGAAACTTTCAAAGTCTGGAAAACTTATAATTACGATATTTCATGATCTGAATAAGCTAAGGGAAACATGCGATCGCGTTCTTCTGCTTAAGTCTGGAAAACAGATCGCATGCGGTGAATCCAAAGATGTCCTGATTCCTGATATTCTTGAAACCATTTACTCTGCAAAATTTATTTTGGACGAGGGCAGGGCAGGAAGCAGAATACTCGCAACACGATAGTAACTATCGATACACAACGCTCTTTTCTAAAAGAGCTGTTTCGTTTGCATCCATTCTTACCTTTATGAAAGAGCAATTTGTAAATCTTATAGAATGAGGATCATCAATGTATATTTTATAAAACATCCTGATAAAGCCTCCATGAGATACAGCAAGCACATTTTTTCCTTTATAATCCCTGAATAAGGTATTTCTTGCCTTCACGACCCGAACCCTTAGTTCCTCAATGGATTCCGCTCCGGGTAAAAGATTTATCGTATCATCGAGTATATTTGTGAATTTCAGGCCAAAAACCTCCATTATTTTTGCTGTTGTCATACCCTCTCCTGCCCCCAGGTTCCTGTCCCTCATAAGATCAAATACCTCCAATTTGTGGACTCCGATTATATCGGATATTATTTCAGCTGTCTTGATTGAACGACCCATGCCACTGTGCAGTATTAGATCAATATCTTTTGGTAGTGCTGATCTCGCGACTTCCATGACCTCGAGTTTTCCTGATTCTGTGAGATCAGAATCGGTGGAACCCTGCCATTCTCCTTTTGCATTTGCTATAGTTTCTCCATGCCTGAAAAGCGTCAGTTCCATCTCATCTAGACTCATTCTAAAACCGTAATTGCTGTTTAATTTATAGAAGATACTCTTTCGGGTAAATATCGTTTATTAATTCCATAAAGCAGCTGAGTCAGCGCATTAAGATATCCTGCAAACGCCTGCCATATCTTGCGAGGCTGAAATGTGAGTATGATGCCTGTGTGTATGATGTATACAGGACATCTTTTCCATTTATGCCGTTTCCCCTGATATTTTCCATCATTAATTTTTCCGGTGTTTCTGTTCTGCTATAATGAAATTCATGTCCATATGCGACTTCTCCCTTCCTGAAAAGTAGTGTTTTATCAGTAGCTACAAGCTTGGTATAGGAGATTGAAGGTATTTTGCCCATTTTTGATTTGCCTGAAAATATCCCGGCCATCTTATATTCCCCATTATCCGTGGTAAGTGTATCCAGTGTAACCATCATTCCACCACATTCAGCAATTATTGGCGTATCAGAAAGAGATTCGGCCTTCAGATCCCTTATGAATCTGCTTTTTGAGATCTCATTCGCATAAAGTTCGGGATAGCCGCCACCAATGTAGATTAGCGCACCTCCCTCACAGGTTTCACCTGACAGCGGCGAGAAAAACTCCACATCTCCTAATCTATCCAGGAACGCTAGTGAATCCGAATAATAAAAGCTGAATGCCTTATCCATGGCTACTTTTATTTTTTTTCTTGTCTGAGGAATTGTTTTTCTTAATTGTTTTCTATTTGAATCAATATCCCCGAATGACTGTATCAAATCGTCAGGAATGTAGCTGGAGACAATCTTGGCTTTTTCCATAAGATTTGGGACTTCGTCTGGTAGGTGCAATCCAAGGTGTCTCTCCTCAATTTTTAATTTCTCAAGGTGGGGGATGGAAGCAAGGATTTTTACCCCATTTTTTATAAAGTTCCTGGATACCATGGCGTAATGTTTTTCGGAATAAAAATTGTTTATTATAACGCCGGCGCAATGCCTGCCTAAGAATCCCTTTGACATGGCATATGCTGATTCCGCCATTTTCTCAACGTCAACAACAAGGATATACGGGATGCCAAGAGCATCGAAATACCAGTGAGAACTCAAATCAATTTCCATTCCAGAATCGAATAGACCCATTACCCCTTCAACAACGACAACTTCTGTACTTTCAGGTACAGATGATAAAAAATCTCGCCATTTTTTTCCCTGGATCCAGCGATCAATGTTCAGCGTCCGATTTCCAGATATATATGTATGGAACATGCCGTCTATGTAATCCGGCCCAATCTTTACACCAATCGAGTTTTTGTATTTGTTAAGTAAACCTATTGTGACTGAAGTTTTTCCAGAGCCTGTAAAAGGCGAAGTTATTCCTATAGCTTTCAAACTTTCAAATCATTATCTTACCGTATATCTAACTTGTGAACAAATTATAAGTATAGAAAGGATTAAATTTACCATTTTAGGTGGAAGGAATCATACTTAGTCGTAAATGAGTAATAATGGGATATAGCACACAGGATTCTATACAGTAAATATCTTACACAAAATCCTCGCCACGATACAAGCGCAGCATACAGCAGAAAAATAAACCGAATGTTGAGAATATTGTACTGAAGAAAATATTTTATAGAATATCTAGATTATAAAAGGAAAGAATGGAAACAGGTGAAGATTTTTTAGTGGAGATGAATAGCTCATTGCAGAATCCATACCCATTTTATAAAGACTTGAGGGATAAATTTCCCATAGTATATTCTAAGAATTTGGACACTTTCTTCGTGAGCAGGTATGATACATGCAACATGATTCTAAAGGAAAAACAATTTGGGCACACGCCAAATGATTTAGATGAACCCTCTCCCATATTTGACAAATACATGAAAGAATATGGCGATAAACATCCAAAGATGAAACGCAGGTCAATACTATCTCTTAACCCACCTGACCACACGAGAATAAGAAACCTGGCATCCAGGTCTTTCACGCCGAGAGCCATAGAACAATTAAAACCATTTATTGAGAATCTTTCTGAAAATCTTCTTAGACCAAATGGTACCCATGAAATAGATTTAATTACACAATTTGCAGCTCCACTTCCCGCTTATGTTATTGCCAAACTGATGGGTGTGCCCGAAAAGGATATGCCAAGGTTCAAGATTCTATCTGACGAATTTGCAAAGTTACTGAATCCGCTCTCTTCGGACGATGATATTTACAATGGTTTCGTAGCGAAAGGAGAACTTGGAAAATACTTCAGTGATTTGATGGAAATCAAAAAAAGGGATCCATCGGATGATCTTCTGAGCAAAATGGTGACCGACATGGAAGGCGGGTACAACATAACAGTGGAGGAGCTTCTGACGCTTTGCACATTGTTGCTCGTTGCAGGACATGAAACTACGACAAATCTTATTGGAAATGGATTCTATGCGCTCATGAAAAATAGGGAGCAGATGAACATGCTCATTGATGATCGTTCACTCATCAAAAATGCCATAGAAGAAATGCTTCGTTATGATCCTCCTGTTCAAATGGTTGGAAGGGTATCGATGACAGATAATGCTAGCATAGAAGGTCTTGATGTTGCGAAAAATAAGTTTATAGCTGTGATGGTGGGATCTGCCAATCACGATGAAGAAATCTTCAATGAACCAGAGAAATTTGATATAACTAGAAAGGAGATAAGACATCTCTCCTTTTCCGAGGGCATACATTTTTGCCTTGGTGCACCGCTTGCGAGGGTTGAAGGTGCCATTGCTTTTGACAAGCTTCTTGATCACCTAAAAAGTGGGAAGATCATCGAACAACCAAGATACAGAGGAAATTATAATATGCGAGGTCTAGAGCATCTCAGAATATCATTCTGACGGTATTTTTCTCTTGTTCAATATACAAGTTTGTTGAGTAATTCCTCAAAATAGTTTATTCCAGAATTAAATTGGGGTTGTGGTGTTCATGCCCAACCCCAAGAGTTGTAAAACAAAGAAGGATAATAGAGTTTGGCCTCTATACAATGAATCGCTTGTTAAAAGGATGGAGAATCTTCTCGATTTCAGTGCAATCGAGAATATTAAAGAGGATCTAGCAAGACAAAACAGAAACAAGGTTGGTAGACCTTTCAGGTTACCTGATAGTATAGTGAAGATATTCGTCCGTCTAGCGAGAGGATTAGGTTGCTGCTGCTTCTTGACAGAGCAGAGATGACTTTGCAGCACATGGCTCGTATGACTGCATCCAATGCAGCCAAACTATGAGTAGACGAGACGATCCAAGTTGATGTGGAAAAGTTAATGCTGGAGTTTCAGCGGGAGGGGATCCAGAGACGACAGATATAATCGACACGTCTATTGAAGATTAAATATATTAATGGATTCCGAACTTCGCTTTATGTACTTCCCAGCAAGTGGGTAGTCTGGGAGTCGAACAGATACGAACTTTTATATAGACGCGGGGAGAGGGATTCGAACCCTCGCTCTCATAGAGAAACAGCTTAGCAGGCTGCCGCCGTACCACTGGGCCATCCCCGCCTAAGAACTGAATCTCTCCTGCAGGTCATTGGCTATCTGTTCAAGAACCTCTTCAAAATCCTCATTTTCAAGAGTTACAATCTCCCCGGAGGGAAGAATGACCTTAGCGTAGTAAATTTCACCATCTTTTGATATCTCAACCTCTGCAAGTTTGTCGGTCATATAGATTCGGTAAATCCAAGACCTATATTATCCTTTTTTGTCTTAAACTACAAGCCAAAACAATATTAGGCAAAGGCTGATTATTGATCAAAGATGAACACCCCATTTCTGAACGAAACCACACTGATCAATAAGATTTTAAGTTATATACCAATAAAATACCCTGCTTACGCCGTCATCCTGCTCATCCTGATTCTTTTTATCTATAGGCTTACCAGAGCTGCTGTTGGAGAGAAGTTTTCAGATACAAGGCTGTTTTTTACCCCAGTACTGTATTCAATGTTCGTTCTTGTTACCTTCATAGGTTCTCCCCTCATTGAGATATATTTGAGTCTTGTTATCGCCATCCTGGGGATAGCGCTTGGTGTTCTGTTCAGCAGGAAAGTCCGTATATTCTCAAAAAAAGGGAATATGTATTACCGCAGGTCTATCGCAGTAGCCTTCTTCTGGACAATGTTTTTTTCGGCAAAAATTCTGGTGCTCCTTTATTATCCGAAGCTTGATTTTGTAGTTATCTTTTCCGTTCTACTGACACTGACCACTGGGATGCTCCTTGGCGAGGCTACGGTAATCTATCACAGGCATTCGAAGTACAGAATTGAGGATTCCGCTTAAACTGCATTCCTTTTCTTTATTGTTTCAAGCACTTCGTCCACAGAATCAAATGGTGGGAGACATTCTGTCAGAGTACAGACTACGATCTTCTGGTTGCTCTCTCTAAGGGCATTGGTAACATCCTCCCTTGCTGCCGAAGGGTATGAAAGCACCAGTCTTGGATTGTAACTCTTTAAAAGCTTCTTTCGGTTTGAAACCAGGCTCTCTTTCGGTAGTACGATATCGAATGAGGGGCCCAGCGCAAAATCTATTCCGCAGATCATGAAAAGACTGTAAAACGGGGAAGATGTGATTGATTCACCAATTGATTCTGCCAGTTCCTCAG